>NZ_CP047289.1:349166-698333 GCF_018279165.1 Falsirhodobacter algicola | reverse complement strand
CCGGCACCGCCGACAGCATGGTGATCTTCGTGCATGGCTTCGGCGCGAATGGGGCCGATCTTCTGGGCCTGTCCGCACCGCTGGCCCCGCATCTGCCGCGCACCGTCTTCATCGCGCCCGACGCCCCCGAACGCTGCCCCGGCAGCCCGGGCGGTTTTCAGTGGTTCCCCATTCCGCGGCTCGATGGGTCGACCCAGCTGATGATGGAGGAAGGCTTCGCCCGCGCCACGACCCAGCTTCAGGCCTTCATCGACGAACGACTTGCCGAAGAGGGCATCGCCCCCGAACGCCTCGTGCTCATCGGCTTTTCGCAGGGCTCGATGATGAGCCTCGAGGTCGGTCCCCGGCGCGTGCCCCAGATCGGCGGGATCGTCGCCTTCTCGGGCAAGCTGATCGGGCCGGAGCGTCTGGCCGATGCGCCGTCGCGTCCGCCGGTTCTGCTGGCCCATGGCGATCAGGACCCCGTCGTTCCGTTCGAGGAGATGGGCCTAGCCGGTGACGCCCTCGTATCGGCGGGCTTTCAGACCTTCGGCCATGTGATGAAGGATACCGGCCATGGGATCGCGCCGGATGGCCTATCGGTCGCGCTGTCCTTCCTGCGGGATCGGCTGGGCTGACACGAAACCGTAACCTGCCGCCTCTATCGTCGCATGGATAGGGGCTTGCATGGTGTTCGGCGCCCTATATAGTTCAAGACAGGCGATGGGGCGGGCTCCCCGCCCCTTGACCCTAGCGGGACGGGGCGAAGGAGAGTTGCGGATGGACGGAGATTTCAGGACCCATTTCGTGAGAGAGCCAGCGGCGCTGAAGCAGTTCCCCGCGCTCGTTCTGAACGCCGATTACCGGCCGCTCTCCTATTATCCGCTGTCGCTTTGGCCTTGGCAGGACGCGATCAAGGCCGCCTTCCTCGACCGCGTCACCATCGTCGCCGAATACGAACAGACGGTGCGAAGCCAGCGGGCCGAGATACGGATACCGTCGGTCGTCGTCCTCAAAGATTTCGTCAAACCTCAGAAGCGCGTGGCCTTCACGCGCTTCAATCTTTTTCTAAGGGACGAATTCTGCTGCCAATATTGCGGTGCGAAGGGGGATCTGACCTTCGATCACGTCCTTCCCCGCGCGCGCGGCGGCATCACAAGTTGGGAAAACGTGGTCGCGGCATGTTCGCCCTGCAATCTGCGCAAGGGCTCGCAGACGCTGCGGCAATCGGGCTTGCGGCTGCACCGCGCCCCGCGCCGCCCCACCGCCGAAGAGATGCAGAATCACGGTCGCCGCTTCCCGCCGAACCACCTGCACGAAAGCTGGCTCGATTTCCTCTACTGGGATGCGGAGCTGGACGCCTGAGGGCTGACATTCCTGTGGCTTGCGCTAGACTTGGGGCTCGGGTGCGGGTAACACTGACCCTGTTTGCGCTAACAGCAGGAGGACCTTGATGGTTTCGCGGACGATCCCAGTGGATCCATTCGATCTAGTGATCTTCGGCGGCACGGGGGACCTCGCGCGGCGCAAGATCCTGCCGAGCCTGTATCGCCGCTTCCTTGCCGGTCAGATGCCCGAGGAAAGCCGCATCATCGGTGCGGCCCGGACGGAGATCTCGGTCGAGGAATATCGCGCCATGGCGCGGGACTCGATCACCGAATTCGTGCCGAGCAGCAAGCGCGACGCCGCCTCGCTGACGGCCTTCATCGACCATCTGCGCTATGTCGCGATCGACGCGACGGGCACGCAAGGCTGGCAGGAACTGCGCGAGGAGATGCGCGAGGGCATGGTGCATGCCTTCTACTTCTCCGTCGCGCCGTCGCTGTTCGGGGCCATCGCCGAGCGTCTGCACGAGCATGGCATCGCCGATGGCAACAGCCGCATCGTCGTGGAAAAGCCGTTCGGCAAGGATCTGAAGACCGCCCGCGCGCTGAACGCGACGCTGGCCGAACATTTCACCGAACAGCAGATCTACCGGATCGACCACTATCTCGGCAAGGAAACCGTTCAGAACCTGATGGCGATCCGCTTCGCCAACATCCTGTTCGAGCCGCTGTGGAAGACCGAGTACATCGACCACGTTCAGATCACCGTCGCCGAGACGGTGGCCGTGGACGGGCGGGGCGCCTATTACGACACCTCGGGCGCGATGCGCGACATGGTGCAGAACCACCTGATGCAGCTTCTGTGCCTGATCGCGATGGAGCCGCCCTATCACTTCGACCCGGATGCCGTCCGTGATGAGAAGCTGAAGGTGATCCGCGCGCTGGAGCCGGTCCGCCCCGAAGACATCGTGCGCGGCCAGTATGCGCCCAAGAACGGCAAGGCTGGGTATCGCGACGATGCCGGCAATCCCGACAGCCGGACCGAAAGCTACATCGCGCTGAAGGTCGGCATCGCCAACTGGCGTTGGAAGGGCACCCCCTTCTATCTGCGTACCGGCAAGCGTCTGCGGGCGCGCACCTCGGAAATCGCGATCTATTTCCGCCGTCCTCCGCATTCGATCTTCGACGATCCCGAAGGCGGGCGCGAGAATGTGCTCGTCATCCGTCTGCAACCCAACGAGGGCATCAACCTCAAGGTCATGATCAAGGAACCGGGGCCGGGCGGTATGCGCCTGACGCAGGTGCCGCTGGACATGTCCTTCGCGCAGGCGCTCGGCCCGGACGGTTCGGACATCCCGGACGCCTATGAACGGCTGATCATGGACGTGATCCGGGGCAACCAGACCCTGTTCATGCGCGGCGACGAGGTGGAGGCCGCTTGGGCTTGGGCCGATCCGATCATCGAAGGCTGGGAGACGCGGCAGGAACGCCCGCACGCCTATGAGCCCGGAACATCCGGCCCGGAGGATGCGCTGATGCTGCTGCATCGCGACGGTCGCCGGTGGAGGGAGATCAAGGAATGAACTTCAACGAATATCCCGATCGCGAATTCCTGTATCTTCAACTTGCGAACCGCATCGCGAGCGAGCTTGGCGATTTCCTGCGCCGCGAGGGGCGGGCGACGCTCTGCGTTCCCGGGGGGACCACCCCCGGGCCGGTGTTCGACACGCTGTCAGGCGTCGATCTCGATTGGGCCAACGTCACCGTGTTCCTGAACGACGAACGCTGGGTTCCGGAGGATCACGCCCGGTCCAACACGCGCCTTCTGAAGCGCCGGTTGCTGACGGGGCGGGCGGCGGCGGCCACCTACATTCCGATCCATTCCGACAACGGCACCCCCGAAGAGGCGCTGGAGCATCTGGCCGAAGGGCTGGAGCCGCATCTGCCGATCTCGGTCCTGCTTTTGGGGATGGGCGTGGATATGCACACGGCCTCGCTCTTCCCCGGTGCGGACCGGCTGGAGGAGGGGCTGTCCGACAAGGCCCCGCTTCTTCTGCCCATGCGCGCCGAGGGCGCGGGCGAGCCGCGGATCACCCTGACCGCGCGCCCGTTGAAGCAGGCGATCTCCACCCATCTGCTGATCACCGGGCCGGACAAGCGCGAGGCGCTGCACCGCGCCGAGAAACTTACCCCGATGGAGGCGCCGATCCGCGCCTTCCTCGCTGACACCACGGTCCATTGGGCCGAATGAGGAGCATGAGATGAACGACTGGCAGGCCCTGCGCGACCACCACCGGATTGTCGCGGATCGCCCGATCCTGACGCTGTTCGACGATACCCGCGCCGAACGTTTCTCCGCCCGGGCGGATGGGCTGCTGTTCGATTATTCCAAGACGAACATCTGCGACACGGGAATGGAGCTTCTGCTCGCCCTCGTGGACGGGGCGGACCTTGCCACGAAGCGCGAGGCGATGTTCCGTGGCGCGCAACTGAACGAAACGGAGCATCGCTCGGTCCTGCACACCGCGCTGCGCAACATGGGCACGCCGCTGGAGGTGGGGGGCACCGACGTCACCGTCGCGCTGCGCGAGACGCATGCCCGCATGCGCGCCTTTGCCGACGATGTGCGCAGCGGCGCCTTTGCCGGGCAGGGCGGGCAGATCACCGATGTGGTGAATATCGGGATCGGCGGGTCGGACCTTGGCCCGGCCATGGCCTGCATCGCGCTTTCGCCCTATGCTGACGGGCCGCGCTGCCATTTCGTGTCGAACGTGGATGGGGCGCATGTCGCGGATGTGCTCGCCGGGCTCGATCCTACGACGACGCTGGTGATCGTCGCCTCCAAGACGTTCACCACGATCGAAACGATGACCAATGCCGAAACGGCGAAGGCGTGGATGTCGGGCAGCGTTTCCGATCCGGCCAAGCAGTTCGCCGCCGTTTCCACCGCCGAGGACAAGACAGCCGCCTTCGGCATCGACGCGAGCCGCGTCTTCGGTTTCGAGGATTGGGTGGGTGGCCGCTATAGCATGTGGGGGCCGATCGGCCTGTCGATCATGCTGGCGGTGGGCCCGGATGATTTCGACGCCTTCCTTGCCGGCGGCGCCGCGATGGACGCGCATTTCCGCAGCGCCGATTGGCGGGACAACCTGCCGGTGCTGCTGGCGCTGACGGGGATCTGGCACAATCAGGTCTGCGATTACGCAACGCGCGCCGTTCTGCCCTATGAACAGCGGCTGGCCCGGCTTCCGGCCTATCTTCAGCAGCTGGAGATGGAATCGAACGGCAAACGCGTGTCCATGGATGGCCGCGATCTTGCGATCCATTCCGGCCCCGTCGTCTGGGGGGAGCCGGGGACGAACGGCCAGCACGCCTTCTATCAACTGATCCACCAAGGCACCCGCGTCATCCCCTGCGAGTTCATGGTCGCCCGCGAGGGGCATGAGCCGGAGCTGGCCCACCAGCATCTGCTGCTCGTGGCCAACTGCCTCGCCCAATCCGAGGCGCTGATGCGCGGACGTTCCTTGGCCGAGGCGACGGAGATCATGCGCAAGAAGGGCTTCGAGGGGGCCGAACTGGAACGGCAGGCTCGTCACCGCGTCTTCCCGGGCAATCGTCCGTCCACGACGCTGTGCTATCCGAAGCTGACGCCCTTCGTGCTGGGGCAGATCATCGCGCTCTATGAACATCGCGTCTTCGTCGAGGGTGTGATTCTCGGCATCAACTCCTACGATCAATGGGGCGTGGAGCTGGGCAAGGAACTGGCGCTGGCGCTTCAGCCGATCCTCGAGGGCGCATCCGCCGATGGCAAGGACGGCTCCACCCGCCAATTGGTGGACTTCCTGCGCTAAGACAGAAGCCGCCGACTTCGGTCGGCGGCCTTTGGGCCGTTCAGCGATGGAATGATGGAGCGGGTGAAGGGAATCGAACCCTCGTATTCAGCTTGGGAAGCTGCTGCTCTACCATTGAGCTACACCCGCGATGCGCTTGAATTATGCGAAAGCGGGCAGGGCGTCAAGACGCTCTTCACCGCGGCAGGATCAGCGAATCCACGATATGCACGACGCCGTTCGCCTGATCGAGATCGGCCGCTTCGATCCGGTGCGACCGGCCCGCATCATCCTTCAGCGTCAGTCCCGACGGCGTGCGCGTCAGCGTCAGGCGGCAGCCGCCGACGGTGCGGATAACGGCCGATTGACCGGAGGCGAGGGCGCGGCTCACGACCTCGGTCGGGGCCATGTGACAGGTCAGGATTTGCACCAACGTTTCGCGGTCCAAGGACGGGGACAGCTTTGCCGCCGCCGCATCGGTCGGGGCGAAGATGGTGTAGGGGCCGGGATTGGCGAGGGCGCGGTCGATGCCCGTCTGGCGCATCTTTTGCGCAAAGATCGAAAGCTGCGGCGTGGTGGCCGCGAAATCGTAGACATTCGCCGCCGCAGCCGGCATCGCCAGCAGCATCGCGGCGCAGAAGGTGATGACACGCATCGCGCTCTCCTCTCCACATGGCATGGGTAACGCTTGCGCGAGCGGGCGGTTCCCCTCCACTTGCGCTTGTCCGTCGGCAGGAATACCATGGACACAACCGAGAGTTGGAGGGCGATACAATGGCGCCCGAGCGTCCCAGGGGTGTGGACGCGATCCCTGCAGACATCCTGCAGGTCGAACCATCCGCCACCCCGTCCGGTCCGGCGCTGTATGCGGCACTGGATCTTGGCACGAACAGTTGCCGCATGCTGATTGCCCAGCCAAGGGGCAGTCACTTTCAGGTCGTGGACAGTTTCTCCAAGACCGTACAGCTTGGCCTTGGGTTGGAAAGTTCCGGCCGGCTGTCGCGTGCCTCCATGGGACGGACGGTTCAAGCGTTGCGCATCTGCCAGAAGAAGATCGAGAAGCACCGGGTTCGCCGGATGCGCCTTGTTGCGACCGAGGCCTGCCGCCGCGCCCGAAATGCGCGCGATTTTATCCACATGGTCCGGCGCGAGACGGGCCTGCAACTGGAGATCATCCGCCCGGAGGAGGAGGCGCGCCTTGCCGTCATCTCCTGCGCGCCGCTGGTCAGCCCGAAGACCGAGCAGCTTTTGGTGATCGACATCGGCGGCGGTTCGACCGAACTCGTCTGGATCGACCTGTCGCAGGTGGAACCGGAGAACCGCGCCCGCTCCATCATGGCGCTGCACAAGGGGTTCAAACCCCGGCAGGGCGCGGCGCGGGTGGTGGATTGGATCTCGGTCCCGCTGGGGGTGGCGACGCTGAAGGATCAGTTCGCGGATGTGGAGGATGACGCCGCCCGCTTTGCCCTGATGAGTTGGTATTTCGAAGAGAACCTCGCGACCTTCTCGCCCTACAATGCGGACAACGCGCGCGAGGGGTTCCAGATCATCGGCACCTCTGGGACGATCACGACGGTTGCGGCCTCGTTCCTGAAGCTGCGGCGCTATGACCGCACCAAGGTGGACGGGCTGCACATGACCTCGGACCAGATCGACCATGTGATCCGCGAATACCTCGCGCTCGGCCCCGAGGGGCGGCGCGTCGATCCGCAGATCGGACGGGATCGGCACAGCCTGATCATGTCCGGCGCGGCAATCCTTCAGGCGCTGATGCGCGTGTGGCCGACGGACCGACTTTCGGTCGCCGATCGCGGCCTGCGCGAAGGCCTGCTTTATCAACAAATGAACGCCGACGGCGTTCTGGAAGACGGACCATTGACATGACGGCGAAGAACACCTCCGGCCGCGGGCAGCGCGATCTGCGCGTCCGGGTCAAGACGGCGAAGGGGCGCAAGCTGTCCTCCACGCTTTGGCTGGAACGGCAGCTGAACGACCCCTATGTGCAGCGGGCCAAGAAGGACGGCTATCGCGGCCGTGCGGCGTTCAAGATCCTCGAACTGGACAACAAGTTCGGGTTCCTGAAGCCCGGCGCGCGGGTGGTCGATCTCGGCTGCGCGCCGGGTGGTTGGTGTCAGGTGGCCGTGCGGCGGGTGAATGCGCTCGGCGAAGGGTCCGGCAAGCAAGGCACCGTCCTCGGCGTGGACATTCAGGAGGTGGAACCGATTTCGGGCGCCGAGATCCACCAGCTTGATTTCCTGGCCGACGATGCCGACAGCCTCGTGAAAGGCTGGCTCGGCGGTGCGGCGGATGTGGTGATGAGCGATATGGCCGCAGCCTCGTCCGGCCATAAGAACACCGATCACCTGCGCATCATCGCGCTGTGCGAAGCGGCGGCCTATTTCGCCTTCGACGTGCTGGAGGAGGGCGGGACCTTCGTCGCCAAGGTTCTGGCGGGCGGCGCGGAGAACGAGCTTCAGACCATCCTGAAGAAGAACTTCACCAAGGTCGCCAACGTGAAGCCGCCCGCATCGCGCGCGGATTCATCCGAGAAGTTCGTCGTGGCCATGGGGTATCGCGGGCGCCGCGATACCTGAGGGCGCCGTCAGGCGCCCCAGTGGCGGACCGGGCCGCAATCCATGTGCACGAAGTTCGAACCGCTGTAACGACCGACCCCGCCCGAAGCGCAGGCTTCGGCCGCGCGGGCCATCTGGCTGACCGACCGGGATTTGAGCCGCACGTCCGCCGCCTCGCCCTTCATGTGGAGCGAGTTCTGCGCCACACCCGAAGAGCGGGCCCGCAGCATCGCGTTCGTCTGCGGCGAGCGGTAGCCCGACAGCAGAAGATAGGGCTCCGGGGCATCCATCAGGCGGTGCGCAGCGGTCAGGATGTCCACGGTGCGCGGGTCGAAATTGATCACGCCGCCGGTGCGCCAGTCGCGCATGAAACGGTTGATCTCGGCAAGGCTCTCGGGAACGTAATTGCCGTCGATCCAATAGATCTGATCGATGCTTTCGCCCGTACGCCCATTGTACATCTTGATGCGTCGGATATCGCCGGCGCCCCGTAGGAAACCGAATGCGTGCGATGCGGTGGGCGCTGCTGTGATCATGGTTGCCGCGAAAGCACCCATTAGCCCACGCCGGGAAATCCCGGAAAGAGGTTGTCCTGTCATTCTGCCTGTCCGCTACGTGTCTGTGCCGCGTTTTGCACGGCTTCGTATTCGTACCACCCATCTATGTCATGATCGGCCCGAGTCACCAAGCGCGATGAACCTTTCGGTTAAAGGATCTCGGCGATAATTTGCTGATTGCCGATCGTTGCATCTCTGCACCGATGCGGGGGGCTTCTTGCGCGCACTCTCGACATGGCGCGGGGCAAGTGTAACGAATGATTAACGAACCCTCGGAATTCCCATGTTCAGAATCACCCTGCTTGCCGCCGTGGTCGCTCTTGGCGGGCTTCATGCCGCTGTCGCCGCGCCCATGCCACCCCGGGCGCAGGAGCCCCCGAACTGGCGCCCCGGCGATCCGGTGGCAGCGTTCTATCACGATCGGGCCTTCGAAACCTTCTGGCTGCAGGACCGCGAGGCACGGCTGGAGCCGTTCCTGAAGGCGCTCGACGATGCGTGGATGCATGGCTTGCCGATCGGCCGCTACGATTCGCGCGCGCTGCGCCAGCAGCTTCGGGCCGCGACCGAACCCGCCGATCTTGCGCGGGTCGATGTCGCGATCACCCGCGCCTTCTTTGCCTTCGTGCAAGATGCCCGCAGCGGCGCGGTGCAACCCAAGCGCGTCGATCCGACCATCGTGCGCGACGTGTACCGGCGCAGCCCGCAGGCGGAAATGGCGAATTTCGCCCATGATCCCGCGGGTTATCTCGCTACGCTTTTCCCGGCGGATCCGGCCTATGGCCGCCTCGTCGCGCAGCGGGTGGAACTGGCCACGGCCGATTGGGGCGATCCCGTCCCGATGGCCGTCACCCTCCACCCCGGAGAGGGCGGGCCTGCCGTTGCGGCACTGCATGCCCGGCTCGCGGCCATGGGCTATGCCCCGGACGGCGCCGGTTATGACGAGGCGCTGCGCCGCGGCGTCCGCGCGTTTCAAGCCGATCACGGTCTTGCCGCGGACGGCATCGCCGGTCCCGCCACCTTGGCCGAGATCAACGTCCCGGCCGAGATCCGCGCCCAGCAGGTCATCGTCGCGATGGAGCGGCTGCGCTGGATGCACGGATCGCGCGGCGATCGCTATGTCTGGGTGGACCTGACCGAGCAGATGATCCGCCTCGTCGATCATGGCCAGACCGTGTTCGAGACGCGCGGCGTGATCGGCAAGCCCGATCCGACCTACCGGACGCCCGAATTCTCGGACCGGATGGATTACATCGTGATCAATCCGGCATGGCATGTGCCCGGATCCATCGCGACGGCCGAGTATCTGCCGAAGCTGCAAAAAGACCCCTATGCCGCGCCGCAGCTTCAGGTCGTGGATGCCACCGGCACCGTGATCGACCGGCGCTTCATCGATTTCCGCGCCTATACCGCGCAGACCTTCCCCTATCGGCTGCGTCAGCCGCCATCGGATGACAACGCGCTCGGTATGGCGAAGTTCATGTTCCCGAACCCGTGGAACATCTATCTGCACGACACCCCGGCGCGGCATCTGTTCGGGCAGTCGGACCGGGCCTTCAGCCATGGCTGCGTGCGCGTGTCCGATCCCTCGACGCTGGCCGAGGTGCTGATCGGCCCGCAATCGGACGATCCGGCGGCGCGGATCAAGGCGGCGGTGGACAGCGGCAAGGAAACGGTGATCACCCTGCGCGATCCGCCGCAGGTGCATCTGGTGTACTTCACCGCCTATCCGGCCGAGGATGGCCATATTCGCTATCGTCCCGACATTTACGGTCGCGATGCCGCGATCTGGGACGCTATGGCGCGGGCCGGGGTGGCGCTGCGGGGCGAGGATGGCTAGATTCCCCTCAAACCACCGGAGAACGACATGCCCCATACCATCCGCAACATCGCCAAAGCCCTGAACGCCGAGGCGGAGGGCAATCTCGACCTCATGGTCGGTGCGACGGCGGAACCGGCGGCGGCGGGCCCCGAAGATCTGGCGCTGGCGGTCGATCCGAAATACGCGGATGGGCTGGCGCAGGGGGCTGCGCGCGCCGCGATGCTGTGGCAGGGGGCCGACTGGCGCGCCCTGGGGCTGGAGGCTGCGATCTTCGCGCCGCGTGGGCGGCTCTCCATGGCGCATCTGTCGCGCATGATGGATCCTGGCCCCGCCATCGCGCCGGGCATCCACCCCATGACGGTGATCGACCCGACGGCGACCATTGGCGACGGTGCCGCGATCGGCCCCTTCGTGACGATCGGTGCCGGTGCGCGGATCGGGGCGAATGCGCGCATCGCGCCCCATGCCTCCATCGCCGAAGGGGCGGTGATCGGCGATGATGCCCTGATCCTGAACGGCGCACGGATCGGCGCGCGCGTGGTGATCGGCGATCGCTTCATCGCGCATCCGGGGGCTACGATCGGCGGCGACGGATTCTCCTTCGTCACGCCCGAAGTGTCCGGCGTGGAGGAAATCCGCCACACGCTGGGCCTGCGCGAGGAAATCCGCAAACAGGAATGGGTCCGCATCCACTCGCTCGGCAGCGTCAGCATCGGCGACGATGTGGAGGTGGGGGTGAACTCCTGCATCGACCGGGGCACGATCCGCGACACCAAGGTCGGAAACGGCACCAAGATCGACAACCTCGTGCATCTTGGCCACAATGTGCAGGTCGGGCGCGATTGCCTTCTGTGTGCCATGGTCGGGGTCGCCGGGTCGGTCAAGATCGGTGACCGGGTGGTGCTGGCCGGTCAGGTCGGCGTGTCGGACAACATCTTCATCGGCGATGACGTGATCGCGGGCGGCGGCACCAAGATCCTGAGCAACGCACCGGCGGGCCGGGTGCTTCTGGGCTATCCCGCCGTGAAGATGGATCTGCATATCGAAATGCAGAAGGCCCTGCGCCGCCTGCCGCGCCTTGCCAAAACGGTTGCCGAGCTGCAAAAAACTGTCGCAAAAGACGGGTAAACCCTTCGGGAGACGCATCCCGGGGGAACAGCCATGAACGACATCCATCAGAAGGTCATCGCCATCATCGCGCATCAGGCGATGCTGGCACCTTCGGACGTGACGGCGGACTCGTCGCCCGCCGATCTCGGCATCGACAGCATGGGGCTGGTGGAGACGATCTTCGCGATCGAGGAAACCTTCGACATCGCGGTGCCGTTCAACGCCAACGACCCGCTGTCGAGCGGGTTCGACATCACCTCGGTCGGGGCGATCGCCGATGCGGTGGATCACTTGGTGGCGCAGAAGGCGGCATGAACCGCGTCGCCATCACCGGCGCGGGAACGGTCAACGCGCTGGCCCATGACGTGAACGGCACCTTCGCGGCCTTCCGCGAGGGGCGCTGCGGGATCAGCGGCCTGGACATCCGCGACCGCGACCGGCTGTCGATCCGCATCGGTGCGCAGGTCCATGACTGGGGCCCAGAAACGTGGTTCAACCGCCAGCAGATCGTCCTCTACGACAAGTTCACCCAATTCACGCTTCTGGCTGCACGGCAGGCTGTGGCGCAGGCCGGGCTGAATTTCGATGGGCGGCTGAGTTATCAGGCCGGGGTCGTGCTGGGCACGGCCGCGGGCGGCGTAAACACTTGGGATGAGAATTACCGCACCGTCTACGAGGAGGGGAAGAACCGCGTTCACCCCTTCGTCGTGCCCAAGCTGATGAATAACGCCGCCGCCAGCCACCTGACGATGGAGTTCAACCTGAAGGGGCCGAGCTTCACCGTGGCGACGGCCTGCGCCAGTTCGAACCACGCCATGGGGCAGGCGTTCCACATGATCCGCTCCGGCATGACGCAGGTGATGCTGACGGGGGGATCGGAATCGATGCTTTGCTTCGGCGGGATCAAGGCGTGGGAGGGGCTGCGCGTCATGTCGCGCGATGCCTGCCGCCCGTTCAGCCTGAACCGCAACGGCATGGTGCAGGGCGAGGGGGCGGCGATCTTCGTCTTCGAGGATTACGACCATGCCCGCGCCCGCGGGGCTGACATTCTGGCCGAGGTGATCGGCTTTGCCATGACATCCGACGCATCGGACATCGTCATGCCGAACAAGCAAGGGGCGGCGCGCGCGATTTCGGGGGCACTGCGCGATGCGCGGCTGAACGGGGACGAGGTCGGCTATATCAACGCCCATGGCACCGGGACGGCGGCGAACGACAAGACGGAATGCGCGGCGGTGGCCGATGTCTTCGGGCATCACGCGGACCGGCTGATGATTTCCTCGACGAAATCGATGCATGGCCACCTGATCGGCGGCACCGGCGCGGTGGAGCTTCTGGCCTGCATCATGGCGCTGCGCGACGGGGTCATCGCGCCGACGATCGGGTATCAGGAACCCGATCCCGAATGCGCGCTGGACGTAGTGCCGAACACCGCCCGCGACCGGCAGGTGAATGTCGCCCTGTCCAACGCCTTTGCCTTCGGGGGCCTGAACGCCGTTCTGGCGCTCAGGCGTGTCTGATCACTCGGCGTTCGAGGTGACGACGGCGTCATAGCCGGCGGTGAACCCCGCGAGCGAGACATCGAGATTGACCTTCTGGTCCGGTGCCACGACCGGAACGATCGTCAGAACCGCCTTGGAGCCGCGTTTCAGCGCGTCCACCTCGGCCTGCGTGAAGCCGATGCGGGCGACGCAGCCGACTTCGCTGCACCACGTGAAGGGATAGACCTTCGCGGGCGAGCTATCGACCTTCAGCGACAGGTTCGCCGTCAGCAGCGTTTCCAGCGGAACGATGACCGTCGCACCGGCCGCGGCCTGATTGCCCTGCGGCAGGTTGAACAGGCTGAATTCCGCAACAGCGTTGTTCTGATCGTCCTTCAGCAGCTTGTACAGCTGGCAGCGGTCCTTCTGGCCTTCCTCGGCGCGGATGCAGCGCTGCTGCCAATCCTCGAACGTCGCTTCGACATACATGCTGCCGGGGCCGTCCTGGGCCGGCTGGCCTTCGGTCTGTCCCATGCTCAGCCCTTGTTCGGCGGTGGCGTCATCGGCGGCGGGGGCAGGCGCGTCCTGCGCGAAGGCCGGCACGGCAAGGCCCAGTCCGATCATCAGGGCAAGCAGGCTGGGGAGTTTTCTGGACATATTCACCGGTCCTTGAGATGGTTCCGCGCCGGACTTACCACGCCGCGCGTCCCCTGTCAGGCCCCTTCATGCGGAGGTGAAATTGAAAAAGGGGCGGCAAAGCCAGCCCCTTATCCATAGTCTTCTCCCCGTCGGACCGGCCGACTTATTGATACAAAGGCTATCGGCAGGACCGGCCAGCGTCAACACAAATGTTCACTCTTTCGCCAGCGGGTGCCGCTTCAGCACCAGATCCTTCAACTGCTCGTCCACGACATGGGTGTAGATCTCCACGGTGGAGATGTCGGAATGGCCCAGCATCATCTGGATCGCCCGCAGATCGGCGCCGCCCGCCAGAAGATGCGTGGCAAAGGCGTGGCGCAGTTTGTGCGGCGTAACGCGCGATGGGGGGATGCCCGCCGCCACCGCGATGTCCTGAATGAGGCGGAAGAAATACTCGCGCGTGATATGCCCCGTACGCCCGCGCCCCGGAAAGAGGAAGCGCGAGGGGGTGGCGGACGCCTCTTCGATCCGGTCGCGTTCGCGCAGCCAAATCGTCAGCGCCTCCCGCGCCGGGGGGGAGAGGGGGACGAGCCGTTCCTTGCCCCCCTTGCCGCGCACCAGCAGCATCTGCGGATTGCCCCGTGCCGCGCTGTCGGGCAGCCCGACGAGTTCGGACACCCGCATCCCCGTGGCATAGAGCAGTTCCAAAAGGCAGCGGTTGCGCATCTGAAGCGCGTCCTTGCGCCCCTGATCGCGCGCGGCCTCCAGCAGGCGGTCCACCTCGTCGATCTCGAGCGTTCCGGGAAGCGAGCGGCGTTTGGCCGGGCCGCGGATGCGGATGGCGGGGTTGTCGGTGCGCAGACCTTCCTCGAAGGCGAACCGATAGAGCTGCCGGATGGAGGCCAGCCGCCGCGCCCGTGTCGCCACAGACAGCCCCTGCGCATCGCAAAAGACGAGGTAATCCTCTACGGCATGGCGGTCGGCGCGGGCGAAATCGCTGTCCCGGCGCGCCAACCAACCGGCGAAATCGCGCAGATCGCGGCCATAGGCCAAAAGCGTGTTCTGCGCCGCGCCGAGTTCGGCGGCCTGCGCCTCCAGAAAGCGGGAGATCCAGTTCAGATCGGTCATGTCCGGCCCAAAAGCAGCGCTTGGATCGCAACGCGGCGGGCGGGCTGGTCCAGACCCAGCGCGCGCAGGGTGCCGAGGCCCTCGGTCATGGCGCGCAGATCGCCCTCTGCGCCAAGGTTCAGCCGCTCGATGCCCAGCATCAGCGCCTCGCCGGTGCGCCCTTCGGCGATCAGATCGGCGGCTTCGTCGGGCGGGGCGGCATCCGTCAGGCCGGACTGCACGCTGCGGGCCATGTCGTCGGCGGGCGGCGCATCGGGTTCGCCCCGGGCGATGGAGGCAAGGAACCGATCCAGCGGGTTTTCCGGCACCGGGCCAGCAAGGGCATCCTCGAAATCGCCCGACAAAAGGCCGAGGCGGAAGGCCTGCCGCGCCGTGGCGTCCGGCAGATCCATCGCGAGCAGCGGTTTGGCGAAGATGCGGGACAGCGGGACCAGAAGCTCCGCCTCCTGCATCCGGGCCACGGCGCGGGGCAGATCGACCTGCAGCGCATCCGTGTCCTCGTTGGAGATGTCGCTGTCCACGGCCTGCACCGCCGCCACCCGGTCCCAGACCCCGCCCGAGGCCGCCGGCCGCTGAAGCGTATAGAGGCCCAAAAGATGGTTCGGATCGAGAACGCCCGCCCGCGTCAGACGCTCGGCCGCGTCGAGCTGCGCCTTCCAGCCCGCCGTCTCGCGCAGTTCGGCATGAGCAAAGGCGATGGGCAGGCTGTAGGTGGGAAGCGGCTCTCCGATCGCCTCATAGAGCCGCCAGACGAGGGGGGTCATCCGCTCCGGCACGGGCGGCACCGGCTCCCCCTCATAAAGGTCGGGATCGAGGAAGCGGGCCAGAAGCGCGGCCTCACGCTCGGGTACGAGGTCCAGCGCCTCGCCGGTGCGAAGGGTCAGCGCCGCCGCGTTCCAATCGCCGGAGCGGGCAAGGCAGAAGATCCGCGCCGGGAAGGTCGGGGCCAATCCGGGAATACGCTCCACCCGGCCGCAGGCGTCATTCTCGGTTCCGAGCAGCAGGGCGATGTCGAAGATGCGGCGCAGCGGGCCGGGCGCATCGCTGCCCGCCGCCTCCAAAAGGGCTTGCGCCTGATCGAGCGCGCCAAGTTGCAGCAGCTTGTCGATGCGGGCAAGGAACAGGGTGCCGTCCTTGGCATCGCGCGGGGGCGTCGCCTCGGCCAGCAGAAGGCGCATCATCAGATCGTGCAGCGCGGGCAGCGCGCCGTCGGGCAGCGCCGTCAGCCGCGCCGCGATCGCCTCGGTCGGGCCAGACCCCCACAGATCGCGCGGCAGGCCCGTCTGCCGCGGCGACAAAAGCCCCGCCGCATCCAGCCCCGCATCGCGGGAGGGCACCACCGGGGCGGGCTGCGTCTTTTCCGCGCGCGGACGCGGCGCCGAAACGGGCGCCGGCGCCGTGATCGAACGCGACAGCCAGTCTATGGCCGACAGCGGTTGCTCCGCCAAGGCGAGTGCGGGGCAGGCGAATGCGCAGGCTGCGGCAAATGCCCTAGTTCGCATCCAATGTCACCGGCCGCGTCTCTTCGTCCTGCGGCGGGGTCATGTCGCCCAGATACGCAAAGGCCGCGAGGGCCACGAAACCCAGCACCACCAGCACCAGCACCGCCTTGACGATCCATCCCATCATCGACTTCCGTTCCTCTTGCACCCCCGGCGGGGGGCGCCTTCCATGCGATTGTATATGGCGTTCGCCCGTTTATCACGCCATTACCGCATAACAGTGCCGCGGGCCACCCGTGGCCGGTCAAAGCGAGTTGAAAGGCATCTGACGCGTGTGCGCCTTGAAGAAAACGGTCGTCCTTGTCGGCATGATGGGGGCGGGAAAGACCACGGTCGGCCAGCATCTGGCCAAACGGATCGGGGTGCCGTTCCTCGATTCGGACGAAGAGATCGAGCACGCGGCCCAACGCAGCATCGCCGAAATCTTCACCCGTGACGGCGAGGCCTTCTTCCGTCGCCGCGAAACCGAGGTGCTGTCGCGGCTCTTGGCGGGCGCGCCCTGCATCCTGTCCACCGGCGGCGGCGCGTTCATCCAAGAGATGAACCGCGATCTGATCGCCCGTCAGGGGGTGGCCGTCTGGCTGCGCGCCGATCTGGATACGCTGTGGGGCCGGGTGCGCCACCGCAACACCCGCCCGCTGCTGCGCACCCCCGATCCGCGCCGCACGTTGGCCGAATTGATGGCCGCGCGCGAGGGGATCTATGCCGAGGCGGGGCTGGTCGTGGACAGCGCGCCGGGCCTCTCGCTCGATCGGATGTGCGATCTCGTGCTGGAGGCGCTGCGTACGCGCCCCGATGTTCTGGAGGATTGAATGGATACCGTCGCCGTTGACCTTGGACCCCGCAGCTACGAGGTGCGCATCGGGCGGGGCCTGATCGGCCGGGCCGCAGAAGAGATCGGCGATCTGCTGCGCCGTCCGCGCGTCGCCATCATCACCGACGAAAACGTGGCCGCCGCCGCGCTCGCCCCGCTGGAAGCGGCGCTGTCGGCGGGCGGCATCGCTTCGGCGGCGCTGGTTCTGCCGCCGGGGGAATCCACGAAATCCTGGCCCCATCTGTCGCGCAGCGTGGATTGGCTGCTGGAGCAGAAAGTGGAGCGGCGCGACGTGGTCATCGCGCTTGGCGGTGGGGTGATCGGCGATCTGGCGGGCTTTGCGGCCTCCATCCTGCGGCGGGGCGTGCGGTTCGTGCAGATCCCGACATCGCTTCTGGCGATGGTCGACAGTTCGGTCGGGGGCAAGACCGGGATCAACACGGCGCAGGGCAAGAACCTCGTCGGTGCCTTCCACCAGCCCGCCCGCGTGCTGGCCGATATCGACCTTTTGGACAGCCTTCCCGCGCGGGAGTTTCGCGCCGGCTATGGCGAGGTGGTGAAATACGGCCTTCTGGGCGATGCCGCGTTCTTCGAATGGCTGGAGCGCAGCGGCCCGAATATGGCGCAGGGCGCGCTCGATCTGCGGCAGGCCGCCGTCCGCCGCTCGGTGGAGATGAAGGCCCGCATCGTGGAGCGGGACGAAACCGAGGAGGGAGAGCGCGCGCTTCTGAACCTCGGCCATACGTTCTGCCATGCGCTGGAGCGGGCGACCGGCTATTCGGACCGTCTGCTGCACGGCGAAGGCGTGGCGATCGGCTGCCTCATGGCGATGGAGCTGAGCCGCAAGCTGGGTCTTCTGCCGCAAGAGGCGCCAGGCCGTCTGGCGGCGCATCTGTCGGCCATGGGGATGAAGGCCTCGCTTGCCGATATTCCGGGCGATCTGCCGGGGGCCGAACGGCTGCTGGACCTGATGGGGCAGGACAAGAAGGTCGTGGACGGGCGGCTGCGCTTCATCCTGATGCGGGACATCGGCGAGGCGTTCGTTGCGGCCGATGTGCCCCCCGAAGCGGTGCTGGAGGTGCTGCGCGCCGGGTGATCAGCGCAGCGCCGGCTCGATCACTTCGCGCATCGCCGTCTCTCCGATCGGGCCGGCGATGCGCGCCCGGATGGTGCCGGTGCCGTCCACGACGAAGGTTTCGGGCACACCGTAGATGCCCCAATCGAGGCCCATCCGCCCTTCGGGATCGGCGGCCTTGGCGGCAAAAGGATCGCCGAGGCCGGCAAGGAAGGCCTTGGCCTGATCCGGGTCGTCCTTGTAGTTGATCCCGACGATCCGCACCCCATCCGCCGCAAGGGCTTCGAGCATCGGATGCTCGGCCCGGCAGGGCGCGCACCAACTGGCCCAGAAGTTCACCAGCGTCACCGTGCCATCGCGCAGGCTTGCGTCATCCGGCAGCGCGGCGCCGTCGAAGGGAAGGGCGGTGATCGGCGGGGCGGGTTTGCCCGCGAACGCCGTCGGCAGCGCGTCGGGATCGTCGCGCAACATGCCGAACAGGAACACCGCGCCCAATGCGGCGAAGATCAGCGGCGGTACGAAGAGCAGGGGTTTCATCGCGGCATCCTCCGCTCCACCGCCTCGAGCTGGCGGCGGATGCGAGCCGAGCGCCAGAGCGACAGCCCCACCAGCCCGCCGATCAGCACGATCGTGGCCCCATAGGCGGCCAGCACGGCCATGGCATAGCGTCCGAGATCGGGCATCAGGCCATCCTTTCCTTTGTCAGCAGGGCCTGCAGGCGGCGCAGGCGTATTTCCGTCCGGGTGCGCAGCAGCACGAGCGCGAGGAACAGCAGAGCGAAGGCCCCCATGCACAGGATCAGCGGATACCAGAAGACATCCGCCACATGCTGCGCCCGGTCCATCGACAGCGACGCCCCCTGATGCAGCCCCTGATTCCAGAACAGCACGGCATAGCGCGACAGCACCGCAAAGACCGATCCCACCATGCAGAGCATGGAGGTGAGGTCGGCCGCGGTGTCCGGGTCCTCGATCGCCTGCCACAGCGCGATATAGCCCAGATAGAACAGGAACAGGATCAGGAAGGAGGTCAGTCGCGGGTCCCATGCCCACCACGTTCCCCACATCGGCTGCCCCCAGATCGCGCCGGTAATAAGGGCGATCAACGTCATCGTCATGCCCACCGGCGCCGCCGCCCGCGCCACCAGCGCCGAGACATGGTGCCGCCGGATCAGCCAGATGAGCGAGGCGACCAGCATCACCATCCATCCGTTGATGGCCATCAGCGCAGAGGGGACGTGCAGGAACATAATCTTCACGGTCGAGCCCTGACGGTAATCCTCGGGCGTGAAGAAGAAGCCCCATGTCAGCCCGATCACCAGCCCCGCCGCCGCCAGCACCGTGACCCACGGCAGTAGGATGCCGGACAGCTGCATGAACCTGCGCGGGTTGGCGTAATCCCAGATCGACATGTGCATCCTCCCGTTTGCGTGGCTCATCTCAGGTTCGCGCGCAGCGCCATGGCCGAGGCGAAGGGCAACAGCGCCGCACTGCCCGCGCTGATCGCCGCCAGCAGCGCCAAAGGCACGGATGCGGCAAAGCCCTGCGCGCCGCGCTGCGCCACCTCGGCCCCGAAGATCAGCGTCGGAACATAGAGCGGCAGGACCAGAAGGCTCAGCAGCAGGCCACCGCGTTTTAGGTTCACCGTCAGCGCCGCGCCGAAGGTGCCGATCACCGACAGCGCGGGCGTTCCTACCAAAAGCGACAGCACGAGCCAGCCGAACCCGCCCGGCGGCAGATTGAGCAGAAGGCCCAGCAGCGGCGCCATCGCCGTCAGCGGCAGCCCCGTCACCAACCAATGCGCAAGCGCCTTTGCGGCCACGACCCCCTCCAGCGGGATCGGAGAGGTGGCCAGCAGGTCCAGCGACCCATCCTCCTGATCCAGCGCGAAGATACGGTCGAGCGACAGAAGGCAGGCCAGCAGCGCCCCCAGCCACAGGATGCCCGGCGCGATGCGCGCATGCAGAGACGGCTCCGGCCCGACGGCCAGCGGCACCAGCACCGCCATCAGCAGAAAGAACGCAAGGCCCAGACCGAAACCACCCCCCGCGCGCAAGGCAAGCCGCAGATCGCGAAACAGGAGGGCGGTCACAGAAAAGCCTCGTCGAAGCTGCCGGATGGGGGCGATATGGCGCGCAGCGGCCCCAGATCCAGCACCGGCAGCGCGCCCAGCCCCAGATCGACATGCGTTGCGATGATCGCGATGCCGCCGCCCGCCAGATGCCGCTGGATCATCCGCACGAACAGCGCCGTGGAGGCCGTATCGAGTGCCACCGTCGGTTCGTCCAAGAGCCAGATCGGACGCCCCGTGACCAGCAGACGGGCAAGGCCCAAGCGGCGTTTCTGCCCCGCCGACAGCGTGCCCGCAGCCCGGCCCGCGAGGTCGGAAAGGTTCATATCCTCAAGCGCGGTGCCGATGTTCCGGCCGTGGACCGACGCCCAGAACCGCAGATTCTCCCGCACCGTCAGGGCCGCTTTCACCCCGTCTAGATGCCCGGAGTGGGCGATGGCATCTTCCGGCGCTTCGATCCGCCCCTCGGCCGCGGGTTGCAGGCCGGCCAGCGTGCGCAGCAACGTCGTCTTGCCCGCGCCGTTCGGCCCGCGCAGGATCAGCGCCTCTCCGGCGCGCAGATGCAGGGACAGATGCCGCAGCACCATCGTTCCGCCGCGCATGCAGCCCAGACCCGAGACGCGAAGTTCCATGGCTTTGGCGTAGCGCATGACACGCGGCGGCGGAAGCGCCTTTTCGGCGGCCCGGGCAGGGCATAGAACCCGCGGAATGGAGGTGCGGAATGATGACACGGCGACAGATCATGTTCGGAACGGCGGCGCTGTTGGCGCCCTTGGCCGCGCGGGCCCAATTCGCGCCGCAGGAGGCGCAGATGGCGATCCTTCAAGCAAACCCCGCCTCGCACCGGATCGAGGTGGAGGATACGGGCCGGTTCCGCATCTTCCGCGCAGTCCCGCGGCAGGGTTCCTCGGGCCGCGCGCTCTATCTTTTGGACGGCAATGCCGCCTTCGATGCGCTGACCCCCGAGATGCTGGCGCGCACCCGCGATCATGTCATCGGCAT
This sequence comes from Falsirhodobacter algicola, assembly GCF_018279165.1. GTDB lineage: Bacteria > Pseudomonadota > Alphaproteobacteria > Rhodobacterales > Rhodobacteraceae > Falsirhodobacter > Falsirhodobacter algicola. The sequence continues at coordinate 677,429 of NZ_CP047289.1, read as the reverse complement.
CGGCTATCGGACGGATCGGAAATTCGACACCGATCAGCGCAGCCTCGATTATACGCCGTCGCCGGGCGCGGGGCCGATGCCCGATCCGGCGCAGCCCGGTCGCCAGATCGGGGGCGCGGCCGAGTTTCACGCCCTGCTGATCGGCCCACTGCGCCGGGCGGCCGAAGGGGATGCGGCGATCCGGCATCGCACGCTTTGGGGTCATTCCTATGGGGGTCTTTTCGCGCTCCATGCGCTCGTGTCCGGGCAGGGCGGGTTTGAGGGGTATGCCCCGATCAGCCCATCGCTCTGGTGGCAGGACGGTCTGATGATGCGCCGGACGGCGGAGGCGGGCGCGCGGCGGCTGACGGGTCATATCCATATCGCCTATGGCGATGCCGAGGCGCGCAGGGATCAACCCGGCGGTGCAGCGGAAATGGCGCGGCAGAAGCATCACCTCGTACAGATGCTGCGGGAGCATCGCGGCCTGAGCGTGGAGGAGACCGTGTTTCCCGGCCTGACGCATGGCGCGACATTCGCCGCCGGTCTTGCGTTGGTGCTATGAAAAAAGCCCCGGCACTGCCGGGGCTTTTTCCTGTCGCTTCGGGGATCAGGCCCGGGCGAGGTCGCGCAGCACGTAGTGCAGCACGCCACCGTTTTCGACATATTCGATCTCGATGGCGGTATCGATCCGGCATTTCAGCTGGATCGTCTTGCTGGTGCCGTCCGCATAGGTGATCGTGCAGGGCACGTTCGACAGCGGCTTCAGATCACCAGCCAGACCGTCGATACTGACGGTTTCGGTGCCGGTCAGGCCCAGCGTCTTGCGGTTTTCGCCGCCCGTGAACTCGAACGGGATGACGCCCATGCCGACGAGGTTGGAGCGGTGGATACGCTCGAACGACTCGGCGATCACGGCCTTGACGCCCAGAAGCGCCGTACCCTTGGCCGCCCAGTCGCGCGACGAACCCGCGCCGTATTCGATCCCGCCGAAGATCACCAGCGGCGTGCCCGCCTCTTGGTAGGCCATCGACGCGTCGAAGATCGACGTTTGCTCGCCATCCGGGCCTTTGGTGTAACCACCCTCGACGCCGTCCAGCATCTCGTTCTTGATGCGGATGTTGGCGAAGGTGCCGCGCATCATGATCTCATGGTTCCCGCGGCGCGAGCCGTAAGAGTTGAAGTCCTTCTGCGGCACCTGACGGTCGATCAGGTACTGACCGGCCGGGGTGGTCGGCTTGAACGAACCGGCCGGGCTGATGTGGTCGGTCGTGATCATGTCGCCCAGGATCGCGAGGACTTTCGCCCCTTTGATGTCCGAGATGACGCCCGGCTCCTTCGCCATCCCTTGGAAGTAGGGCGGGTTCTGGATGTAGGTGGAGGTCGGCGGCCAGTCGTAGGTCTGGCTGTCCGTCGTCTCCACGGCCTGCCAACGTTCGTCGCCCTTGAAGACGTCGGCGTATTTGGACTGGAACGCCTCACGCGTCACGGTCTTGTGTACCAGATCCGAGATTTCCTCGTTGGACGGCCAGATGTCCTTCAGGAAAACATCGTTGCCATCCTTGTCCTTGCCGAGCGCGTCCTTCGTCAGGTCCACGTTCATGTCACCGGCGATGGCATAAGCCACGACGAGCGGCGGCGAGGCGAGGTAGTTGGCGCGCACGTCGGGGGAGATACGGCCCTCGAAGTTGCGGTTGCCCGACAGAACGGCCGTCGCCACGAGATCGTTGTCGTTGATCGCCTTGGAGATGGCCGGATCGCCCAACGGGCCGGAGTTGCCGATGCAGGTCGTGCAGCCGAAGCCCACGAGGTTGAAGCCGAGCGCGTCCAGATCTTCCTGAAGGTTCGCCGCCTCGAGGTACTGCTGAACCACCTGCGATCCGGGGGCGAGCGAGGTTTTCACCCACGGTTTGCGCGTCAGGCCAAGCGCCCGTGCCTTGCGGGCCACAAGGCCGGCGCCGATCATCACATAGGGGTTCGACGTGTTGGTGCAGGAGGTGATCGCCGCGATCACGACCGAACCGTCGTTGATCGCATAGTCCTTGCCTTCGACCGGGACCGTTTTCACGAGGTCGATGACATCGCCTTCGACCTTGCGATACTCGCCCAGCGTCTTGTGGAAACCTTCGACCGATTGCGTCAGCGGGGTGTAATCCTGCGGACGTTTCGGGCCGGAGATGGCCGGAACGATCTCACCCATGTCGAGGTGCAGCGTGTCGGTGTAGATCGGGCTGTAGGACGCGTCGCGCCAGAAGCCGTTCTCCTTGGCATAGGCCTCGACCAGCGCGATGCGGTCCTGCGAGCGGCCGGTCTGCTCCAGATAGCGCAGCGTTTCGCCGTCGATCGGGAAGAAGCCGCAGGTCGCGCCGTATTCCGGTGCCATGTTGGCGATCGTCGCACGGTCCGCGAGCGGCAGGTGATCCAGACCTTCGCCGTAGAACTCGACGAATTTGCCGACCACGCCTTTCTTGCGCAGCATCTGGACGACTTTGAGCACGAGGTCCGTGCCGGTCGTGCCTTCCATCATCTTGCCGGTCAGTTCAAAGCCGATGACTTCGGGGATCAGCATCGACACCGGCTGACCCAGCATCGCAGCTTCGGCCTCGATGCCGCCGACGCCCCAGCCCAGAACGGCAAGGCCGTTGACCATCGTCGTGTGGCTGTCGGTGCCGACCAGCGTGTCGGGGTAGGCGACGTCTTCGCCGTTCTGGTCCTTGTCGGTCCAGACCGCCTGCGCGAGGTATTCGAGGTTCACCTGGTGGCAGATGCCGGTGCCGGGCGGAACCACGCGGAAGTTGTTGAACGCCTTCTGACCCCATTTCAGGAACGTATAACGCTCCATGTTGCGCTCGTATTCCAGATCGACGTTCATCTGGAAGGCGCGGGGGTTGCCGAATTCGTCGATCATGACCGAGTGGTCGATGACCAGATCGACCGGATTCAGCGGGTTGATCTTCTGGGCGTCGCCGCCAAGGCCGAGGATGCCATCACGCATGGCGGCAAGGTCCACGACGGCGGGAACGCCGGTGAAATCCTGCATCAGAACGCGGGCAGGGCGGTAGGCGATCTCGCGCGCGCTCTTGCCGCCCGCCTTCGCCCAGTCGGAGAAGGCGCGGATGTCGTCGACGGTGACGGTCTTGCCATCCTCGAAGCGCAGCATGTTCTCCAGCACGACCTTCAGCGCGGCGGGCAGCTTGGAAAAGTCGCCCAGGCCCGCGGCCTCGGCGGCCGGGATCGAGTAATATGCGATGCTTTGCCCGTTGACGCTCAGCGTCTTGCGGGTCTTCTGGCTGTCGTGGCCAACGGTGACGGTCATATTGGGCCTCCTGGCACTGGCTCGGGTTGGTGGCGCTGCACCGTGATGCCAGCCTCGGCTGCGCGGTGCAAGACTCAGCGACAGTGGTATACGAATGTATGCCGAAACGCCATACCCAATCGTATAATGGGTTTCTCGCAAATCGTTGATTGGCATGACGCGCGTTGCGCGCTTAAAACCACCCCAAAGGAAAGGATCTGACAATGCGTGGATTTGCCGGTGCCTTGTGCGGCCTGACGCTGGGGTTTGCCGGGACGGCACATGCCCAGTCCACATCGGCCGTGGTGGTGGAGCTGTTCACCTCGCAGGGCTGTTCGGCCTGTCCGGCGGCCGACGCGCTGCTGGAAGAGCTGGTTCAGGACCCGCGCATCATCGCGCTGTCGCTGCATGTCGATTACTGGGACTATATCGGCTGGGCCGACAGTTTCGCCAAACCCGCATTCACCGATCGCCAAAAGGCCTATGCGCGGGCTGCCGGCAGCCGCACGCTCTATACGCCGCAATTCATCGTGGACGGTCAGGACCGGGTCGAGGGGACGCAGCCGCAGATGATCACCGAACTCGTCAGCCGCCACAGCGCCGATGATGGCGGCGTATCGCTGAACCTGACGCGCGAGGGGACGACGGTGCAGGTCGCCGCCACTGCCGAACGCCCGTTCCCGCAGCCGGTGCGCGTGATCGCCGTCCATTACACCCCCGAGGCCGAGGTCGACATCCGCACCGGAGAGAATGCAGGGCGCAGCATCGTCTATCGCAACATCGTCACCGAATGGACGGCGATCCAAGATTGGAATGGCAGCACGCCGCTGACGGCCGAGATCGATGCGCCGACGGATGGAAAGCTGGTCGTGCTGCTTCAGAAACCCGGCCCGGGGGATATTCTTCAGGCGGCCGTGTTGAACTGAGTTATTAGTCAGTTTGCTACTTGGGCAGACAAGTAAGTCACATAATATAGATTAGTAACTTCATTCATCACGGCAGGCTTGTCGCCTCTTTCCGGATAATCAGTCGATAAGCTGTGCTGGTAAGCGGATCGCTCAAGTCCCATGACGAAGGCTTCTTTCGTTCGCGCGTATGCGCCTTCATGACAGCTTCAACACTCTCGGGCGATGAACTGAGGTACAGCGTGGGTTGCTTGGCTGTAGAATAGCATCCCAGTCGAATGGATCCGTTCAGGCTCGAACCGATATACTCCGGATCCACCGCGCGGTGGAAAACGCCCTCACCGCAGTGAGCACATCGTCCTTTTTCGGGTCATAGCGCGATCCCACATGTCAGATGATCGCCACGGATCGCATGACAAAGGCGCGGTATGATCCGCGCCTCATCTAACCAATAATTGTATGAGAATATTGGCGCACCCGACACGATTCGAACGTGTGGCCTTCGCCTTCGGAGGGCGACGCTCTATCCAGCTGAGCTACGGGTGCCTGCAGCGGTCTCTAGCAGGCGCGCGAGACCGTGGCAAGACATCAGTCACGCGAAAAGTTCGTGACACAGTTCCAACGCAGAGACGAGCGCATCGATTTCCGCCTCGGTGTTGTAGAGGCCGAAACTCGCACGGCAGGTCGCGCCGACGCCCAGATGGCTCAGCAGCGGCAAAGCGCAATGCGTGCCGGCCCGGACCGCGATACCGCGCTGATCGAGAACCGTCGAGATATCATGGGCATGGGCCGCGCCATCCAGCGTGAACGAGAAGATCGCGCCCTTGTCCGGCGTATTCCCCTGCACCCGCACCCAGCCAAGCGCATCGAGTTTCGCGCGCGCGACATCCCGCAAACGACGCTCATGCGCGGCGATATTCTCCATTCCGAGCGAGGACATGTAGTTCAGCGCCACCGCAAAGCCGATCTGCGGAACGATGCCGGGCGTGCCTGCCTCGAACCGCATCGGCGGTTTCGCATAGGTCACGGTATCGCGCGTCACGGTGTCGATCATATCGCCGCCGCCCATGAAGGGCTGCATCTCGGCCAAGCGCTCAGGCCGGATATAGATCGCACCCGACCCGCTCGGCCCATAGAGTTTATGGCCGGTGATCGCGTAGAAATCGCAACCGATCGCCTCCACGTCCACCGGCATATGCACCGCCGCCTGCGAACCATCGACAAGGACCCGAACCCCCTGCTCGCGCGCACCGGCGCAGATCGCCGCGACATCCACGACCGATCCCGTCACGTTCGACATATGTGTCACTGCAATCAGCTTCGTGCGCGGACCGATCGCGTCCAGCACCGCCTGCGGATCCAGATGGCCGTCCGCGTCACATTCGACCCACCGCAGCACCACGCCCGAACGTTCGCGCAGGAAATGCCACGGCACGATATTGGCGTGATGTTCCAGCACCGACAGCACGATCTCATCCCCGGCCTCAAGCCGCGGCGCGGCCCAACCATAGGAGATCATGTTGATCCCTTGGGTGGAGCCGGTGGTGTGCACGATGCTCGACGGATCGCGGACGTTCAGGAACTTAGCAACGACGCCCCGAACTGCTTCGTAACGATCGGTCGCGGCGTTGGATAGGAAGTGGAGGCCGCGATGCACGTTGGCATATTCGTTGGAATACGCCTCGGTGATCGCGTCGATGACGGCCTTCGGCTTCTGCGCCGATGCGCCGTTGTCCAAATAGACCAGAGGCTTGCCGTTCACCTGCCGCGACAGGATCGGAAAATCGCGGCGCACCGCATCGACGTCATACATTGGTCGGCCCCATGAAAAGCGAGGTGATGATGCCCAGAACGATCGACGCCCCGAGCGTGGTCCCGATGATGGACACCAGCACGAGGCCGCGATGGGTGAAACCGTGCACCTCCATAAGGAAGTTGGTCAGCAGCCACAGCATCAGCACCATGGCCAGAATGCCGATCACTGGACCCAGCGGCGGAAGCGCGATTTCCACGACCAGAAGGCCCGCCTGCACCGCCACCATGACGATCTGAAGCCAAGACAGCATCAGAACGCAATCGGCGAAGGAACCCCTGCCCCCGCGCCAGCGGCCGACCCCGAAGGCCAGCGCCGACATGAACAAAAGCGCGCCGCCCTGCACCAGCAGCAGCGCGAGCGGGCTGACAGGCAAAATCGCCGGGGCCTGCCCAGCAAGCCCCAGCGTCAGAAAGATCAGAAGCGTCGGCAGGATCGCGGCGACGCCGACGAAGGCGCCCCGCTCTCCCGCGTCCGGTTCCAGATCAAGGATCGCGCGAAGACCGGCTCTCGGGTCCTGCACCGATTGCGCCACCAGCGACAGCAGTCCTCGCGACATCCTCACCCCTCGTGCCGGTCGAGCCAAGTTTCGAGCCGCAGACGCAGATCTTCGGCCAGAACGTCATCCTCGATCTCGGCCAGCGCTTCGGCGAGGAAGGCCAGCACCAGCAGCGATTGCGCACGGCGCTGCGGCACCCCGCGCGAGCGGAGATAGAAGAGCGCCGTTTCGTCGATCGCACCCGAGGTCGAACCGTGCGAGCATTTCACGTCGTCGGCATAGATTTCCAGCTCCGGCTTGGCGAGGAACTGGCTGTCCCCGTCCAGAAGCAGGCTTTGGCTGATCTGATAACCGTCGGTCTTCTGCGCGCCCGGCTTCACAAGGATCTTGCCTTGGAACACACCCGTCGCGCCGTTCTTCAGGACCTTCTTATAGACCTGACGGCTTTCGCAGCGTTCCGCCGCATGGGTGATGAACACCGTATCGTCGTGGTGGAAGTCCGACCCGTCGCCGACGGTGGCACCGGCCACATGCGCGATGGCATCGTCACCGGCGATGTCGAGCACCGCCTCGTTCCGGGTCATCACGCCGTTGATCGACGCCGTGAAGGATTTGAACAGCGCCTCTTCGGCGATACGCGCGAAGATATGCGTGTTCACGCGGCGGTTCTCGCTGCGGCCCTGCGCACGCACATGGTGGAAGCGCGCGCCTTTGGCTACGTCCACCTCGAGGTTCGTCAGCAGACGCGCACCGCCGTCGCCGCTTTCCAGCAGCGTCATCTCGGCGCCTTCCTCCAGCTTCACACAGTGATGCAGGATCACGTCGGAAACATTGGATTCGGAACGATAAACCAGTGCCACCGGGCGTTCGGCCTTGCCCGTCACACGGATCAGCAGCCCGTCCGTGGCAAAAGCCGTGGCGAGCGCCGCGAACGGACGCGCGACCGGGGTCTGACCTGCGGTTTCCAGAGAGCCGTAGAGCTCGCCCGCCCAGTGCAGATCCGTCACGGCATCGGCCAGACGCGCGATCTCCACCCCGGCGAGGGACAGATCATCCGACGCGTCCGCGTCGAACACACCATCCATGAACACCACCTTCAGGGCGTCGGTCGCATCGAAGGCAACCTCACCCTTGGCGGTGTCGGCGTCGACCTCGGGGGCCAGCAGCTTTGCCGGATCGGTATAGCGCCAGTATTCGTCACGACGACCGGGAAGCCCCATCGCCGTCAGCCGTTCCAGCGCCGCCCCGCGTGCCTTGCCCTGCCAGCCGGTCGAGGGGAAATGCAGCCCCGCGATCCGTGCCGACAGAATGTCGAGTTTCGCCTGCGGCAGCGTCATCATTCCACCCCCGCCAGAATGTCGGTGTAGCCGTTCTTCTCCACTTCGAGCGCCAGCTCCGGCCCGCCCGTCAGGACGATGCGGCCATTGGCCATGATGTGGACGACGTCCGGTTTGATATGGTCCAGCAGGCGCTGGTAGTGCGTGATGACGAGGAAGGACCGGCCTTCGTTGCGCAGCGCGTTCACGCCATCGGCGACCAGCTTCATGGCATCCACGTCGAGGCCCGAGTCGGTCTCATCGAGAACGCACATCTTCGGCTCCAGCAGCGCCATCTGCAGGATTTCGTTGCGCTTCTTCTCACCGCCGGAGAAGCCCACGTTGACCGGGCGCTTCATCATGTCGGCGTCGATCTTCAGGCTCGCGGCCTTTTCGCGCACCAGCTTCAGGAAATCGGCAGCCGACACTTCCTCTTCGCCGCGCGCCTTGCGCTGTGCGTTCAGCGCGGTGCGCAGGAAGGTCATGTTGCCGACGCCGGGGATCTCCACCGGGTATTGGAAGGCCAGGAACAGACCGGCCGCGGCGCGTTCCTCGGGCTCCATCTCCAGCAGTTCCTCGCCATCCAGCGTCGCGGAACCGTCCGTCACTTCATAGCCGTCGCGGCCCGACAGCACATAGGACAGCGTGGACTTGCCCGAGCCGTTCGGCCCCATGATCGCATGCACCTTGCCGGCTTCGACCTCGAGGTCCACACCGCGGAGAATGACCTTCTCCTCCTCTTCAAGTTTGACGTGCAGGTTGTTGATCTTAAGCATATTCTTGTCCTTAGCCCACAGAGCCTTCGAGGCTGATGGCGACCAGCGCCTGTGCCTCCATGGCAAATTCCATCGGAAGCGCTTGCAGCACCTCCTTGCAGAAACCGTTCACCACCAGGGCCACGGCTTCCTCTTCGTCCATCCCGCGCGAGCGGCAGTAGAACAGCTGGTCGTCATCCACCTTGGATGTTGTCGCCTCATGCTCCACGCGGGACGAGTTGTTCTTCACCTCGATATACGGAACCGTATGTGCGCCGCACTGATCGCCGATCAGCAGACTGTCGCACTGGGTGTAGTTCCGGCTGTCGGTCGCGCGCGGGTGCATCGTGACCTGACCGCGATAGGTGTTCTGCGCCCGGCCCGCCGAAATGCCCTTCGACACGATCCGCGAACGCGTGTTCTTGCCGAGGTGGATCATCTTGGTGCCGGTATCGGCCTGCTGGGCATTGTTGGCGATGGCGATGGAATAGAACTCGCCTTGGCTTTCATTGCCGCGCAGGATGCAGGACGGGTATTTCCACGTCACCGCCGAACCCGTTTCCACCTGCGTCCACATCACCTTGGCCCGGTCGCCACGGCAATCGGCGCGCTTGGTGACGAAGTTGTAGATGCCGCCCTTGCCGTCCTCGTCACCGGGGAACCAGTTCTGAACGGTGGAATACTTCACCTCGGCATCCTCTTGGACGACGATCTCCACCACGGCGGCGTGAAGCTGGTTCGTATCGCGCTTGGGCGCGGTGCAACCTTCGAGATAGGAGACGTAGGACCCCTTCTCGGCCACGATCAGCGTCCGTTCGAACTGCCCCGTGTTTTCCGCGTTGATGCGGAAATAGGTCGACAGTTCCATCGGGCATTTCACGCCCTCGGGGATATAGACGAACGAGCCGTCCGAGAAGACTGCCGAGTTCAGCGTGGCGAAGAAGTTGTCCGACTGCGGCACGACCGAGCCGATGTATTTCTTCACCAGTTCCGGGTATTCGCGGATCGCCTCGGAGATGGAGCAGAAGATCACGCCCGCCTTGGCCAGTTCCGCCTTGAAGGTCGTGCCAACCGACACGCTGTCGAACACCGCGTCCACGGCCACGGGTTTGGGCGCATCCGCCCCTTCCACACCGGCAAGCAGCGCCTGTTCCTTCAGCGGAATACCCAGCTTTTCATAGGTGGCCAGCAGCTTGGGATCGACCTCGTCCAGCGACTTCGGCTTCACGTCCATGCTCTTGGGCTTGGCGTAGTAATAGATGTCCTGATAGTCGATCTCCGGATAATCGACCATCGCCCAACGCGGCTCGACCATCTCGACCCAGCGGCGATAGGCGGCCAGACGCCATTCGGTCATCCATTCCGGTTCGTCGTTCTTCGCCGAAATCAGGCGAACGATATCCTCGTTCAAGCCCTTCGGCGCGAAATCCATCTCGATTTCGGTTTCCCAGCCGTACTTATACTTGCCGGCCATGGCCTGCACGGTCTCGATCGTCTCGCGATCAACACCCTCGCGCACTTCGATCTCGGGCAGCGTATCTTCCAAAGCCATTCTCTTCTCCATTCACGCGGCGCGGGCAAGATGCCGCGACCGTGCCTTCGACCAGGCGTCCGCGAACCGAAGCGCCTGATCCTGTGTCACATCCGGTCCGAGCGAGACGCGCACCGCCGACGAGGCATCCACCTCGTTCAGGCCCATGGCGCGCAAAACCCGGCTCTGCCGGACCTTTCCGCTCGAACAGGCCGATCCTGCCGATATGGCGAACCCGGCCAAGTCCATCTGCATGACCTGCGTCTCTCCCTTCCAACCGGAGGTGACGAGACACAGGGTGTTCGGCAGACGCGAACCGTCCTTGCCGACTGAAATAGTCATATTCCCGTCCGCAGACAATGCACTTTCAAGAATGTTTCTAATTTCTGCCACACGCTCCCAGACGCCATCCGCAAGGTCGCGCGAGGCCGCCTCGGCCGCCGCGCCGAAGCCTGCGATGCCAAGGATATTCTCGGTGCCCGCACGGCGCCCCATCTCCTGCCCGCCGCCCTTCAGCTGCGCCGGGACATCAAGGCCGCGCCGGATCACCAGAGCGCCGACGCCCTTCGGCCCGCCCAGCTTGTGCGCCGACACCAGCGCCATGTCGCAGCCCAGCCAGTTGAACGCGAGGGGCAGCTTTCCGAAGGCCTGCGTCAGATCCGCGACGGCAAGACCGGACGGCAGCACCTGCACGATCCCCGTTTCGGAATTGGCGAGTTGCAGCGCGCTGCGCGCCGGATCGGCCACCGTCACGATCCCGTTCGCATCCGTGGGCAGCGAGGCATCGCACCACGCTGAAACGGCCTCATGCTCCACATCCGAACAGGACAGCCCCCGGCCCGCACAGGCCAGCGCCGCCGCCTCCGTCGCGCTGGAGACGAAGACGATATCCGCCCCATCCGCCCCGAGCGCCGCCGAGACCTGCGCCCGCGCCCCTTCGACCAGCGCCTTCGCCGCCCGCCCTTCGGCATGCACCGAAGACGGATTGCCCACCACATCCATCGCCCCGATCATCGCCGCCCGCGCCTCGGGGCGTAGCGGCGTCGTGGCGTTCCAATCGAGATAGACGCGCCCGTTCATTCCTCGTCCACCACGCGGAACAGGGCCGGAACCGCCGGGCATGGCGCCATGCCGTTCGTCACCACATCCGACAGCCGCGTCTGATGCAAAAAGACATAGACATGCGCCGAAAGCCCTTCCCAGAGCCGGTTCGTCATGGATTGCGCCCGGCTGCCCGACACCCCGCCCGAGGCCCCGGCCCCGCTGCGCATGGCGTTCACATGCTCTTCGACCGCCTCCATGATCTCGCTGACGCGGATGGCGTCGGGGCTGCGGGCCAGACGATAGCCGCCGCCCGGGCCGCGCACCGCCTCCACCAGACCAGCGCGGCGCAGCTTCACGAAGAGCTGTTCGAGATAGGGCAAGGAGATGTCCTGCCGCCGCGAGATTTCCGCCAGCGACACCAGCACCTCGCCTCGGTGCAGCGCGAGGTCCGCCAACGCCACCATCGCATACCGTCCCTTGGTCGAGAGTTTCATCCCACAAGCCCCATTCACATTGACGTTGGCCCCTTGGCCGCTTAACTGCTTTCCAGCCCCAAGGGCGCGCAAAAGTCAAGCCCTTTTGGAACGATTCTAAACTTGGGCGATCCTGCCCGCAACAAGAAGGCCCATGATGCCCGAAGTGATTTTCGCCGGTCCCGAGGGCCGTCTTGAAGGCCGCTACCATCCGCAGAAGGAACGCGACGCGCCGATCGCCATCGTGCTGCATCCGCATCCGCAGTTCGGCGGCTCGATGAACAACCGCGTCGTCTACAACCTGCATTACGCGTTCTACAATCTGGGGTTCACCGTCCTGCGGTTCAACTTCCGCGGCGTCGGTCGGTCGCAGGGCGAATACGATCAGGGCATCGGAGAGCTGTCGGACGCGGCCTCGGCGCTCGATTACCTGCAATCGATGAACCAGAACGCCAAGCATTGCTGGGTCGCGGGGTTCAGCTTCGGTGCTTGGATCGGCATGCAGCTTCTGATGCGCCGCCCCGAGATCACGGGGTTCGTGTCGGTCGCGCCCCCGGCGAACATGTACGATTTCTCGTTCCTCGCGCCCTGCCCGTCCTCGGGCCTGATCGTGAACGGTTCGGCCGACCGCGTGGCGCAGCCCAAGGACACCGTCGGCCTCGTGAACAAACTGCACGAGCAAAAGGGCATCACCATCACCCATGAGGTGATCGAGGGTGCCGATCACTTCTTTAAGGACGATGAACAGCATATGAAGCCGATGATCGACACCGTCGGCACCTATGTGAAACGCCGCCTCGGCGAGACGAGCCGGTGATGACGGACCGCCTTGCGCAGCAATTTTCGTTCCTGCAAGAGGCGGACCGCCTGAAGACCGTGCTGCGCGCCGGGCGGCTGACCGATGGGTCGCGCCGCGAAAACTCGGCCGAGCACAGCTGGCACCTCGCGCTCTATGCGATGGTGCTGGCCGATCAGGCCCCGGCCGATGTCGATCTGTCGCGCGTGATGCGGATGCTGATCCTTCACGATCTGGTGGAGATCGACGCCGGGGACGTGCCGATCCACGCCGCCGGCGGCACCGCCCATGCCTCCGATGCGCAGCAAGCCGCCGAGGAGGCCGCCGCCGCGCGCATCTTCGGCCTTCTGCCCCCCGATCAGGGCGCTGCGTTCCGCGCGCTCTGGGATGAGTTCGAAGCCAACACCACGCCCGATGCGATCTTCGCCAAATCGCTCGATCGTGTGCAGCCCGTCATGCAGAATATCGCCAATGACGGCGGCTCGTGGAAGGAATACGGTGTAACGGTCGATCAACTGGACAGCCGCGTCGGCGCGAAGATCCGCCGCGGCCTGCCGGCCGTCTGGGACTGGGTCCGACTGCGCGCCCTGCCCCTGCTGCCGTGAACCGTATACCTCTGCATACTTTCCTTTCGCCGCCGCCCGCGTTAAACCTTCCCCCGAATCCTTCAACCACCGAGGACAGCTCATGTCGAAGATCAAGGTAGCCAACCCCGTCGTCGAGCTCGACGGCGACGAGATGACCCGGATCATCTGGGACTTCATCAAGAAGAAGCTGATCCTTCCCTATCTTGATGTCGACCTGAAATACTACGACCTCGGCATCGAGGAGCGTGACCGCACCGACGACCAGATCACGGTCGATGCGGCCCATGCGATCAAGCAATACGGCGTCGGCGTCAAATGCGCGACCATCACGCCCGACGAACAGCGCGTCGAAGAGTTCAACCTGAAGCAGATGTGGCGTTCGCCCAACGGGACGATCCGCAACATCCTCGGCGGCGTGATCTTCCGCGAGCCGATCATCTGCCAGAACGTCCCGCGCCTCGTGCCGGGCTGGACGCAGCCGGTCGTCGTCGGCCGTCACGCCTTTGGCGACCAGTATCGCGCCACGGACTTCCGCTTCCCCGGCAAGGGCAAGCTGTCGATCAAATTCGTCGGCGACGACGGCGAGGTGATCGAGAAGGAAGTCTTCCAGGCTCCGGGTTCGGGCGTCACGATGGCGATGTACAACCTCGATGAATCGATCATCGACTTCGCCCGCGCGTCGATGAACTACGGCCTCGTCAAAGGCTGGCCGGTGTATCTGTCGACCAAGAACACGATCCTCAAGGCCTATGACGGCCGCTTCAAGGACCTGTTCCAGAAGGTCTACGAGGAAGAGTTCGAAGAGAAGTTCAAGGCGGCCGGCATCCACTACGAGCACCGCCTGATCGACGACATGGTCGCCTCGGCGCTGAAATGGTCGGGCGGTTACGTCTGGGCCTGCAAGAACTACGATGGCGACGTGCAGTCGGACACCGTGGCGCAGGGCTTCGGCTCGCTCGGCCTGATGACCTCCGTGCTGATGACGCCGGACGGAAAGACCGTGGAGGCCGAGGCCGCGCACGGCACCGTCACGCGTCACTTCCGCCAGCATCAGAAGGGCAAGGAGACCTCGACCAACTCCATCGCCTCGATCTACGCATGGACGGGTGGCCTGAAGCACCGCGCCAAGCTGGACAACAACGAGGCGCTGCTGAACTTCGCCACCACGCTGGAGCGTGTGACGGTTCAGACGGTGGAAGACGGCTTCATGACGAAGGACCTCGCGCTCCTCGTCGGTCCGGATCAGCAGTGGCTGACCACGATGGGCTACCTCGAGAAGGTGGACGAATACCTGAACAAGGCGCTGTCCTGATCCATGGGGGCCTGGGAGAAATCCCGGGCCCTTCTTCTTCATGCGGGGACGGAACCGGCTCCCCCTTCCGCCGTTGATCACCGGGCGCCAACTGGGCGCATGAACGGAGGAAGCTCATGAACAGCATCATTTATCTCGTCGGCCTCGTGGTCATCGTCGTTGCCATCCTGTCCTTCCTCGGCATCGGCTGAGGACGGCCGCCACGCATTGAGGGCTGGCCTTCTACGCCCCTTTTGTGTATCGCGACAGCGCAGCATCAAAAGGGCATCCGGATGGAACTCCGCAACATCGCGATCATCGCGCACGTCGACCATGGCAAGACCACGCTGGTGGACGAGCTTCTGAAGCAATCGGGGGCCTTCCGGGATAACCAAGCCGTGGCCGAGCGCGCGATGGACAGCAATGACATCGAACGTGAGCGCGGCATTACGATTCTCGCCAAATGCACGTCGCTGGAGTGGAACGGCTCCCGCATCAACATCGTCGACACCCCCGGTCACGCCGATTTCGGCGGCGAGGTGGAGCGGATCCTGAGCATGGTGGACGGCGTGGTGCTGCTCGTCGATGCCGCCGAAGGGCCGATGCCGCAGACGAAGTTCGTGACCTCCAAGGCGCTGGCCCTCGGCCTGCGTCCGATTGTGGTACTGAACAAGGTCGACAAGCCCGATGCTGAGCCCGACCGCGCGCTGGACGAGGTGTTCGACCTGTTCGCCAACCTCGGCGCCAATGACGAACAACTCGACTTCCCGGCGATGTATGCCTCCGGCCGTTCCGGCTGGGCCGATATGGAACTCGACGGCCCGCGCAAGGATCTGTCGGCGCTGTTCGATCTGGTTCTGAAACATGTCCCGGCACCGAAGCAGCTCGAGCGTCGGTCCGAGCCGTTCCAGATGCTCGCCACCACCCTGTCCGCCGACCCGTTCATCGGCCGTATCCTGACGGGCCGTGTCGAATCGGGCGTCGTGAAGGCTGGCGATACGCTGAAGGCCCTGTCGCGCGATGGTGAGCGTGTAGAGCAGTTCCGCGTGTCCAAGGTGCTGGCCTTCCGTGGTCTGTCGCAAAACCCCATCGACGTGGGCGAAGCGGGCGACATCGTCACCCTCGCCGGTATGACCAAGGCGACCGTGGCCGACACGCTTTGCGCCCTGGAAGTCGATGCTGCGATCCCGGCCCAGCCCATCGATCCGCCGACCATTTCCGTGACCTTCGGCATCAACGATTCGCCCCTGGCCGGCAAAGACGGCAACAAGGTACAGTCCCGCGTCATCCGTGAGCGGCTGATGAAGGAAGCCGAGGTCAACGTCGCCATCCGCATCACCGACACCCCCGGCGGCGAAGCGTTCGATGTTGCCGGCCGCGGCGAACTTCAGATGGGCGTTCTGATCGAGAACATGCGCCGCGAAGGGTTCGAACTGTCGATCGCCCGCCCGCGCGTTCTGTTCCGCGAAGAGGACGGTCAGCGTCTGGAGCCGATCGAAGAAGTCACCATCGACGTGGATGACGAATTCACCGGCGCCGTGATCGAGAAACTGACCGGCGCCCGCAAAGGCGATCTGGTGGAGATGAAGCCCGCAGGTGCCGGGAAAACCCGGATCATCGCGCATGTCCCCTCGCGCGGTCTGATCGGCTATCACGGCCAATTCTTGACCGACACGCGCGGCACGGGCGTTCTGAACCGTGTGTTCCACGAATGGGCCCCGCATAAAGGTCCGATCGAAGGCCGCCGCGTGGGCGTCCTGATCTCCATGGAGAATGGCACGGCTGTTCCCTATGCGCTGTGGAACCTCGAAGAGCGTGGCCATCTCTTCATCAACCCGCAGGAACCCGTCTACGAAGGTATGATCATCGGCGAGCATTCGCGCGAGAATGACCTCGAGGTGAACCCGCTGAAGGGCAAGAAGCTGACCAACGTCCGCGCCTCCGGCACGGATGAAGCCGTCCGCCTGACGCCGCCGGTGCGCATGTCGCTGGAACAAGCGATCGCCTATATCGACGATGACGAACTGGTGGAAGTGACGCCGAAAGCCGTTCGTCTGCGCAAGCGTTACCTCGACCCGCATGAGCGTAAGCGCCAGTCGCGTTCGTCCAACCAATAAAAGAAAGGCGCCCCACGGGGCGCCTTTTTCATTCGATCCAATGGTCTGTAGCGATCAGGCGATCTCTTCGACGACGACGAGATCGCGCACCGACGCACCCCGTGCATGGGTCAGCGCAGCCTGATAGGCCTCCGACTCGTAGCACGTCACCGCCGCCTCCAGCGACGGGAAGCGGATGACGACATTGCGCTTCCGCTCATTCCCTTCAAGCTGCACATAGGTGCCGCTGCGATGCAGGAACACGCCGCCATGCGCGGCGATGGCCGGCCCGGCCGCCTGCGCATAAAGCGCATAGCTGTCCGGATCGGTCACATCGATATGGGCGATCCAAAGAGCGGACATTCAACCCTCCAGCAGGTGTTCGACGGCTTTCACCGCCGCTTCGGCCTGCGAGGCATCCGCCGCACCGGCCTGCGCCATATCGGGACGACCGCCGCCGCCCTTGCCGCCAAGCGCCTCGGCCGCAGCCTTCACCAGCGTCACGGCCGAAAGCCGATCCGTCAGATCCGCCGTCACACCCGCCGCCAGCGCCGCCTTGCCGCCCGTGTCGGAAATCAGCAGCACCGCACCCGAGCCGATCTTGGCCTTCATCTCATCGACAAGGCCCGGAAGCTCTTTGCCCGGAACGTCCTGCACGATCCGCGACAGGAAACGCATTCCACCGATGTCGCGCGCTTCTTCATCGGCGCTCGCCATGGCGGCGTCGCGTTTTAGCTGCGCAACCTCGTTGGTCAGGGCACGGCGTTCCTCCACGAGGGCGCGCGTCCGGTCCACCACATCCGCCGGGGCTGCCTTCAGCAGCGCGGCCACTTCCGACAGGCGTTTCACCTGCTCGGACAGATAGATCAGCGCGCCTTCGCCGGTCAGCGCCTCGATCCGCCGCACCCCAGCCGAGGAGGCCGAGTCGCTCAGCAGAACGAACAGGCCCACTTCGCCCAGACGGGTGACATGCGTCCCGCCGCAAAGTTCGAGGCTGTAGGTACGCCCATCGGCACCCTTGCCCGAACCATCCAGCAGCCCCATCGAGACGACGCGAACCTCGTCGCCGTATTTCTCGCCGAACAGCGCCTGCGCGCCGAGGGCACGGGCATCGTCGGGCGACATCACCCGCGTCACGACCGCGTCGTTCTGGCGGATCATCGCGTTGACTTCGGCCTCCACCGCCGCAAGCTCCTCCGCCGTCAGCCCCTTGGTGTGGCTGAAGTCGAAGCGCAGACGGTCCGGCGCGTTCAAGCTGCCCCGCTGCGCGACGTGATCGCCGAGCACGCGCCGCAGCGCTTCGTTCAGCAGGTGCGTCGCCGAATGGTTCGCGCGGATCGCCGTGCGGCGGGCGTGATCGACGACGAGCTGCGCGCCCTGACCGGCGCGGATCTCACCCTCCGTCACCTCGGCGGAATGGAGGAACAGGCCTTGGCTGCGCTTGGTGTCGGTGATGCGTGCGGTGCCGGTTTCGGTCGTCAGCGTCCCGCTGTCACCGACCTGACCGCCCGCCTCGCCGTAGAATGGGGTCTGGTTCAGCACGATCTGCACGCTTTGCCCAGCCGTCGCGGCCGGAACCGAAGCGCCGCCTTGCACGATGGCCTGAAGCTGACCTTCCGCCGTTTCGGTGTCGTAGCCGAGGAACTCCGTCGCCTCGAACTGATCGGCAAGCTCGAACCAGATCGCGGCGTCTTTCGTTTCGCCCGAACCGGACCAAGCGGCGCGCGCCTTGGCTTTCTGTTCGGCCATCGCGGCATCGAAGCCCTCGGTATCGACGCTGCGGCCCTGCTCGCGCAGCGCGTCTTGCGTCAGATCCAGCGGGAAGCCGTAGGTGTCATAGAGCTTGAAGGCCGACGCGCCGGGCAGCGCGGCCCCTTCGGGCAACTCGGCAAGTTCGTCATCCAGCAGCCGCAGACCACGCTCCAGCGTCTGGCGGAACTTCGTCTCCTCCTGACGCAGCGTCTCTTCGATCATGGCCTGACCTTGGCCAAGCTCGGGATAGGCGGCGCCCATCTGCCGCACCAGCGCCGGCACGAGGCGGTGCATCAGCGGGTCCTGTGCGCCCAACTGATGGGCATGACGCATCGCGCGGCGCATGATCCGGCGCAGCACATAGCCGCGCCCCTCGTTCGAGGGCATCACACCGTCCGCGATCAGGAAGGAAGTGGAACGCAGATGGTCCGCGATCACGCGGTGATGCGTCTTGCCCGGCCCGTCCGGATCGGTCGAGGTCGCCTGCGCGCTCGCCTCGATCAGGCTGCGCATCAGATCGGTGTCGTAGTTGTCGTGCTTGCCTTGCAGCAGCGCGCCGATCCGCTCCAGCCCCATGCCGGTGTCGATCGACTGCATATCGAGCGCGCGCATGCTGCCATCCGCGAACTGCTCGTTCTGCATGAACACGAGGTTCCAGATCTCGATGAAGCGATCGCCATCCTCGTCGGGGGAACCGGGCGGGCCGCCCCAGATCTTATCGCCGTGATCGAAGAAGATCTCGGTGCAGGGGCCGCAGGGACCGGTCGGCCCCATCATCCAGAAGTTGTCGTTGGTGGGAATGCGGATGATGCGATCATCCGTCAGACCGGCGACCTTCTTCCACAGCTCCGCCGCCTCGTCATCCGTGTGATAGACCGTCACCAGAAGACGGTCCTTCGGAATGTCGAAATCCTTTGTCAGCAGTTCCCACGCCAGCGGGATCGCCTGTTCCTTGAAATAATCACCGAAGCTAAAGTTGCCCAGCATCTCAAAGAACGTGTGGTGCCGCGCGGTATAGCCGACATTGTCGAGGTCGTTGTGCTTACCGCCGGCGCGCACGCATTTCTGCGCCGACGTCGCCCGGACGTAATCGCGCCGCTCATCCCCGGTGAAGCAGTTCTTGAACTGCACCATGCCGGAATTGGCGAACATCAGCGTCGGATCGTTGCGCGGGACCAGGGGACTCGACGGCACAACGGTATGCCCGTTGCGCGCAAAGAAATCGAGGAAGGTGGATCGGATATCGTTCAGCGACGGCATTCTGGCCCCTGTTCTGTCATCCCGACCCGTTTACCCCCTGACGCCCCGTGCAACAAGGGCTCACTCCTCCATCAGGTCGTCCGTGCCGGGATTGAAGCTGAGATCGAGCCCGTGCGTGGCGCGAACCTTGTCCTCGATGGAGCGGGCGACCTGCGGGTTGTTGCGCAGGAATTGCTTGGCATTCTCGCGCCCCTGCCCGATCCGTTCGTCGCCGAAGGAATACCACGACCCCGACTTCTCGACGACGCCGGCCTTCACGCCCAGATCGACCAACTCCCCAAGCTTGGAGATGCCTTCGCCATACATGATGTCGAACTCCACCTCCTTGAAGGGCGGCGCGACCTTGTTCTTGACGACCTTCACGCGAGTGGAGTTGCCGATCACCTCGTCCCGGTCCTTGATCGAACCGGTGCGGCGGATGTCGAGCCGGACCGAGGCGTAGAACTTCAGCGCGTTGCCGCCCGTCGTCGTCTCGGGAGAGCCGAACATCACGCCGATCTTCATGCGGATCTGGTTGATGAAGATCACCATGCAATTGCTGCGCCCGATGGAGGCGGTCAGCTTGCGCATCGCTTGGCTCATCAGACGGGCTTGGCTGCCCATCTGCATGTCGCCCATATCGCC
This sequence comes from Falsirhodobacter algicola, assembly GCF_018279165.1. GTDB lineage: Bacteria > Pseudomonadota > Alphaproteobacteria > Rhodobacterales > Rhodobacteraceae > Falsirhodobacter > Falsirhodobacter algicola. Next base: position 657,413 of record NZ_CP047289.1, on the reverse strand, counting down.
TTCGATCTCGGATTTCGGCGTCAGCGCCGCCACCGAGTCGACGACGATCAGGTTCACCGCGCCCGAGCGGACCAGCGTATCCACGATTTCCAGCGCCTGCTCGCCCGTATCGGGCTGCGAGATCAGCAGCTCGTCGAGGTTCACGCCCAGCTTCTTGGCATAGGCCGGATCGAGCGCGTGCTCGGCATCCACAAAGGCGCAGACGCCGCCCTTTTTCTGTTCCTCGGCGACGACATGCAGCGTCAGCGTGGTCTTGCCCGAGCTTTCGGGGCCATAGATCTCCACGATGCGGCCCTTGGGCAGCCCGCCGATCCCGAGCGCGATGTCGAGACCGAGCGACCCGGTCGAAGTCGCCTCCACATCCAGCACGGCATTGTCCTGCCCGAGCTTCATGATCGAGCCCTTGCCGAATTGCCGTTCGATCTGTGCCAATGCGCTTTCCAGCGCCTTTGCCTTATCCATGTCGCGCTTTCCGTCCAAATCAAAAAGGTTCGCCGTCGCCATACGCAGTTCCTTTTCGCACAGCTACCGGTCACGGGCAATCGTGCCGATGTTCTTGTCTTGTTCCTATATGACTGCGCGGCCCAGCGATTACAACGTCTTCCGCTCAAATTGGGCGAAAATCCTTAATCATCCGTTTACGAACGTGCATAAGGGTGCCCAACGCATGACAGGGGAAGCCAATGCTCGTATTCTGGGAACACCGTCTCGTCTTTCTGGCCACGCCGAAGACAGGCTCCACCGCAATCGAGGCGGCACTCGAATCCCTCTCGGCCATCGCGGTCACGCGTCCGCCGCTGCTGAAGCATACGACGCTGCGCCGCTATCGCCGGTTCATCGGGCCTTATCTGCAGACATCCTCGGGGGACGAGTTCGAAACCGTCGCTCTGATGCGCGAGCCGCGCGACTGGCTGGGAAGCTGGTTCCGCTACCGCACGCGGGACGCCGTGGATGAGGACAAGGCGACCCGCGGCCGGACCTTCGACGATTTCGTGCGCGCCTATGCGCAGGACCCCAAGCCCGCCTTCGCCGATGTGGGATCGCAGGCGAACTTCCTCCGCCCCCGCAATGGCCAAGGGGTCGATCACCTCTTCCGCTACGAGGATCTCGACCGTTTCGTCGCCTTCCTCGAGGAGCGGCTCGATTTCGCGATCACCCTGCCGCGGCTGAACGTTTCCCCCGAGGGAACGCTCGATCTGTCGGAAGAGGGCGAACGTCTGCTGCGCGACGCCTGCGCCGAGGATTTCGCCCTCTATGACAGCATCACGCCAGCCGGATCTGCACCTCGTCCGTAAGCTGGGTCAACGAAAACGGTTTGGGCAGGAAGGTGGAGTTCGCGATCTTCACCTGCACGTCCGGGAATGTATCCTCGGCATAGCCGGAGACGAAGATGGTGCGGGCCTCTGGCCGGGCCTCCAGCGCCTTGCGCACCCATGAGGGGCCGTCCATCCCCGGCATGACGACATCGGTGATGAAGAGATCGACCCGCAGCGTTGCATCGTCCAGAAGGGCCAGCGCCGCCTCGGCGCAGTCCGCCTCGAGGACGGTATGCCCCCGCATCCGCAGCGCCCGCGCCGCGAAGGATCGAACGGGGGCCTCGTCCTCCACCAGAAGGATGACGCCGGTGCCGCCGCGCCCGCGGCTGACGGCGGGAGCCGCGGCGCGCGGCGCCGGCAGATCGCGCCCACGCGGCAGGAAGATGGTGAAGGTGCTGCCCTTGCCGGGCGTGCTGTTCACCAGAATGAAGCCCCCGGTCTGCTTCACGATGCCATAAACGGTGGAGAGGCCCAGCCCCGTCCCCTCGCCCACGCGTTTGGTGGTGAAGAACGGCTCGAAGATCTTGTCGATCTGATCCTCGGGGATGCCCATGCCGCTGTCGGCGACGCGGATGGCGACGTAATCGCCGGGCGGCATCAGCGCATTGCCGCAGGGGACCGGGGTCGCGAAGTTCACGGCCTCGGTGTCGATGCGGATGGTGCCGCCCTCGGGCATGGCGTCGCGCGCATTGACGACGAGGTTCATCAGCACCTGCTCCAACTGCCGCCGGTCGGCCTGCACCGGCCACAGATCCGCCCCGTGGCGCAGATCGAGGTTCACCCGCGCCCCGATCAGCCGGTTCAGCAGATGCGCCGCATCCGCCAGCACCTCTTGCAGATCGATCCGCTCGAGCACCTGCGTCTGCTTGCGCGAAAAGGCCAGAAGCTGCGCGATCAGGCTGGTTGCGCGGTTCACGTTCTGATGGATCTGCATCAGATCGGCATATTCGGCATCGTTAGGCTGATGGCGCAGCAGCAGCAGATCGCAATGCCCGGAAATGGCGGTCAGGAGGTTGTTGAAATCATGCGCGACGCCCCCGGCCAATTGGCCGATCGCTTGCATCTTCTGGCTCTGGTTGAACTGCGCCTCCAACGTCTTGAGGGCGGTCGCGTCGATCAGCACCGCCAGCACGCGCGGCGCACCCGGTCCCGGAAGGCGGCGAAGCGAGATCTGCACATAGGCCGAGGCATGCCCGCGCAACCGCAGCACCTCCGACGCCGTGGGCACCCGTTCCTCCAGCACCTCGGCCAGCCATTCACCGAGCGGACGGCCCAGCCCCTCGAAAAGCTCCGTCAGGGTCGGGGCGGCGGCGGGTTCGATCTGCAGGATCTCGCGGGCGGCGCGGTTGGCAAAGGACAGGCTGCCATCCCCCTCGAAGGTCACGAGGGCGACGGGAACATGTTCGAGATCCGCAGCCCCGTCCCCAGCAGGTTCCGCCGCAGGACGAATGCGCCACAAAAGATCCCACCGCCCGATCCGCTGCACCGTCACGTGGAGGCCGCCGCCCGTCCCCGGAAGTTCGGCGCTAGCGGCGCCGTCATGCCGGGCGCGCGAGGCCAGCGTCTGCCGCCAAAGCTGCGCCTGCGCGACATGCGCGCCGATCACCCGCGTCAGCTTGTCCGTGCCGAACCGGCGCAGGGCCGGTGCATTCGCCCGCGCGATGCCGCCATCCAGATCCGTGGCGAAACAGGCATCCGTGTCGAACTCCATCAGCCGCGCCAGCCGCTGCACGCGCAGATGGCGCAGCCCCCGCTCCACCACCACTAGAAGACCGAGGCAGATCGCCAGCGCCGCGAAGGTCATCGCCATGACGAGGAGCACCAGCGTCGTCCGATCCTCCCACGGGATAAGGGCGGCGCTGCCCGCGCCAAGGGCGCAGATCAGCAGCACCCCCGTCATCGGCGCCGCAACGCGCGCCGCCATCTGCAACTCGGGCATGACATCCTCGTCCATTATCAGCACGGGCAGTCTGCGGCAGCGTGGTTAAGCCACAGTTAATTTGCGAAGCACCGCAACGAAGAAGCCATCCCCCCCTTCCAGCGGAGAGAAGGTGCGCGTCGCCTCGGTCCGCCATGACGGGCCGGCAAGACGAGCGATCTGATCCCCATTCTCCTCGCGCAGAAGCGAGCATGTGGCATAGGCCAGCACACCGCCCGGCCGCACCAGCGGGGCGATCTGCTCAAGGATCGCGGCCTGCGTCTGCACCAGCCCCTCCAGACGTTCGGGGGTCAGCAGCCACTTCCCCTCGGGGGCGCGCCGCCAACTGCCGGAGCCGGAGCATGGCACATCGGCCAGCACGAGGTCGTAGTCGCGGCCAAGTGCCTCGGCCGTCGTCAGCGTGGTGATCCGGGCACCGGCCCGCGCGGCGCGGATGGGCAGATCGCGCATCCGTTCGGCGCTGCGGTCATGGGCGAAAAGCCGCAGATCGCAGCGCGCCGCCATCGCCAGCGACTTCCCACCCCCGCCTGCGCAGAAATCCAGAACCTGCTGCCCATCCGCAAGCGGCAGCGCCTCCACCAGCGCCTGAGAGGCCGCGTCCTGCAACTCCACCGCGCCGGACGTGTAGGCCGCGGAGTTCTGGATGCGGCGGGCCCCGTCCGTCACCTCCAGCGCGGTGCTGGCAAGGGGATGGGCCTGCGCGGTGATGCCCTCCTCGGCCAATCGGGCGATGGCGGCGTCCCGGTCCCCAAGGCTGCGCAAGAAGACCGGCGCACGGTGGCGCAGCGCCTCCATCACCGGGGCGAAATCGGAGCCGAGGGCCGATTGCAGCCGCGGGCCCAGCCATTCGGGGCAATCGAGCGCCTCGAGCCCCTCGGGCGGGCGGGTGCCTTCGGTGACGGGCGCAGGCGCATGGCCGATGCCAGTGAAGAGCGCGTCCACGTCCTGCCCCGAGGCCCGAAGCCCGCCCAGCACAAGGCCGCGCCCCGTCTCGGCCCCGCCGAGGGCGGCGAAGCTGCGGCGGCAGCGGATCGCGCCGAACACGATGTCCCGCACGGCCGCACGGTCCCCCGAACCGGCGAAACGGCTCGCGCGGCCCCAGTTCGTCAGCGCCTTTTCGGCGGGGGTGCCGGCAAGCCAGCGGTCGAGGATGTCGATGGCGGCGCTCAGCCGGGCGGCGGGGGTCATGGTCGTTCCTTCCGTCAGGAGCCGGGAAATCCGCTTTGCAACGGGCGGTACATTCGCCTAAATCGTCCGTCAAGAAGGGGACACTCATGGCCGAGGACATCATCGCCCGCTGCGAGGCCAAGGGCCTGCGCATGACAGAGCAGCGCCGCACCATCGCGCGTGTCATCGGCGCTGCCGAGGATCATCCCGATGTGGAGGAACTGCACGCGCGCGCGGGGCGGATCGACGCGCGCATCTCGCTCGCGACCGTATACCGGACGGTGAAGCTGTTCGAGGAATCCGGTATCCTCGACCGGCTGGAATTCGGCGACGGGCGCGCCCGCTACGAGGATGCCGAGCGCGATCACCACGATCACCTCATCGATCTGCACAGCGGCGAGGTCATCGAATTCGTCGATCCCGAGATCGAGGAACTTCAGGAACGCATCGCCGCGCGGCTCGGCTATCGGCTGAAGGGGCACCGGCTCGAACTCTATGGCGTGCCGGCGAAGTCGAAGTAACCGCGCGAACAGGCTTTCCTTGGCGTTTCGCGCGGGTTAGACAACTCGCGATGCGCCAAAGGAGGACTGGCCAATGAGCACCATCATCGACATCCACGCCCGCGAGATTCTGGACAGCCGCGGCAATCCCACGGTCGAGGTCGACGTGACGCTGGAAGACGGCTCGCTGGGCCGCGCCGCCGTTCCCTCGGGCGCATCGACCGGCGCGCACGAGGCCGTGGAACGCCGCGACGGCGACGCCGCCCGCTACAAGGGCAAGGGCGTGCTGGAAGCCGTGGCCGCCGTGAACGGCGAACTGGCCGAAGCGCTGGTCGGGTTCGACGCGACCGAACAGGTCGGCATCGACCTTACCATGATCGAACTGGACGGCACGCCGAACAAATCGCGCCTCGGCGCCAACGCCATCCTCGGCGTTTCGCTGGCCGTGGCCAAGGCCGCAGCCGAAGCCACGATGCAGCCGCTCTATCGCTATGTCGGCGGCACCTCGGCCCGCATGCTGCCGGTTCCGATGATGAACATCATCAACGGCGGCGAGCATGCCGACAACCCGATCGACATTCAGGAATTCATGATCATGCCGGTCAGCGCCGGCAACGTGAAGGACGCGATCCGCATGGGCGCGGAGGTGTTCCACACCCTGAAGAAAGAGCTGTCGCAGGCCGGTTACAACACCGCCATCGGCGATGAGGGCGGCTTTGCCCCGGCCATCAACTCCACCCGCGACGCGCTCGATTTCGTCATGAAATCCATCGAGAAAGCCGGCTACAAACCGGGCGAGGACATGTATCTCGCGCTCGATTGCGCCTCCACGGAATACTTCAAGAACGGCCAGTATGTCATGTCGGGCGAAGGGAAAACCCTCTCCTCGGCTGAGAACGTGGACTATCTTGCGGCGCTGTGCGGCGACTATCCGATCATCTCCATCGAAGATGGCTGCGCCGAGGATGACTGGGACGGCTGGAAGCTGCTGACCGACCGCCTCGGCGGCAAGGTGCAGCTGGTGGGCGACGATCTGTTCGTGACCAACCCCAAGCGTCTGGCGGAAGGCATCGCCAAAGGGTCCGCCAACTCCATGCTGGTGAAGGTGAACCAGATCGGCACGCTGACGGAAACGCTGCGTGCAGTGGAGATGGCGCACCGCGCCGGTTATACCAACGTGATGTCGCACCGTTCGGGCGAGACCGAGGATGCGACCATCGCCGACCTCGCCGTCGCGACGAACTGCGGTCAGATCAAAACCGGCTCGCTCTCGCGTTCGGACCGTCTGGCGAAGTACAACCAGCTGATCCGCATCGAGGAAATGCTGGGCGAGACGGCAGAATATGCCGGCCGCTCCATCCTGAAGGGCTAAGCCCCGACCGATCGCTCGCGCCACTGGGCGCGGGCGATCACCCGCTGATCCGCCCGCCCGGCGCCGGATGGGGTACCCCCGTCGTCATCGGCGAGGACAGCGCCAGCCCCCGCGCCACACGGACGGCCAAATAGGCGAAGGCCTGCGCCTCCAGCATGTCGCCATCGAGGCCCACATGCTCCACCGGGCGCACCTCCAGCGCGGTCCTGTCGGCCAGCATCCGCATCAGCGTCCCGTTATGCCGCCCGCCACCCGTCACCAAAAGCCGCTCCACCGGCTCCGGCGTGTGGGTCATTCCGGCCGCCACCGTGGCGGCGATCAGCGCCGTCAGCGTGGCGCAGGCATCCGCATCGCTCAGATGATCCACCAACCCGAGAACCGAGTGGAAATCATTCCGGTCCAATGACTTCGGCGGCGTTCTTGCGAAGAAATCCTGCCGCAGAACCATGTCGATCACGCCCTCGTCGACACGGCCCATCGCCGCCAATGCGCCCTCGTCATCCTGAACGCGCCCAAGCCGCGCGGCCATCAGATCGTTCACCGGCGCATTCGCAGGTCCGGTATCGAAGGCGAGCAGCGCGCCCGCTGCCTCCGGCCCCGGATACCGGGGATCGAGCCATGTCAGATTGCCGACCCCGCCGAGGTTCAGGAAGGCGACGGGCCGCGTCTCCTGCGTCCAGCGGGCGGCGGCGAAATGAAAGAACGGTGCCAGCGGGGCGCCTTGCCCGCCGAGGCGGACATCCTCGGTCCGGAAATCCCATGCCACCGGCACACCCAGCAGCCGGGCCAGACGCTCCCCCGAGCCGGCCTGAAGCGTGCCGCGCCCGCCCGGATCATGCGCCAGCGTCTGCCCGTGAAATCCGATCAGATCCGCCCCGCGAAAGCCCGCCAGAAGTTCGGCATGGGCATCCTCGGTCACGCGGGCCGCAGCCTCCACCGCCGGGCCGTCCCATTGGCCGAGGGCGGCGCGCAGCACCTCCCGCTCCGCCGCGGAATAAGGGCGGTAACGGCTCTCGCCGAACTCTGCGATCCGCTCCCCGTCGGTCAGCACCATCGCGGCATCCACCCCGTCGAGAGAGGTTCCGGACATCGTCCCGAGCGCCCATTTCAACATGGCCAATTCTCCCGCCTGCCGCTATAGCTCAGCCCTGCACGATATAACGCACGAGAACAACCATGACCTATCATCCCAAATCGGACTTTCTGAACGTGATGATGGCGCGCGGTTATCTGGCCGATTGCACGGACATGCAGGGGCTTGATGATGCGCTGCGCAATGGCACGGTTTCGGCCTATATCGGCTATGATGCGACGGCGGCATCGCTGCATGTCGGGCATCTTCTGAACATCATGATGCTGCGCTGGCTGCAAAAGACCGGGCACCGGCCGATCACGCTGATGGGCGGCGGCACGACGAAGGTGGGCGACCCCTCGTTCCGCGCCGACGAACGTCCGCTGCTGACCGCCGAGAAGATCAACGAGAACATCTCCGGCATGGGCCGCGTCTTTGCGCGCTACTTGTCCTACGGCGACGGGGCGCAGGACGCGCTGATGCTGAACAACGCCGAATGGCTGGACAACCTGAATTACCTCGAATTCCTGCGCGACATCGGGCGGCATTTCTCGGTGAACCGGATGCTGTCCTTCGAGAGCGTGAAATCCCGCCTCGACCGGGAACAGAGCCTGTCCTTCCTCGAATTCAACTACATGATCCTTCAGGCCTACGACTTCCTCGAGCTGAACCGCCGCTATGGCTGCGCGCTTCAGATGGGCGGGTCGGATCAGTGGGGCAACATCATCAACGGCATCGATCTGACGCGCCGCGTCGCCGATCAGCAGCTGTTCGGGCTGACATCGCCGCTGCTGGCCACGTCGGACGGCAAGAAGATGGGCAAGTCCGCGAATGGGGCGATCTGGCTCGATGGGGACATGCTTTCGCCCTACGATTTCTGGCAGTTCTGGCGCAACTCGACCGATGCCGACGTGGGCCGTTTCCTGAAGCTCTACACCGAACTGCCGGTGGAGGAATGCGACCGTCTGGGCGCGCTGCAAGGCTCCGAGATCAACGGCGCGAAGGTCATCCTCGCCAACGAGGTGACGACGCTGCTGCACGGACGCGCCGCGGCCGAGGCCGCCGAGGCGACCGCCCGCGCCGTCTTCGAACAGGGCGGCGTCGGTCAGGAACTGGAGGTCGTGACCCTGCCCGCCGATACGGTCGGCGACGGGCTGTCGGTGGTGAAGTTCCTCGTGGAGGCTGGGCTGGTGGCGTCGGGCAAGGAGGCCAAACGCCTCGTGGCCGAGAATGGCCTGCGCTTCAACAACGACGCGGTCGAGGATGCCAATGCGCTTGTCACCTGCGAGGTGATCGGCGCAGAACTGAAGGTGTCCATCGGCAAGAAGAAACATCGTCTGGTGCGGCTGGGCTGAATCCGGGGGTGTGGCCCCGGACGTCAACCGCATTAGATTGGACCTGAACACACGAATACGGGCACGGATCATGACACTCAAGGCAATGCTGGCAGCCACCGCACTTCTGGGCGTGCTGTCCGGATGCGCACAGATCAACGATTTCACGGGCAGGCAGGAACAGGCGGCTCCGGTCCAAGAGCCGCAGTTCTTCGAAAACGCCTATGCGGCCCGGTCGGCCGGGAAATTCGACGTTCCCGCCGTGCCGGAGGATGAGATCCCCGTCGCCTATCGTCGTCAGATCGTCTCCTACGAAACGGAGGAAGCGCCCGGCACGATCATCGTCGATCCGGTGCATGCGGTCCTCTATCTCGTGCAGCCCGAAGGCAAGGCGATCCGTTACGGCATCTCGGTCGGTCGGGACGGCTTCGGCTGGTCCGGCACGTCGGTCGTGGCGCGCAAGGCGCAGTGGCCGACCTGGACGCCGCCCGCCTCCATGATCGAACGGCAGCCGAGCCTCGAGAAATGGCGCGACGGTCAACCGGGCGGTCCGACGAACCCGCTCGGGGCGCGCGCGCTCTATCTCTACATCAACGGCAAGGATTACGGCTTCCGCATCCACGGCACGCCCGAATGGCGGACGATCGGCAAGCGCGCCTCCTCGGGCTGCTTCCGCATGATCCAGCAGGATGTCATCGACCTCTACGAACGCGTTCCGGACGGTACCAAGGTGATCGTGCTGAACTCGGAGGGAGAGATCCCGACCAAGCTGACGCTGCCGCCGCCGTCGCCCGCGCCGAAGAAGCCCGCGGCCAAGCCGGTCGCGAAGACCGCCGTGCCTGCGACGGTCTCCACCTCGACGCTGGAGGCCGAGCCGGAGGACGAGGTCGCGGACGATCTGGCCGAGGACACCGCCGAGGCGCTGGAAACCAATCCCCCCGCCGATGAGGCCGCACCCGACGAAGGTACGCTGCCCGATGTCGCCCCGGCCGAGGATGCGGCGCCCGAATCCGCCCCCGTCGTGACCCCGGCCCCCGAGGCAGAGGCCCCGGCCGAGACCGAGGACGCGCCGGAAACCGAGGTCTTCACCGACCCCGCGCGCTGATAAAAAAGGCAGGGCCGCCATTCCGGCCCTGCCGATCCCCCTCCGGGTCACGATTTCGTCTTTTGAACGGCCCGCGCCGTTCCTATACTCCGCGTGACACAGAGGAACGTCATGCAACGACCCGTCATCGGCATCATCGGCAACAACCAGTCCCTGCAAGAAGGCTTCAACGCGCATGTCAGCGGACGCCTGACGACCGAGGCCGTCGCGCAAGCGGCCGGATGTCTGCCCATCATCATTCCCGCCGATCCGCGGCTCGTCTCCACGAACGAACTGCTGGAACTCTGCGATGGCTTCCTGCTCACGGGGGGCCGTCCGAACGTCCATCCCGAAGAATACGGCGAGGCGGAGACCCCGGCCCATGGCAGCTTCGATCGGCACCGCGATGCGGTGACGTTGCCGCTGGTGCGGGCCTGCGTCGAGCGTGGTCAGCCGGTCTTCGGCATCTGCCGCGGGTTCCAAGAGGTGAACGTCGCGATGGGCGGCACCCTCTACCCCGAGATCCGCGAGCTTCCGGGCCGGATGAACCACCGCATGCCCCCGAACGGCACGATGGAGGAGAAGTTCGCCCTGCGCCACAAGGTGACCTTCACCGAAGGCGGCCCGTTCCATCGCCTGATGGGCACCCCCGAGGTGATGACGAACACGTTGCACGGTCAGGGCATCAAGGTGCCGGGGGAGCGTATCGTCGTAGACGGTCACGCCCCGGACGGAACGCCCGAGGCGCTCTATATCGCCGGTGCGCCGGGCTTCACGCTGTCGGTGCAATGGCATCCCGAATGGAATGCGGCGATGGATCCGGTATCCCGCCCGCTCTTCGCTGCCTTCGGCGAGGCGGCGCGCAACTGGTCCGCTGCGCGCCGCGGTCTGCGCAAAAGCGCCTAGGCGCCCTGCCCGACGACCTTCGCCGCTGCCGACAGCCCGCCCGCGCCGTGCGGGATATTCAGCGCATGCATCGCCGCTTCGATCGTGGCGAGCGCGCCCAGCGTCATATGGGCGTTCACATGCCCCATATGCGCAACGCGCATGAAGCCGTGATATTCCGGGGTGGACGGGTCCGCCATGCCAAGGCCGATCCCAAGGGTGACACCGGCCTTCTGCTCGGTCCAGCGGCGGATCGCCGTACCATGGGGCGCGCCGAACCGCACCGCCGTGACCGCGCGGCCGCGATGGGCGGGATCGGTGACGTTCAGGCCGATATGGTCATGCCCCACGCTCCATGCATCGAAGGCGGCCCAGACCGACCGGGCCAGCGTGTCGTGGCGGGCCCAGATGGCCTCCATCCCCTCTTCGGCGATCATGTCGAGCGATTCGCGCAGCGCAAAGAGGTGATGCGTGGGGGCCGTGCCGCCAAAGCGTTCGTGGAACATGCGGGGCGCCATCCGGTAGGTCCAGTCCCACATCGGCGTGCGCAGATTGGATGTCATGGCCCGTTCGCGCGCCTTTTCCGAGAACCACACGAAGCTCAGCCCCGGCGGGACCATCAGGCCCTTCTGGCTGGCGGCCACAGTGATGTCGACGCCCCAAGCGTCCATCTCGAACCGGTCGCAGCCCAAGGAAGCAATGCAATCCACAGCCAGCAGCGCGTCCGAGCCTGCGGCGTCGATCGCCCCCCGCACCGCCGCGACATCGTTCAGCACCGTCGTCGCCGTATCCACATGGGTCACCAGAACGGCGCGGATGGCGAGATCGGCGCGCAGCGCCGCTTCGACGCGGGCCGGATCGACCGGGCTGTTCCGCCCGAAATCGAGGACCTGCACATCCACGCCCATCTGCCGCGCCGCATTCGCCCAACCCAAGCCGAAATGCCCCGTCACGCAAACCAGCGCCTTGTCCCCGCGTGAGAACATGTTCGCGATCGCCGCTTCCCACGCCGAATGGCCGTTGCCGATATAGATCGCCACATGCTGCGCCGTCCGGGCGACCTGCTTCAGGTCCGGCACGATCCCGTCCACCATGTCGTGCAGCGCGCCTTCGTAGATGTTGGGCGCGGCGCGGTGCATGGCGTTCAGGACACGATCCGGCATGACCGAAGGCCCGGGGATGGCAAGATAATGGCGACCGTTGGCAAGACTCATGGGATACTCCTGTGATACACGATGGCTACGGTCCCGGCATCCGTGCGTCAATGGCGGCGCTTGCCTCGGCCATCGCCGCGGGCTAGACCCAAGTCCCAAGACGGAGAGGGTTCCTTGTCCATCGACACGTTGAACGACACGCACGACCGCCGGTACGCCTCGCACCGCCTGTTCGGGCGTCTGTGGCGCGGGTATCTCAGCCGCCACAAGGGCAAGATGGCGATCGCATTCCTGCTGATGGTGCTGGAGGGCTCGACCCTCGGGGCGCTGTCCTGGATGATCAAGCCATTGTTCGACCGGGTGTTCACCCCCGGCGGCGAAGGCGCGCTGGTCTGGGTCGGCTTCGGCATCCTCGGGCTGTTCGCGCTGCGGGCGGCCACTTCGGTGCTGTCGAAGGTGATCCTGACACGGGTGTCGCAGCTCAGCTCCACCGCGATGCAGACGGATATGCTGAGCCATGTCCTGACGCTGGATCAGGATTTCTTCCAAGTGAACTCCCCCGGTCAGTTGATCGAGCGGGTGCAGGGCGACACCGCCGCCGTGCAGGGCGTGTGGTCCATGGTGATCACGGGCGTCGGGCGCGACACGATCTCGCTCATCGGTCTCTTCATCGTCGCGCTGTCGATCGATGTGCACTGGACGCTAGCCGCGCTGATCGGTGCGCCGCTGCTGATCCTGCCGGCGATCGCCGTGCAGCGCTACATCCGCCGCAAGGTGCACCAGACGCGGGCGCAATCCGGCCTTCGGGCGACCCGCCTCGACGAGATTTTCCACGGCATTCAGGCCATCAAGCTGAACCGACTCGAAGCCTATCAGATCGGGCGTTTCCGCGCGATCGTGGGTCGTCTGGTCCGCAACGGCGTCAAGACGGCGACCGGCCGTGCCGCCATTCCGGCCTTGGTGGATCTGATCACCGGCCTTGGTTTCTTCACCGTGCTGATGCTGGCGGGCCGCGAGATCATCGCAGGCGAACGGACGGTGGGAGAGTTCATGTCCTTCTTCACCGCGATGGCGCTGACCTTCCAACCGATGCGCCGCCTTGGCGACATGTCGGGTTCGTGGCAGGTCGCTGCGGCAAGCCTGACGCGCATCTTCCGCCTGTTCGACATGCAACCGAGCCCGCGCCCCGTGGCGAGTGCCGTACCCGCGCGTACCCCGCCGCAGATCGAACTCCGGGATGTGCACTTTGCTTATTCCGATCTGCCGGTGCTGAACGGCACCAGCTTCACCGCCCGCGCGGGCAAGATGACGGCGCTGGTCGGTGCGTCGGGCGCGGGCAAGAGCACCGTGTTTCACCTGCTGACGGGCCTTGCGCAGCCGTCGGGCGGCCAGATCCTGATGGACGGCACGGATATCGGTCAGTTCGCGCTGGAGGATCTGCGGTCGCAATTCGCCGTCGTCTCGCAGGACAGCGCCCTGTTCGACGAGACGATCCGCGAGAACATCGTCCTTGGCCGCAACGTGCCCGAAGAGCGTCTGACCGACGCGCTGCAAGCCGCCCATGTCACCGAGTTCGTGCAGAACCTGCCGAAGGGGCCGGACAGCCCGGCCGGGCCGCGCGGCTCGGCCCTGTCGGGGGGGCAGCGGCAGCGCGTCGCGATTGCCCGCGCGCTGATTTCCGATGCGCCAGTGCTGCTGATGGACGAGGCGACCTCGGCCCTCGATGCGCAATCCGAGGCGCTGGTCGCCACCGCCCTCGCCCATCAAAGCCTGGAACGGACGATGCTCGTCATTGCGCACCGCCTGTCCACCATCCGCGAGGCCGACAGCATCGTCGTCATGGATCAGGGCCGTGTCGTCGATCAGGGCACCCATGACGAGCTTCTGGCGCGCGGCGGCCTTTATGCCGAACTTTATCGTCTGCAATTCAAGGATCAGGCATGATGCGCAAGATCTGGGCACTGACCGGACAGGATCGGCTGGAGTTCTTGCAGAGCCTCGTGACGAACGATGTCATGCCGCTGCGGCAGGACGGCCTCGTCTGGACGGGGCTGCTGACGCCGCAGGGCAAATACCTCGCGGATTTCTTCGTCCTGCGGCAGGGCGAGGATCTGATGATCGACATCGCGGAAGGCATCGCCGAGGCGACGCAGCGCCGCCTGTCGATGTACCGGCTGCGCGCCGACGTGCAGATCACGGATGCGGGCATATCCGTCACGCGCGGCCTTGGCCCCGCACCGGAAGGCGCCTTTGCCGATCCGCGCCACCCGGCGCTGGGCTGGCGCCTCTATGGCGCGCCCCGCCCCGAAGAGCCGGTGGATTGGGATGCCCTGCGCGTGGAGCATCTGGTGCCCGAAACCGGGATCGAACTGACGCCCGACACCTTCATCCTCGAAGCCGGGTTCGAGCGTCTGCACGGCGTCGATTTCCGCAAGGGATGCTATGTCGGCCAAGAGGTTACGGCGCGGATGCAGCACAAGACCGAGTTGCGCAAGGGGCTGGTCCGCGTCGCCGTCCACGGCCCGGCCGAAGCCGGAACGCCCATCACCTCGGGCGAGCGTGCGGCGGGGACCCTCTTCACGCGGTCGGGCGATACCGCGATCGCCTATCTTCGGTTCGATCGGCTGGAAGATCTGCACGCGGGCGAGGCGATTCTGAACACGCTGCCGTGAGGTGCAGGTGATGCCGATGGGCCACAATACGGCCAAAGGTATTAACGGCGGCCCGGTTCTCCTTTGACAAGGTGGGTGAAGTTGTCGCTTCTGAAACCCAACTTCTGACATTCGCATAAGGAGACGGGACGTATGAAATCTGCATGCCTCATCGTTATCGCCACTGGTCTGGCAGCCGCCGCAACCCCCGTTCTGGCGGGTGGCCCGGTCGTTCCGGTTCCTGAACCCGTCGTCGCGGCCCCGGTCATGGCACCGCCCGCACCGTCCTTCGCGGGCGCCTATATCGGTGGCGGCATCGGCTATGCCTTCGGCGGCGACGATGATGTCGGCATCCTGACGAACGATGCGTCCAACGGCCTTGGCAACCGCCGCGCCGGTACGCTGGAACTGGGTGGCCCGATCGGCAACGTCCATGGCGGCTACCGCTGGCAGCAGCCGGGCAGCCGGATGGTCTACGGCGTCGAAGGCATGGCGACCCTCGGCGGCGTCGATGCCGACGAGGAATCGCGCGGCTACAAATCGAGCTCGGTCGTGAAATGGACCGCCTCGATCAAGGGCTCCGTCGGTTTCACCGTGCGCCCCGATACGCTGGTCTACGGCTTCGCCGGCTACTCGGTCGGTCAGTCGGAATATGACATCACCGGCGCCGGCGGCACCGTGAACGAAACGCGCAACCTCGACGGCTATGTCGTCGGTCTCGGCGTCGAGAAGATGCTCAACGAGCGTTGGTCGGTCCGCGGCGAGTATCAGTATTCCAACTACGGCCGCGACCGTATGGATGCCGAGAACGACGCCTACCACACCTACGACACGCCGGAGTTCAATGCCCTGCGCGTCGGCGTCAACTATCGCTTCTGATCGATCGGCCACCGCGAGATCCTCGCGGTGGCCCATTCCCGTCCATGCCGAAACCTGATCGCTCCCTTGGCGCGCTTGGCGGTCTGAGCCGAGGCACCCTCCTCGACAGTTATCACGGCCCCATCCCGGTCGAGGATCTGGTCGAGGATGACCTCCTCATGACCAAGGATGACGGGTTTCAGCCCGTGCGCTGGATCGGCGCGCTGCGCGGCGATGCGGCGGGCGGCTTTGCGCCCATCCGCGTGTCACCCGGCGCGCTCGGCAACAGGCGCAGCCTGATCGCGGCGCAGAACCACCGCGTCCTCATCTCCGACTGGCGGGCCGAACTCTTGTTCGGTGAGCGCGAGGTGCTGATCCCGCTGAACACCCTTGCCAACGATACCACCATCTGGCGGCAGGAAGGCGGTTCGGTCGATTATTTCTTCATCCTGATGGAGCGTCATCAACTGCTCTATGCCGAGGATGTCGTCGTCGAAAGTTTCGACCCCACGCCCGAAGCCTTGGCCCTCCACGGCCCCCGTGCCCGCAAGGACATCGCCGAAATCCTGCCCAAACGGCGCGGATCGACGGCACGGCTGGTGCTGCGCCCCACCGAAGTCGCGGCGCTGCGCCTCTATGACATGGACCAGATTCGCTAGGCCAATTGCCCGCGCCGGGCAACTGTGTCAGGAAGAGGCGACAAAGGACGAGAGTTTGCCATGCCTGACTTCTTCAAGCGCCGCGTGACGATGGTCGACACGCAGGTTCGCCCCTCCGACGTGACCAAGTTTCCGATCATCGACGCGCTTCTGGCAACCCCGCGCGAGGCTTTCGTGCCCGAGCCGCTGCAAGAGGCCGCCTATCTGGGCGAGGATCTTGATCTTGGCGACGGGCGTGCGCTGCTGGCCCCCCGCACCTTCGCCAAGATGCTGGACGCCGTGAACATCCAGCCTGATGAACTGGTGCTCGATATCGGATGCCTTCTCGGCTACTCGACCGCCGTGATCGGGCGCATGGCCGAAGCGGTCGTGGCGGTGGACAGCGACCTGCGGGCGCGGGACGCCGAGCGTCTGCTGTCGCTGCACAATGTGGACAATGCCGCGATCCTGAACGGCCCGCTGAACAAGGGCGCCGAACGCCATGGCCCCTATGACGTGATCCTGATCGAAGGCGGCGTGCAGACGGTGCCGGACGCGATCATCGGCCAGTTGAAGGATGGCGGCCGCATCGCCGCCCTGTTCATGGAGGGCGCATTGGGCGTCGTCCGCGTCGGCTACAAGCTCGATGGCGGGATCAGCTGGCGCGATGTGTTCAACGCGGCGGCCCCCATCCTTCCGGGATTCGAGATGGAACGCACCTTCGTGCTGTGATGGATTTGACCGGTTGTCCCATCACCGCAGCGCGGCTAGGCTTTTCGACATGAACGACAGGCCCAAGACACCTCAGGATGATGACGTGCTGTCCTCGGTTCGGCGGCTGGTGACGGACACCACGCCGCTGGTGCTGACGCCGGCGCAACTCGTCTCGCCGCCGACGAACCTGCCCGCGCGCCTGCAATCGCAGGGCGAGGTGCATGACGCGATGGCCCCCATCGACGAGGATGTGCTGCACGATCTGGTGCGCGAGATCCTGACCGAGGAACTTCAGGGCCCTTACGGGGAAAAGCTGACCCGGACGATCCGCAAGATGGTCCGGGCAGAACTCGGTCGCGCCCTTGCGGAGCGGGACCTGAAATAGCAAACGCCCCGGTTTTGCCGGGGCGTTCTGCAGAGCTGTCGTGGATCAGGCGGCTTCGGCCTGCTCCAGCTCCAGTGCGTTGCGGCGTTCGCTCTCTTCGCGCGACAGGGCGACCGAGGTGCGGATACCCTTCGCAACGAATTCCATCAGGCCCTTTACCACACGCTCGTTCGGGTCGATCCCGGCGCAGGACAGCACTTCGCGCCCATCGCGCGAACGTGCCCAGCGGGCGATTTGATCGGGGCCATTGCCGTATTTCTTGTCGTCGGCAATGGCATCGTCCAGCGCGGCGAGGACGACGGCAGCGAACAGCTTGCGGGCGCGTTGACCTTGTTCGAAGTTGAACGCGCTGCTGTCAATGAAATCGGCCATCGGTGTGTTCCTGTTCTTGCTCTTGCATCTTCTGGCGGTCCGGGGGGAATAAGCCAATCGACAAGGCTATAGGACTACGCATTTGACACTCCCGCCATGCACGTGACGCATGGCACGTCTGGTCATCCACGAAATCCTGTCGAAAGCCGCTTCCGCGATGCACCGTATATAGGCGGTTCCGAAAATCGATCAACGCATTCGCGACTAAACTGTGAACAAATTATCAAAGCCCCAGACGGAGCCCCCCTTCGCGGCAGAGGAAGGCGATCACCTCGTCCACGCCCTCGGCCTGACGCAGCCGGGCCATGACGTAGGGGCGCTCTTGGCGGGCCGTACGGGTGTCGGCCTCAAGCTGCACAAGGTCCACACCGACATGGGGCGCAAGGTCGGTCTTGTTCACGACCAAGAGGTCCGAACGCGTCACCCCCGGCCCCCGCTTGCGCGGAATGTCCTGCCCGGCGGCGGTGTCGATCACGTAAATCGTCAAATCCGCGAGCTCTGGTGAAAAGGTGGCCGCGAGGTTGTCGCCGCCGGATTCGATCAGCACCAGATCGAGATCTGGAAACGCCCCGCGCAGATCGGCGATGGCCGCGAGGTTGATCGAGGCATCTTCGCGAATCGCGGTATGGGGGCAGCCCCCCGTCTCCACCCCCCGGATGCGTTCGGAGGGAAGCACCTGCGCCCGCATCAGGTAATCGGCATCCTCGCGGGTGTAGATGTCGTTGGTGACGACCGCCATGGAGCAGCGGCTGGCCAACGCCGCGCACAGCTTTTCGGTCAGGGTCGTCTTGCCTACGCCGACAGGTCCGCCGATGCCGACGCGCAAAGGTCCGCTGTTCATGTCTTGAAGATCCTCACTTCCAATGTTTCATGCCGCATCGCGGCCAGATCGCCGGCGATGCTGGCCGAGGCGATGGCACCAAGCGGCGCCGTTTCGGCCCGGGCGGCCAGATCGGCGATGATGGGGTGCAGCGCCTGAAGCAGCGCCTGCCCCTGCGTCTGACCCAAGGGTACGAAGCGCGTGGCGCAGGCGGCAAGGTTCGCCGCAAAGGCATGCAGATAGAGCGCGACCACCTCGCGCAGCGGCACATCGAGCCCGCGCGCCGCGATCCCGACCGCCAGCGGCAGCGGCTGCGGCCCCACATCCCGCCCGAGCGCCGACACGGTGGCCGCAAAGGCCGCGCCCTGCTCTTCGGTTTCGCGCATACGCTCGGCCGAGGGGGCAAGCGCGCGGGCAAGGTCGCGCAGATCCGCGCCGCCATGGGCATGGACCAGCATCACCGCATCGGACCATCCCGCCCCAAAGCGCAGCACATCGCCGATCCACGCCCCGGCCGAGGCCGCGTCATGCACCGCGCCGTCGGTGATCGCCTGCTCCATCCCGTGGGAATAGGCATAGCTGCCGGTTGGAAAGGCGGGCGACAGCCATTGCACGAGGCGCAGAAGATCAGTGGGCATGGCCCATCGTCCGGCCATGGCCGTAAGCCCCGCCTTCGGGCGTGAAGCGTTCCATTGTCGGGCGGACCGCCGCGCCGAGGCCGGTCAGCATCCCCTCCAACACATGATCGCGGCGGATCAGAAGGCGGTCCGCCTCGATCTGGCAGGGGGTGTGCCGGTTGCCGATATGCCACGCAAGGCGCGGCAGATCGCCCGTCACCACCAGAACCGGCTCCAACGCGGCCGCGACGGCGATCACGGTGCCGTCTTCGGTCACCAGCGCATCGCCGTGATCGAGGCTGGCGGTTTCGGGCAGATCCACCAGCACACCCCGCCCCGACGCACAGACGAGCCGCCGCCGCCGCAGGAATCGCGCCTCGTAATCCAGCACGATCCGGTCCGAAGGCTGCACGCCTTCCCCCTTGCGCAGCAGCGTCCGGGCGGGTGGGTAGTCGATCATCGGCATTCTCCTTCGCGGCAACTTTATCGGCCGCCACCCCAGACGCAAGCCGAGGCTTTTCAAACGCCTTTCATGCCCCTACGCTTCCGTGATCAATTGGGGAGTTCTGAATGAAACGGATCATGCTTGCCACCGCCGCCACGGCGCTTCTGGCCGGTACGGCACAGGCGGAGGATGTGAAGGTCGGGGTGATCTTCGGCTTCACGGGGCCGCTGGAATCCATCACGCCCGCCATGGCGGACGGGGCCGAACTGGCCATGAAGGAAGTGAGCGAATCCGGCGCCTTCCTCGACGGCTCCACCGTGACGCCGGTGCGCGCCGATTCGACTTGCGTGGACGCGACTGCCGCCACCGCCGCCGCCGAACGTCTGGTCACGGCAGAGGGCGTGAAGGGGATCGTGGGGGCCGACTGCTCGGGCGTGTCCTCAGCGGTGCTGCAGAACGTCTCGCGGCCGAACGGGATCGTGCAGATCTCGCCCTCCTCGACCTCGCCCGGGCTGAGCCAGGTGGAAGATGACGGCCTGTTCTTCCGCACCGCACCGTCCGATGCCCGTCAGGGCGAAGTGATGGCCGACATCATCAGCGAACGGGGCATTACCTCGGCCGCCGTTACCTACACCAACAACGATTACGGCCTCGGTCTGGCCAACAGCTTTGCCGAGGCGTTCAAGGCCAAGGGCGGCGAGGTGACGATCCAAGCCGCGCATGACGACGGCAAGGCCGACTATTCGGCCGAGATCGGGGCGCTGTCCTCGGCGGGCGGCGAGATCCTCGTCGTGGCGGGCTATGTCGATCAGGGCGGCCGCGGGATCGTGCAGGGTGCGCTCGACAGTGGGGCCTTCGACACCTTCTATTTCCCCGACGGGATGTACGGCCAGACGCTGCTCGATGCGTTCGGCGATGACATCGAAGGCTCGTTCGGCGATCTGCCCTCGGCGGATGGGGACAATGCCAACACGTTCCAGACCCTCGCCAAGGATGCGGGCTTCGACGGCACCTCGCCCTATACCGGCGAAAGCTATGACGCGGCGGCGCTGATGCTGCTGGCGATGCAGGCAGCCGGCTCGTCCGACCCGGCGGAGTACAAGGATCACCTCTTCGACGTGGCGAACGCGCCCGGCGAGAAGATCCTTCCCGGCGAGCTGGCCAAGGGGCTGCAACTCCTCTCCGAAGGGCAGGACATCGACTATGTCGGCGCGACGGGCGTGGAATTCGTGGAACCGGGCGAAAGCCGCGGCACCTTCCGCGAATACGACATCAAGGATGGCGCATTCGAGACTGTCGGTTTCCGCTGATATCGTATAACAGCATGACGCGGCCCGGCAGCCAAGTGCCGGGCCGCTTGCATTGACACGGATTGGACATGCTGACGGTCGAGAACCTGCACAGGCATTTTGGCGCGTTCCGTGCCGTCAACGGCGCATCGCTGACGGTGGAGCGTGGGTCGATCACTGGGCTGATCGGCCCGAACGGGGCGGGCAAATCCACCCTGTTCAACGTGATCGCCGGGCGGCTTCCCCCCACATCGGGGCGCGTCACGATGGACGGGCAGGACATCACGGGCCTGCCCCCGCACGCGCTGTTCCATCGCGGCCTGCTGCGCACCTTCCAGATCGCGCATGAATTCGGCTCCATGACCGTGCGGGAGAACCTGATGATGGTTCCCGCCCAGCAAGCGGGCGAAAGCCTGCTGAACACATGGTTCCGCCGTGGCCGCATCCGCGCCGAGGAGAAGGCCCTGCGCCGCAAGGCCGATGAGGTGCTGGAATTCCTGACCATCAGCCACATCGCCGATGAAAAGGCCGCCAATATCTCCGGCGGGCAGAAGAAGCTGGTCGAACTGGGCCGCACCATGATGGTGGATGCCAAGATCGTCTTTCTCGACGAAGTGGGCGCGGGCGTGAACCGCACGCTGCTGAACACGATCGGGGATGCGATCATGCGGCTCAACCGCGAGCGCGGCTATACCTTCTGCGTGATCGAACATGACATGGATTTCATCGGCCGCCTCTGCGATCCGGTGATCGTCATGGCGCAGGGCGAGGTTCTGGCCCAAGGCCGCCCCGACGCCATCATGCAGGACGAGGCGGTGATCGAGGCCTATCTCGGCACCGGTCTGAAGAACAAGGTGGCGCATGTCTGAACCCTTCCTGATCGGAGAGGCGATGGTCGGCGGCTATGGCGCGGCGAACATCCTGAACGGCTGCACCATCGCGGTCGAAAAGGGCGAGATCGCGGTCATCGTCGGCCCGAACGGCGCGGGCAAATCCACGGCGATGAAGGCCGTGTTCGGAATGCTGCGCCTGCGCGGCGGCCATGTGCGGCTGGACGGGCAGGACATCTCCGCCCTGTCGCCGCAGGATCGCGTGGCGCGCGGGATGGCCTTCGTGCCCCAGACGCACAACATCTTCGCCTCCATGAGCGTGGAGGAGAACCTCGAGATGGGCGCCTTCCTGCGCCGGGACGACATCCGTCCGACGCTGGAGATGGTCTATCACCTGTTCCCGATCCTGCGCGACAAGCGGCACCAGCCGGCGGGCGAGCTTTCGGGCGGTCAGCGTCAGCAGGTCGCCGTGGGCCGGGCGCTGATGACCCAGCCGAAGGTGCTGATGCTGGACGAGCCGACGGCGGGCGTCTCGCCCATCGTCATGGACGAGCTGTTCGACCGCATCATCGAGATCGCGCGCACCGGCATCTCCATCCTGATGGTGGAACAGAACGCCCGGCAGGCGCTGATGATCGCGGATCGCGGCTACGTCCTCGTGCAGGGCGCAAACCGTTTCACCGGCACGGGGGCCGAGCTGATGGCCGATCCCGACGTGCGCCGGACCTTCCTCGGGGGCTGACATGGACCTTCTGAACGCGCTTGTCGCCTTTGCCAATTTCGTCTTCGTTCCCGCCATGTCCTATGGGGCGCAGCTTGCGCTCGGGGCGCTCGGGGTGACGCTGATCTATTCCATCCTGCGCTTTTCGAACTTCGCGCATGGGGATACGATGGCTTTCGGGACCATGTGCACCATCCTCGTGACATGGGGCCTGCAACATCTGGGGATCAGCCTCGGCCCCCTGCCCGTGGCGCTTCTGGCGCTGCCGGCCGGGATCGCGCTGACGGGGGTGTTCCTGCTGGCGACGGACAAGGTCGTCTATCGCTTCTATCGCCGCACGCGGGCCGCGCCGGTGGTGCTGACCATGGTGTCGCTGGGCGTGATGTTCGTGATGAACGGCCTCGTGCGGTTCATCATCGGCACCGACAGCATCGATTTCGCCGATGGCGCGCGCTTCGTCGTCAGCGCCCGCGATTTCCGCACCGCGACCGGCCTCGACGAGGGGCTGGCCATCCGCACCACGCAGGCGATCACCATCGCCGTCGCGGCGGTGGCGATGGTGCTGCTCTTCTGGTTCCTGAACCGCACCCGCACCGGCAAATCCATGCGGGCCTTTTCGGACAACGAGGATCTGGCCCTACTGTCCGGCATCAACCCCGAACGCGTGGTGGCGGTGACATGGCTGATCGTGGCCGCCCTCGCGACGACGGCGGGCACGCTCTATGGCCTCGATAAGAGCTTCATGCCCTTCACCTACTTCCAGCTTCTGCTGCCGATCTTTGCCGCTGCGGTCGTCGGCGGCCTCGGCAGTCCGGTCGGGGCGGTGGCGGGCGGCTTCGTCATCGCCTTCTCGGAGGTTGGCGTGACCTATGCGTGGAAGAAGATCGCGGGCTATGTCCTGCCCGAGTCGATGCAGTTCTCCGGCCTCGGGCAACTTCTGTCGACCGATTACAAATTCGCCGTCAGCTTCGCGATCCTCGTTCTTGTGCTTCTGTTCCGGCCCACGGGGCTGTTCCGGGGGAAATCGGTATGACTCGGTCCGTTCTTTTGTTTGCCGGCATGGCGGCGCTGTTCGTCCTGACGGGGCTGACGCAAAGCTGGTCGCTGGCGCTGACGGTGCTGAACATGGGCGTCATCTCGGCGATCATGGCGCTCGGCGTGAACATGCAATGGGGCTATGCCGGGCTCTTCAACATCGGCGTCATGGGTTTTGTCGCGCTGGGCGGTCTTGGGGTGGTGCTGACCTCGACGGCGCCGGTCGCGGGGGCGATGGCGGCGGGGGGCTGGCGCATTCTGCTGGCGCTGGCGGTGGGTGTGCTCATCGTCCTCGGCGCGGTCGCGTTGTGGCGGCGCGGCGGGCGTCTGCGGGCGCCGGCGGTGATCCTCGTGCTGGTAGCGGGGTTCTTTGCGTTCCGCGCCCTCCTCGATCCCGGCGTCGCGGGCGTCGAGGCGATCAATCCCACCGTGCAGGGCAATATCGGCGGCCTCGGCCTGCCGGTGCTGCTGGCATGGCCCGTGGGCGGTCTTCTGGCCGCGCTGGCGGCATGGGGCATCGGCAAGACGGCGCTCGGCCTTCGGTCGGACTATCTGGCGATCGCGACGCTCGGCATCGCGGAGATCGTGCTGGCGGTGCTGCGCAACGAGGAATGGCTGGCGCGGGGCGTGAAGAACGTCATCGGCCTGCCCCGGCCCGTCCCCTACGAGGTGGACCTGCAGCAGAGCGCACGTTTCACCGGCTGGATGGCCGATCTGGGGATCGACCCCGCCACCGGGGCCTCGCTGGCCGTGAAGCTCGGCTATCTGGGGCTGTGCGGGTCGGTGCTGGCGCTGGTGATGCTGCTGGCGGAACTGGCGCTGCATTCGCCGTGGGGCCGCATGATGCGCGCCATCCGCGACAACGAGATCGCGGCCGGTGCCATGGGCAAGAACGTGAAGCATCAGCACCTGAAGATCTTCATCATCGGTTCGGCCGTGATCGGCATCGCAGGCGCGATGATGACGACGCTCGACGGTCAGCTGACCCCGGCAAGCTATCAGCCGCTGCGCTATACCTTCCTCGTTTGGGTGATGGTGATCGTCGGCGGGTCGGGCAACAACTGGGGCGCGATGCTGGGCGGTTTTCTGATCTGGTGGCTTTGGGTCATGGTGGAGCCGATCGGCGCCGGAGTGCTGTCGGCCATCACCGCGCCGATGAGCGACGGCTGGCTGAAGTCCCACCTGCATGACGGGGCAGCGCATATGCGCCTGCTGACGATGGGCGTGATCCTGCTGCTGGTGCTGCGTTTCAGCCCCCGCGGCCTGATCCCGGAACGGTAGGAAGCGGGATTCCGCTTTCCATTCCGCGAGATGCCGCCGACCGAAGGCCCCCCCCGCTTTACCGCACCGGCGTCTGTTCCTAGCCTTGAGGCGCGACACCCAGACACGGAGCACGCTCGTGAAAGCAACCATTCTCGCCGCCGCCCTTTCCCTTCCCGCGCTTGCGGGCGCCGCGATGGCGCAGGACGCGGCCACCCCGGCCGCACCGCAGATGACGATGGACGACGCCTATGCCGCCGCGCAGAATCAGCTGGGGGTACTCGAATACTGCCAGACCAAGGCCGATGTCGGCGATGAGGTGATCCAGACGCAGACGAAGCTGCTGGGCATGATCCCGACCCCCGATGACACGACCGAGGCCCTTGCCGCCTATGAGAAGGGCAAGGACGGCACCGTCGCCTCCATGGGCAACGAGGTGTCCCTTGCCGATGTCGCCTCAAGCCGGTCCACGGACGAAGGGGCGCTGTGCCAGCAGATGGCGCAACTCGTCACGCAGGCGGCCAGTCAGATCCCGCCCGGCTGATACGAAAACGCGCCGCCCCCTTGGGCGGCGCCGTCATTCCTGCCCGTCGTCCTGCGGCTTGAAGAACAGCGCGCGGATCAGCACGAAGGCGAGCCCGATCGCCGCGAAGCAGCAGATGATCCCGAGCCCCCAGAACGCAAAGAAATACAGATGGCCGACGCTGATCTGGGACATGAACGCTCCTGCAGGTGGGACGGCGGCGGCGATTGGAATCGGGGCCGCGCCGAGGTCCGGAACGGGAAGGCATGGTAGGGGCGGCCGGACTCGAACCGGCACTCATCGCTGAAAAGGATTTTGAATCCTCCGCGTCTACCATTCCGCCACGCCCCCAAAGGAACCTTCCCGACGGTCGATCCCCTTCCCATAGATCATGCAGCGGGGCCGGTCAATCGGCGGTGCAGCACACTCACGACGCTGTGGGTTCCGTCCGGCGCGCGGCACGCTATGGTGGCGGCGATGCGAAAGGGAAGATGATGGAAAGCAAGGCACTGGCCGTATTTGCGGCGGCGGGATCGGCGGCGCTGCTGCTCACGGCGCTCGGGTTTCAGTATATCGGCGGCCTTGCGCCCTGCCATCTGTGCATGTGGCAACGCTATCCGCATGTCTGGGCGGTGCTGATTGGGCTTGCGGTCACGATGCTTCCGCGTCGGTGGCTGATCGCGCTTGGTGCGCTTGGCCCGGCCATCAGCGCCGGGGTCGGCATCTTCCATACCGGGGTGGAGCGTGGCTGGTGGCCCGGCCCCTCCAGCTGCACCGGATCGTCCAGCGCGCTGTCCGGTCTTTCGGGAAGCGACCTTCTGGCGACCGATACCCCGGTGAACCTCGTGATGTGCGATCAGGTGGCGTGGTCGCTGGCCGGGCTGTCGATGGCGTCGTGGAACGCCATCGCCTCGCTGATCCTCGTGGCGATCTGGGTCGCGGCGTGGCGCTCAGCAGATCCGCGCAAACTCCTGTAGGGCGAAACGGTCCGTCATTCCGGCGACATAGTCGGCGACATGGCGGGCCAGCTGCTCATCGTCGCTGCCCTGCAGACCCGCGCGCCATTCGTCCGGCAGGCGCGACGGGTCCGTCATGAAGGTGCGGAACAGCGCGTCCACGGCCTCGGTCACGCGGGCGCGTTCGGCCATCACCGATGGCGCCCGGTACATCCGGGTGAAGAGAAAGCTGCGGATCGCCTTCAACTCCTGATACAGCGGCTTGGAGAAACGGATCACCGTCTGCTCCATCGCGCGGATATCGTTGGCCGATTGCGGATTGGCCGCCTCCAGCCGGATCTGGGCAACGTGGATCACATCCTCCACCATGCGGCCGAACACGCGGCGCAGGGCCTCATGGCGGCGGCGCATCGTCTCCAGCCCCGGATAGAGCTTGTCCACCGCCTCGAAGGCGGGGCCGGTGATCGGAAGCTCCATCAGATCGTTCTCATCGAACAGGCCCGAGCGGAGGCCGTCATGCAGATCGTGGTGCGAATAGGCGATGTCGTCGGCGATGGCCGCGACCTGCGCCTCGGCGCTGGCGAAGGTGTGCAGTTCCAGATCCCAAAGCGCATTCGCTTCGGCCAACGCATAGGGCAGATCGCCCGTCACGGGGCCGTTGTGCTTGGCGATCCCCTCCAGCGCTTCCCATGTCAGGTTCAAACCGTCGAACTCGGCGTAATGACGCTCCAGCCGGGTGACGATCCGCATGGCCTGCGCGTTGTGATCGAACCCGCCATAAGGCTCCATCAGGCGCTGAAGCGCATCCTCGCCGGTATGGCCGAAGGGGGTGTGGCCCAAATCGTGTGCAAGGGCGATCGCCTCGGCCAGATCGGTGTTCAGCCCCAGCACCCCCGAGATCGTCCGCGCGACCTGCGCCACCTCGATGGAATGGGTCAGACGGGTGCGGTAATAATCGCCCTCATGCTCCACGAAGACCTGCGTCTTGTGCTTCAGCCGCCGGAACGCCGAGGAGTGGATGATCCGGTCCCGATCCCGCTGAAAGGCCGACCGGAAGGAAGAGAGGTCTTCGCCATGCAGACGGCCACGCGATTCGGCCGGCAGGCAGGCATAGGGGGCAAACATGTTTCCGCCTGTTCTTGTTCGTCGTTTTCACCTATCCTATATGGGTTTCATAACGGATTTGACACGGATTTTTCCGATGGACCTGACCCTGCCCCCGCGTGTGACCGACCGCGCCTTCGCCCGGCTTGCCGAGATCGCGGAAGATACGGGCGCGCCCCGTGCCCTGCGCGTCGCGGTGGAAGGCGGCGGCTGTTCGGGATTCCAGTACGACATCAAGCTGGATGACCCTGCCGACGATGACCTCGTGATTGAGAAGGACGGCCAGAAGGTGCTGGTGGACAGCGTCTCGCTGCCGTTCCTGACCAATGCCGTGATCGACTTCACCGAGGAGTTGATCGGCGCGCGCTTCGTGATCGAAAACCCGAACGCCTCCAGCTCCTGCGGGTGCGGGATCAGCTTTTCGATCTGATTGCATCGGCGGACCGGGCGGCATAAGCGTGCAGGCATGAAGATCGCGACATTCAACATCAACGGCGTCAAGGCCCGGATCGAAGCCCTGCTTTCGTGGCTGGACGAGGCGCGGCCCGATGTCGTGCTGCTGCAAGAGATCAAATCCACGGACGAAACCTTTCCCCGCGAGTTGATCGAGGACAAAGGCTACCGCGTCGAAACGCATGGCCAGAAAGGTTTCAACGGCGTCGCCATCCTCTCGCGCTTGCCGCTGGAGGATGTCGTGCGCCGCCTGCCCGGCGACGAGGCGGATGAGCAGAGCCGCTGGATCGAGGCGACGGTGATCGGCGATCGCGCCGTGCGCGTCTGCGGGCTGTATCTGCCGAACGGCAATCCCGCCCCGGGGCCGAAATACGATTACAAGCTGGCATGGATGGCCCGGATGGAGCGGCGCGTCATCGAGCTGCTGGCCACCGAAGAGCCGCTGGTCTTTGCCGGTGATTACAACGTCATTCCGCAGGCCGAAGATGCCGCCAAGCCCGAGGCATGGACCGAGGATGCGCTGTTCCGCCCCGAAACACGCGCCGCCTTCCGCCGCCTCCTGAACCTCGGCCTGACCGAGGCGTTCCGGGCGCGCGTTCAGGGGCCGGGCCATTATTCCTTCTGGGATTATCAGGCGCAGGCGTGGCCGCGCAACAACGGCATCCGCATCGACCATCTGCTTCTGTCGCCGCAGGCGGCCGATCTGATGACCGATGTGCAGATCGACCGCGATGTGCGGGCGGGCGAAAAGCCGTCCGATCACGTTCCGGTCTGGATCGAACTCGCCGCCTGAACGGCGTCATAGCCGTAGATCCAGTCGAAACGCCGGATCGGCGCGGCCGGCGCAAGCCGCCCGCCGATCCGCAGCGCCAGATGCGCCGCCCGCGCCGCCCCTCCCGACAGGTGATAGGCGCGGGCGTTGCGCGCCGCCACCGCCACGATCCGGCGGCACCGCTCCTGCCGCAGCGCCTGATACCGCGCGCCGCGATCCCCAGACAGGAGGCAGCGCGACAGCACCCAAGCATCCTCCAGCGCCATATTCGCGCCCTGCGCCATGAAGGGGAGCGTCGGATGCGCTGCATCCCCCGCGAGGATCACCCCATCGCCATGCCAGCGCTCGGCCACTGGATGCAGAAACAGGCCCCAGAGCCACGGCTCTCGCACGCTTTCCAACCAGCCGCGCACCCGCGGGCCGAACATGGCGAAGGCGCGGTGCAGGGCGTCGCTCTGGTCGCGCTGCGTCCAGTCCTCGGCGGCCCAAGCGGTCCGTTCCTCCACGGCGACGATGTTGCGCAGACGCCCGCCACGCAGGGGATAGCTGACGAGATGGCGGCCCGGCCCCATATGTACCTCGGCCACCGGATCGGCGCCGGTTTCGGGGATCAGGGCGCGCCATGCGACATGGCCACTGAATCGCGCCGGCGCTGGCCCATTGAGCAGTGCGCGGCTTGCCGAATGCACCCCATCCGCCGCGATGGTCAGCGGCCCCTGAGGTGCGGCCCGCGTGTTGAATTCGATGGTGGCGCCCGCCTGCCGCGCCGCATCGGCCAGAATGCCGATCAGATCCGCGCGGTGGATCATGAACCAATCGCGCCCGCCCAGATCCATGCGGAGCACTCTGGCCCCGGCCCGATCCCGAAGCTCCACCGCCTGCGCGCGAAGAGCGGCGGCCCGAAGCTCTGCCTCAAGGCCGAGCGCCTGTAGAACCCGCGCCCCGTTCGGCGCGATCTGAAGCCCCGCGCCTACATCGGCCAGCGCCGGTGCCTGCTCCAGCACTCGGACGCGCCAGCCGTCCATCGCAAGGGCCCGCGCCGCCGCAAGCCCCGCAATGCCGGCCCCCAATATGGTAACATCCGTCATGCGGCGGCCCCCTTCGGGGCCGTCCGCGCCGTGCCGCGATCAGTCGTCGCGATGCACCTTTTCCCGGCGTTCATGCTTTTCCTGCGCTTCCAGCGTCATCGTCGCGATGGGGCGTGCGTCCAGACGGCGCAGCGAGATCGGCTCCCCCGTCACTTCGCAATAGCCGTATTCCCCGTTGTCGATCCGGCGCAGGGCCGCGTCGATCTTGGAGACGAGCTTGCGCTGGCGGTCGCGGGTGCGCAATTCCAGCGCACGGTCCGTCTCCTCGGAGGCGCGATCGGCGATGTCGGGCACGTTGCGGCCAGAATCCTGCAGCCCTTCGATGGTCTCGGCACTCTGTTCCAGAAGTTCCGCCTTCCAGTTCAGCAGCTTGCGGCGGAAGTATTCCAGCTGCCGATCATTCATGAAGGGTTCCGACTCGGCGGGACGGTAATCGTCTGTAAGAAAGATTTCTGCTCTCATGGCTGCCTTTCCGCAGGCCGGACCATCTGGGCGAAGGTTCGGTCCGGCACTCCCTTTCTGCGCGTCCGCATATCCTGTTGTATCCCGACTGTCACTATCGCACGGGGTCGGGGTGCGGGTTTCGTCCGCTCCGCACAAACTAGCCGCTGCATTGCACAATTCCATGGCAGTTTTGTGATGATCCACGCTGCATCTTGTGGCACCACCCCTCTACGGCCCGAGGATTGGCCCTTCACCCGGCCATGGAAATCTCTATCGTCGGCGGCAGGGGCGGACCGCAGCCCCGCCCAAGAAGAAGAGCCTCCCGCATGCGTTTCCTCCCCGTCCTGTCATGCCTTGCACTTTGCGCATGCGCAGCCAGCGCGCCGCCCGTCACCATGGAGGCGGTCGCCCCCCTGACGGACCCGCTGCCCCCGATGAACCACTTCACCACCGTTACGCCGATGCCCCCGCATCGCAGCAATGCCGAAATGGCGCGCGACTTCCTCGATCTGTCCTTCGCGATGGAGAATGGCGACACCCTGCCCGTGATGAGCCGGTTCGACGGGCCCATCACCGTGGCCGTGAACGGCCCCGCGCCCAAGGTCGCGATGACGGATCTGGACCGCGTGATCGGTCGCCTGCGCAAAGAGGCGCATGTGGACATCAAGCGCGCCACGGCCCCGGCTTCGGTCACGATCGAATTCGTGCCGGCCGAACGTCTGCACAAGGCCGCGCCGACGGCGGCCTGTTTCGTGGTGCCGCAGGTCCGCTCCTTCACCGAATACACGCAGAATCTCCGCAATCCGGAACTCGACTGGGGTCTCTTGACGCGGCGCGATCATGTCGCGGTCTTCATCCCCGCCGACGAAAGCCCGCAGGAGATGCGCGACTGCCTGAACGAGGAACTCGCGCAGGCGATCGGGCCGCTGAACGATCTCTACCGGATCCCGGACACGATCTTCAACGACGACAATTTCCTGAGCGTGCTGACCGGTTTCGACATGCTGATGCTGCGCCTCTACAATTCGCCGGAGCTGCCCAGCGGCACGACGCGCGCGCAGGCCGAGGTGATCGTTCCGCAACTGCTGCGCCGTTACAACCCGTCGGGGGAGTTTTCGGCCCCTGCCGTGCCGCCGGACACGCCGAGGTCATGGATTCGCGCGATCGAAACCGCGCTTGGTCCGGACGCGACGGATAGTGCGCGGTTGCGTTCGGCAAAACGCGCGCTGCGCATCGCGCAATCCGAAGGCTGGACCGATGCGCGCCTCGGGTTCAGTTGGTTCGCCGTTGCGCGGCTCAGCCTCGATACGGATGTGGCGGCGGCGCTCGGCGGTTTCATCGAGGCGGCGCGCGTCTTCCGCACCCTGCCCGATGACGATGTGCGCGTGGCGCATGTGGATATGCAGATGGCCGCCTTCGCCCTCTCCGCAGGCCAGACCGAGGCGGTGCATCTTCTGACCGATGCGGCCATTCCCGTCGCCCGCCGGGCCGAGAATGCGGGCCTTCTGTCCACCCTGCTGATGATCCGCTCCGAAGCGCTGCGCCTTGAGGGGCAGAAGACCGCCGCAGCCGCCGCCCGGCGCGAGAGCCTTGCTTGGGGGCGCTACGGTTTCCGTTCGGATGACGATCTGCGCACCCGCCTCGCCGGGGTGGAGGCGCTGTCGCCCCCCATCGGCTTCTAGGCGGTGACTGCCTTTGCAACGCGCGGCAGGCCCGCGCGTTTCAAAAGCGCCCGCAGCGACACGGGCTGACCCGCGATCTCTTCGGCGCGGCGATGGACGCGTTGCGCCACCTCCGCCACCGGGGCGGGATGGTGGGACCACATCTCCCACAAAAGGCTGTCGGGATCGCGGCGCTCCACCCCTTCGGCGGCGAGGATGTGGCGGGGAAAATCTTGTGCGTTGAACGTGACGATGACATCCGCGCTGCCGGCGATGGCGGTGGCAAGGACGTGGATGTCGTTCTCATCGGGCAGATGCAGCCGTGCCTCCAGCCCCGGACGGGGCGGAACGGTGGCGGATGCGAACTGCGCCCGCATCGCGGCACCCACCGCCCGCGCCTCGTCTTCGGAGCCGTGGCGGCGGGCGGCACGCGCCCATTCCTCCAGAATGCGCTCGGACCACAGCGGCACGAACACCCCCTGCGCCGCCACCCCCAAAAGCATGTCCCGAAGGACGGGCGGAAAGATCACGCAGGTGTCGAGGACCGCCCTCACCCGTCGAGCCGGAAGAACAGCGACTTGAGATAGCCGCTCTCGGCCAGTTGGGGCAGCATCGGGTGATCCGCACCGGCAAAGCCCGTGTGCAGAAGTTGCGCCCGCCGCCCACCGCGCCCAATCCCCCGCGCCGAAGCGTTGCGGAACGAGGCGAGATCCGCCGCATGGGAACAGGAGCAGAGCACCAGATACCCACCCGGCGCGACCAGCGGGGCCGCCAGGCGCGCAATCCGCTCATACGCGCGCAGACCGGCCTCCAATGCGGGCTTGGCCGGCGCGAAGGCGGGCGGATCGCAGATCACGAGATCGAACCTCGCCCCCTCTTCGGCCAAGGCTTCGAGCGTGTCGAAGGCATCGCCGCGCCGGGTAGAGAAGCGATCGGCCACGCCGCCCGCCTTTGCCCCGCCCTCGGCCAAGGCCAGCGCCGAGGCCGAGGCATCCACGGCCAGCGCCGACGCCGCCCCGCCCGCCAAGGCCGCCAAAGCAAAGCCCCCGACATGGGAAAAGACATCAAGGACGCGCGCATCCCGCGCAAGCCCGGCCGCAAAGGCATGGTTCGGACGCTGATCGTAGAAGAGTCCCGTCTTCTGCCCGCCCGTGAGGTCGGCCAGATAGGTCGCGCCGTTCATGGAAACCGGCACCGGGGCGTCGATCTCGCCGATCAGAACGCGCGTTTCCTCGGCCAGCCCCTCGAGGCTGCGGGCGCGGCCCGAGCCGTTCATGACGACCGTCTTCACGCCCGTCACCTGCACCAGCGCGGCCACGATCAGATCGAGATGCGCATCGGCCCAAGCTGCGTTCGGCTGGATGACGGCAGCATCGCCGAAACGGTCGATGATCACGCCGGGAAGGCCATCGGCCTCGGCATGGATCAGGCGGTAGAAGGGTTTGTCGAACAGGCGCTCGCGCAGCTGAAGGGCGCGGGCAAGGCGCGCCTCGATCCATGGCTGGTCCAGCACCGCTTCGGGATTGCGGTCGAGGACCCGCCCGATGATGCGGGACGCGGTGTTCACCGTCACCAGCGCAAGCGGGCGACGATCGGCATCTTCCAGCACGGCAAGCGCGCCGGGGGGAAGTTTCTGGGTCCGGCGGTCCGTGACCAGTTCGTCGGCATAGATCCAGGGGAAGCCGTGGCGGATCGCGCGGGCTTCGGCCTTCGGGCGCAAGCGGACGATGGGAAGGGGCATGTCTGTCATGGCCATCCCTTAGCCGCTTCGCGCTCGCAGAGAAAGGCCTCAGATGGCCTTCGGGGTCGCCTTGCGCAGGCCCAGCGATTTGAACTTGCGAACGGCCGCACGAAGAAGCGATGCAAGATAGAGAGTGCGCTCGCGTTGGGCCGCGATCATCAGCTCATGTTGGTTCGGCATCATGGGGATAACCTCTTTCATTGGTTTCGCCTCCCGAGACCGTAGATAACACCGCGCCCTTGTCAGGAGGACATCCGAGTTCGTATTCCTGCCATGCGCCGAACGCATCGCTGGGGTTCCCATCGGGCGCAGTTACCGCTAACATCTTGAAGAACGCGGGACGAAGCCCATCTCGTGTGACAAATGCCAGAGGTGGTTGACCCATGACCTTGAACAGCACACTCGATCGCGTCACCGACCGGATCCGCGAACGCTCCGCCCCGACGCGCAGCGCGTATCTGAAACGCATGGCAGAGGCCGCCGGCAACGGACCGCAGCGCGCACACCTGTCCTGCGGCAACCAAGCCCACGCCTATGCCGCGATGGAGGATGACAAAGCGACGCTGGCCGAAGGGCGCGCGCCGAACATCGGCATCGTCACGGCCTATAACGACATGCTGTCGGCGCACCGCGTCTATGAACATTACCCCGAACAGATCCGCGAGGCCGCCCGCCGCGTGGGGGCCACGGCGCAGGTCGCAGGCGGCGTGCCCGCCATGTGCGACGGCGTGACCCAAGGTCAGGTCGGGATGGAGCTTTCGCTTTTCTCGCGTGATGTCATTGCTTTGGCGGCGGGTGTTGCCATGTCGCACAACGTGTTCGACGCCTCGCTCTATCTTGGGATCTGCGACAAGATCGTGCCGGGCCTGATCATCGCAGCCTCCACCTTCGGGCATGTGCCGTCCGTCTTCGTGCCGGGTGGGCCGATGACCTCGGGCCTGCCGAACGACGAAAAATCCAAGGTCCGCAACCGTTTCGCCGCCGGTGAGATCGGCCGCGACGAGTTGATGGCCGCCGAGATGGCCTCCTATCACGGGCCGGGCACCTGCACCTTCTATGGCACCGCGAACACCAACCAGATGCTGATGGAGTTCATGGGTCTGCACCTGCCGGGCGCAAGTTTCGTCAATCCTTACACGCCCTTGCGCGAAGCTCTTACCACGGCGGCGGTGGAACGTGCGGCGGGGATCACGGCGCTTGGCAACGACTATCGCCCCGTGTCGGAGATCCTCGACGAGAAGGCCTATGTGAACGGCATCGTCGGGCTGATGGCGACAGGCGGGTCCACGAACCTCGTGCTGCACCTGCCGGCGATGGCGCGGGCTTCGGGCGTAATCCTCGATCTGGAAGATTTCGAAGATATCTCGGCCGCCGTGCCGTTGATGGCGAAAGTCTATCCGAACGGTCTGGCCGACGTGAACCATTTCCACGCGGCGGGCGGGCTTGGCTATATGGTCGGCCAGTTGCTGGATGCGGGCCTGCTGCATGACGATGTGAAGACGGTGATGGGCGACGGCCTTTCCCACTATCGGAGTGAGCCGAAGCTGGTCGATGGCGAGCTGACATGGACCGAAGGTCCGAAGGAAAGCAGCAACGACAAGATCCTGCGCCCCGCCAGCGATCCCTTCCAGAAGAGCGGCGGTCTGAAGCAGCTGTCCGGCAATGTCGGTCGCGGCGTCATGAAGATCTCGGCCGTTGCGCCCGAACGTCAGATCGTCGAGGCGAAGGTGCGGGTCTTCAAGGATCAGCTGGAGGTGAAGGAAGCCTTCCGCGCCAATACCTTCACCGAGGATACGATCGTCGTCGTCCGCTTCCAAGGACCGCGCGCGAACGGGATGCCGGAACTCCATTCGCTGACGCCGATCCTGTCGGTACTTCAGGATCGTGGGTTGAAGGTCGCGCTGGTGACCGACGGCCGGATGTCCGGTGCGTCGGGCAAGGTGCCCGCGGCGATCCACGTCTCCCCCGAGGCGGCGCAGGGCGGACCGCTGGCCCGCGTCCGCGATGGCGACCGGATGCGCGTCGATGCGGTGGCCGGTACGATCGATATTCTGGAATCAGACTTTGACACGCGCACGCCGGTGACAGAGGATCTGACCGCGAACCGCTTCGGCATTGGCCGCGAGCTGTTCGAGAGTTTCCGCCAGACGGTCGGCAATGCCACCGAAGGCGCCGCCGTCGTTGTATGAGGATCGAATGACACCTGCCGAACAAAGCTCCCGCGCCGCCGAAATCTGCCGGCTCGCGCCGGTCATCCCCGTTCTCGTGATCGACGATGTCGCCCACGCCGCATCCTTGGCGAAGGCGTTGATCACCGGCGGCCTTCCGGCGCTGGAGGTGACGCTGCGCACCCCGGCCGCGCTGGACGCGATTCGCGCCATGTCCGAAATTGAGGGCGGGTTCGTCGGTGCGGGCACGCTGCTGACCCCGGCCGACGTGAAGGCCGCGAAAGCCGCGGGCGCGACCTTCGGCGTTTCGCCCGGCGCGACGGACCGCGTCCTTGCCGCCTGCGAGGATGAGGGGCTTCCCCTCCTGCCCGGCGCCGCCACCGCGACCGAGGTGATGCTTCTGCTGGAGCGTGGGTACACCGTGCAGAAGTTCTTCCCGGCCGAAAGCGCCGGCGGTGCGCCCGCGATCAAATCGCTGTCGGGTCCGATCCCGCAGGTGTCCTTCTGCCCGACGGGCGGCGTGTCGCTGAAGAACGCCAAGGATTACCTCAGCTCCTCCAACGTGCTCTGCGTCGGCGGAAGCTGGGTCGCGCCCAAGGACAAGATGATCGCCGGCGATTGGGCCGGGATCGAGGAGCTTGCCCGCGAAGCGGCGGCCCTGCGCTAACGCGCCAACAGACGATCGAAGGCGGCGGCCACTTGGTCCGCATGGTCCGACAGGGCCGCCGCCAGATCACCTTCCGGACCCAATGCGCGCAGCAAAAAGGTCCGTGCACCCTCTCCCGTATCGTCGGGATTGAGGGGGACCGGCGACAGAAGCCGACTTGCGCATTGCACCCGCCAGAACAGCCGATCCGCGTCACGCAGCGAAGGACCGAGGCCCGCCATCTGCGCCTCCACCGAGGTGGCCATGCATGCGCCGAGCAGCGCGTTGCACTGGGCCAGCAGCTCCAGATCCATCAGCCGCCCGCTGCCGTTGCGTGCATCCCACGCCGTCCGAAGGGGCTTGGCGGCATTCAGACGGCGGCGCATGTCGGCGACATCGCCCGCCACGCGCGCATCGCGCCCGCGCACCCGGATCACCTCCTGCCGCAATTCTTCCACCCGGCAGACCAGCGCCTCCGGCCCTACAAGCGGGCGTGCGCGGGTCAGAGCCAGATGCTCCCACGTCCATGCCTCGTTCATCTGATAGGTGCGGAACGCCTCGACCGATGTCGCAAGCGGCCCTTGCCGCCCCGAAGGACGCAGCCGCATATCGGCCTCGTAGAGTGCGCCTTCGGCCGTCTGCGCCGTCAGCGCCGTCAGAAGCGCTTGCGTCAACCGAGCGTAATACATGCGTGCGATCAATGGCTTGTCGCCCGAACTTTCCACGTCGGCTTCACAGTCGTAGATGACGATCATGTCGATATCGGAGCGGGAGTGCATCCGCCCCGCGCCAAGGCTGCCCATGCCGAGAACGGCCGCGCCCACGCCCGGCGGTGGGCCGTGGCGCCGCGCAAACTCCGCCACCACCACGGGCCAGAGGCCGGTGATCACCGACTGCGCCAGTTCGGCATAATGCGTTCCGGCCTGATCCGCGTCGATCAGCCCGCGCAGGTGATGCACGCCGATGCGGAAATGCCATTCCTTCATCCAGCGGCGCGAGGCATCGAGCTTCGCCTCGTAATCGCCTGCCCGGCCCAGATGCAGCGCAAGGTCGGCCTGAAGCCCCGCAAGCCCCGGCCATGGCTCAAAGAAGCGCCCGCCGATCACCGCGTCCAGCACCCCCGAATGGCGCGAGAGATAGCGCGCGAGATCCGGCGCGACCGAGGCGATGTCCACGATCAGATCCACCAGCGGCGGATTCGCCTCAAACAACGAGAATATCTGCACGCCCGCAGGCAGGCCCCGCAGGAAACCGTCGAAAGCGAGCAGCGCCTCCTCAGGCTCCCGCGCCTTTTGCATCCGCGTCAGAAGCTGCGGCCGGATGCGGCGAAAGATCGTGCGCGCGCGGTTGGTACGCAGCGCGGCATAACCGCTCCACCCCTCGACGATGGCCCGGGCGCGTTCGGACAGGTCCGGCTCATCCGGCGTATCGGCCGGCTCAAACAGGGCTTCGGTCAGGTCGGCGGTACGCTCCAGCCGGGTTAGCAGGCGGGCGCCGAACGCCTCCGGGGTTTCGGCGTTCAGATGGGCGATGCGGGCCAGCGATTCGGGATCGGCGGGCACGCGGTGCGTCTGCTGATCGCCGATCATCTGCAACCGATGCTCCACCTGACGATGCGCGCGGTAAAGATCCGTAAGCTCCTGGGCCGTGTCGTCGTCGATCCAGCCCGCAGCCGCCAGCGCCTTCAGCCCGCCCACCGTGGTCCGGTCGCGCAGCGAGGGGTCGCGCCCCCCAGCGATCAATTGGCGCGTCTGGGTGAAGAATTCGATATCCCGGATACCGCCCTGTCCCAGCTTCAGATCGTGCCCCTCCACCTTCAGCGGGCCGTGCAGGCCCCGATGGTCGCGGATGCGGGCGCGCATGTCATGCGTATCCTCGATCGTGGCGAAATCGAGGTGCTTTCGCCACACGAACGGCGTCAGAGTGCGCAGGAAACGCTCTCCCGCCTCCAGATCGCCGCCGCAGGGGCGTGCCTTGATGAAGGCCGCGCGTTCCCACGTCCGGCCGACGCTTTCGTAATAACTCTCCGCCGCGCCCATGGAGATGCAGACCGGCGTCACCGCCGCGTCGGGCCGCAGCCGCAGATCGGTGCGGAAGACATAACCCTCGGCTGTCACGTCCGACAGGATCGCGGTCATCTTGCGCGTCACCCGGATGAAGGCGGCCCGCGCCTCCTGCCAGTCATCGTGGCGCGTCTCGTCGAACAGGCAGATCAGGTCGATGTCGGAGGAATAGTTCAACTCCCGCGCGCCCGTCTTGCCCATGGCGATGACGACCATGCCCGAGGCGGGCCCTGCCTCGGCCAGCTTGCCGCGCCGGATCTCGGCCTCCACAAGCCGCCGGACGCTGAGATCCACGGCGCGGTCGGCAAGATCGGTCAGCGCGCCCGTCACCTCCTCCAGCGACCAGACGCCGCCCAGATCGGCCAGCGCCGTCAAGAGCGCCACCCGCCGTTTCGACTTGCGCAGCATCACCGGAAGTTGCGCCAGATCGGCGTCGCGGGCCAGTTCCGCAGCCAGCGCCCCCTCCGGGTCCGCCAGAGCGGAGGGGAGCCAGTCGGCCTCCTTGCGGATCAGGTCGCGCAGATAGGGGCTGGCGCTGGCGGTGGCGGCCAAAAGGTCGCGGCACGGGCCGGACCATGTGGAACGGACATCCTCGGCCGCGGCGGCGTCGTGGACGATCGGAAGGCGCGTGATGCGGTCCTGCAGGGTCATGACGCCGACTATCGCCCGTCCACGGGCCATCGGCAAGCGGCGCGGCACTTATGTGAAAATCTTTAACATGCATCTTGAAGCTGCGGCAGGGCATACCGATCTTGGATGATGTGAATGGCTTTCACATCCCTATTCGCACTTGGAGGAACGCCCGAATGAACGCATCATCCGCCGCGCCCGGCGGCATCCTGACTTGGCCGCGCCGCGCCGAAGGCTGGCTTGACGAACGCGGCCGCACCGCTTGGATCGCGGCCACGATCCTCGGTTTCGTTCTTGCTTGGCCTGTTGGGCTTGGCATCCTTGCCTATATGATCTGGAGCAAACGCATGTTCAGCCGCAAAGACATCGTGCGCCGAACCTCGGGCCTTGCCTCGGCGGCGCGTCCGACCGGAAACCGCGCCTTCGACGCCTACAAGGCCGACACCCTGCGCCGCCTCGAAGAGGAACAGACGGCCTTCGAATCCTTCCTCAAGCGCCTGCGCGAGGCGAAGGACAAACAGGAGTTCGACGCCTTCATGGACGAACGCACCAAGACGCGCGACGTACCGACCGCCGCCGACTGATCTGCGGCGGCCCTACCGGGCCGCCCCTCACCCCCCCTAACAGAGACATGACCGGATGCCCCAGATCGATCCACTGCCCGATCCCGACCGCCAT
The DNA here is from genome assembly GCF_018279165.1 of Falsirhodobacter algicola. GTDB lineage: Bacteria > Pseudomonadota > Alphaproteobacteria > Rhodobacterales > Rhodobacteraceae > Falsirhodobacter > Falsirhodobacter algicola. The sequence continues at coordinate 618,028 of NZ_CP047289.1, read as the reverse complement.
GCCGAATTCTATCGCGGGGTGCCGACGCGCCGGGCGATCGCATGGTGCCTCGACCTGACGCTGATCTTCGTTCTGACATTGATCATCGTGCCGTTCACGGCCTTCACCGCGATCTTCTTCTACCCGCTGCTGTTCCTCTGCGTCAGCTTCATCTACCGCTGGTGGGGGCTTGCGCGCGGTTCGGCGACACCGGGGATGCGGCTTTTGGGCATCCATTTCCTGAACCGCCGAGGGCAGCCGCTGGATGGCGGCGAGGCGCTGCTGCATGTCATCGGCTATTACCTGTCGATGGGAACGCTTCTGGTTCAGGCGCTGTCGGTGGTGCTGATGCTGACGACGCGGCGCGGTCAGGGGCTGACGGACCTCGTCCTCGACACGGTTTGCGTGCATCGCGCGGCCTGAAGGGCAGAATCTTCGCGATCTCCGCTTGGCGAATGCGGGTGGGGGCGTTACCTTCATGTCACCCACCCTTGGCAGAGTGTTCATGCGTCACACCCTTCCCATCGCGCCGCAGTTCTATGTGACAGCCCCGCAGCCCTGCCCCTATCTCGATGGGCGGATGGAACGGAAGCTGTTCACGGCACTTCATGGGGAACATGCGCAGGTCCTGAACGACGCGCTGTCGAAGCAAGGCTTCCGCCGCTCGCAGAACGTGCTCTATCGCCCATCCTGCGCCGATTGCGCGGCCTGCCTGTCGGCGCGCATCCGCGTCGCCGATTTCAAGCCCTCCCGGACGCAGCGCCGTGTGCTCAAACGCAACGCGCATCTGCGCCGCAATCCGACGGCACCTTGGGCGACCGAGGATCAATACGCCCTCTTCCGCCGCTATCTCGACGTGCGCCATTCGGATGGCGGCATGGCCGATATGGACATCTTCGAATTCGCCGCCATGATCGAAGAAACGCCGATCCGCAGCCGCGTCATCGAATATGGCGGGCCGGACGGCCTTGCGGCGGTATCGCTGACGGATGTGTTCGATGACGGGCTGTCGATGGTCTATTCCTTCTACGACCCGGATCTGGCCGAAAGCAGCCTCGGCGTGTTCCTGATCCTCGATCATGTCCGCATCGCACGCGAGGCCGGCCTGCCCTATGTCTATCTGGGCTATTGGGTGCCGGGCAGCCGGAAGATGGGCTACAAGGCGAATTTCAACGCCCTCGACATCTACAAGGACGGCACATGGCAGGATCTCGGCGATCCGGCCGCGCATGAGGCGACGCGCCATCCGCCGTTGGTCGATCCGATCGCCGAACAGGTCGCCCGCATCTCCCTGCCCGAGGCACGTCGCGGCTGACCCTTGCCGCATCCGGGCCTGCGCGTTACATATCGCTCACGGCCCGGTGATGGGCCGGATCGGTGACCGGGCCCCTCTGGCGTCAGTAATGCGGCAACTCACGTGATGTCGGCACCGCAACGTTCCTGCCGCATGGACGTTATTATCATGAGCCATCCGCTGTTCGACGCAGCCGTGGCGGGGGGCCGGACATGAGCGCCGCCTCCGCAAAGAAATCCACGCTTTCCTACCTGACATGGGCCTTCGTCGCCACGGTCGTAGGCCTCGCGCTTGGCGCGTGGCTGGGCTGGCAGATGACGGGCACCGTGCAGGGCACCGCCTCCATCTTCTTCATCGTCGCAGTCCTTGCGGTGCTGGAGATTTCGCTCTCCTTCGACAATGCCATCGTCAACGCCAACAAGCTGAAGACGATGGACCCGGTCTGGCAGCGCCGCTTCCTGACATGGGGCATCATCATCGCCGTGTTCGGGATGCGCATCGTCTTCCCGCTTCTGATCGTCGTGATCGCGGCGAAGATCGGGCCTTGGGCCGCGATCCAGATGGCCGCGACCGATCCCGACCGCTATGCCGCCATCATGCACGATGCCCATCTGCCGATCGCAGCCTTCGGCGGCACGTTCCTGATGATGGTCGCCCTGTCCTATTTCTTCGACGAGGAGAAGGACATCCACTGGGTCCATACCATCGAAAGCTGGGCGCAGCGCTATGCCTCGATCAAGGGGCTGGAGATCGCCTTCGTCCTCGTGGTGGCCCTCGCCTTTTCGCGGCTGCTGCCGGAGGGGCCGATGCGGTCCACCTTCATCATCTCCTGCGTCTATGGCCTCGTGACCTTCCTGCTGGTGGAGGTGCTGGGCGCCTTCCTCGACCGCTCGCAGGATGCGACGGACGCGGCGGTGAAGGGCGGCCTCGGGGCCTTCCTTTATCTGGAGGTGCTGGACGCGTCCTTCTCCTTCGATGGGGTGATCGGGGCCTTCGCGCTGTCGCAGAACCTGTTCATCATCGCGATCGGCCTCGGCATCGGGGCGATGTATGTCCGCTCCATGACCATCATGCTGGTGGAGCGGGGGACGCTGACGCAGTACCGCTACCTCGAACATGGGGCGTTCTATGCGATCCTGATCCTGTCCGTGATCATGTACGTCCAGACGCTGACCCATATTCCCGAGGTGATCACCGGCCTCGGCGGGGCCTGTCTGATCGGGGTGGCGCTCTGGTCCTCCATCCGGTGGAACCGAGCCAACCCGGACCACGACGCCCAGACGTCGGATTGACGCGAAAGGCCCCCGGATCGGGGGCCTTTCCATATCTCAGTTCTGAACCGTCACATGGACCATGCGATCGGGGTTGCGCGGCGGCTCGCCCCGGGTGATCGCATCCACCACGTCCATGCCGCTGATCACCTGACCGACGACCGTGTACTGGCCGTTCAGGAAATCGCCCGGCGCGAACATGATGAAGAACTGGCTGTTCGCCGAATCCGGATCCTGCGAACGGGCCATGCCCACCGTGCCGCGCTGGAACGGGGTCGAGGTGAACTCGGCCGGGATGTCCGGCAGGTCCGAACCGCCCATGCCCGCACGGGCCGTAGAGCCGCCCTTGCCGAACTCGACATCGCCCGTCTGGGCCATGAAGCCGTCGATGACGCGGTGGAACACCACATCGTCGTACTGACCGGATTCGGCCAGCTTCACGATCTGGGCGACGTGTTTGGGCGCAAGGTCGGGGCGCAGGTCGATCACGACCTCGCCATTCGCACCCTGCCCCGCGATGTCGATCACGAGGTTCGGGCCCGGCCCATCCTCCTGCGCCAAGGCGGGAACCGCCCCAAGGCACAGCGCCGCGGCAAGCGCCAGCTTACGCATCGGCGGCCACGCGCACGCGGATCATGCGGTCGGGGTTCTGCGGCGGCTCGCCCCGGACGATCTTGTCCACGAACTCCATCCCGCTGACGACTTGGCCGTAAACGGTGTATTGGCCGTTCAGGAAATCGTTATCCTTGAAGTTGATGAAGAACTGGCTGTTGGCCGAGTTCGGGTTCATCGAACGTGCGGCCCCAAGGCTGCCGCGGGCATGCGGGATCTTGGAGAATTCGGCCGGCAGGTCCGGCAGGTCCGATCCGCCCGTACCGGCGCGGCGCAGGTCGAACCCCTGCTCGGCATTGCCATTCTCCACATCGCCCGTCTGGGCCATGAAGCCTTCGATGACGCGGTGGAAGACGACGTTGTCATAGGCGCCGGCGCGGGCCAGCTCCTTCATACGCTCCGTATGCTTCGGGGCCACGTCGGGCAGAAGCTGGATCACCACGTCGCCGTCCTTCAGCGTCATGATGATCGTGTTTTCGGGATCCTTGATCTCGGCCATCGGGCCTCTCCTTTGTGGTTCCGGGGCGGAACGTAATGCGCCCGGCGCCCGGTGAAAAGGCACCGTTGACCTTCGGGGGTGATCCGGTGCTACTTGCGCCAAGCCAAGAGGAGGTTCCAATGACCTGGAAAACGCTGGACGACATGGATCTGCAGGGCAAGACCGTGCTGGTGCGCGTGGACGTCAACGTCCCGATGGAGGATGGCGTCGTGACCGATGCCACCCGCATCGAGAAGATCGTGCCCACGGTGCGCGACATCGTTCAGGCCGGCGGCCTGCCGGTGCTGCTGGCCCATTTCGGCCGCCCGAAGGGCCAGCCCGTCCCGGAGATGAGCCTGCGCCACATCCTTCCCGCACTGGAACGTGCCCTCGGGATGCGAGTGAATTTCGCCGAGGATTGCATTGGCGATGCCGCCCGTACCGCGATCGAAAGCGCATCCGAGGGCGAGGTCGTCCTGCTGGAGAACACCCGCTTCCATGCCGGCGAGGAAAAGAACGATCCCGAACTGGCCTCGGCGATGGCCGCGCTCGGTGACATTTACGTCAACGATGCGTTTTCCGCCGCGCACCGGGCCCATGCCTCGACCGAAGGGATCGCGCGGATGCTGCCGTCGGCGGCGGGCCGCCTGATGGAAGCGGAGCTGAAGGCGCTGGATGCGGCGCTCGGCTCTCCGGCGCGTCCGGTGGTTGCGGTGGTCGGCGGGGCGAAGGTGTCCACGAAGCTCGATCTGCTGGGCAACCTCGTCGGCAAGGTCGATCATCTTGTGATCGGTGGCGGCATGGCCAATACCTTCCTCGTGGCGCAGGGCATCGAAGTCGGCAAGAGCCTTGCCGAACGCGACATGGCCGACACCGCCCGCGAGATCCTCGCCAAGGCGCAGGCTGCCGGCTGCGAGATCATCCTGCCGCTCGATGTCGTCGTCGCGCGGGAGTTCAAGGCAGGCGCCGCAAGCGAGACGGTGCTGGCCGAAGCCTGCCCGCCCGATGCGATGATCCTCGATGCCGGACCGGAAAGCGTGGCCCATGTGGCGATGGCCTTCGGCAAGGCCAAGACGCTGATCTGGAACGGCCCGCTCGGCGCCTTCGAGATCGAGCCCTTCGACACCGCCACCAACGCCGCAGCCGCCCGCGCCGCCGAACTGACCGAGGCCGGACAGCTCGTTTCGGTCGCTGGCGGGGGCGATACCGTGGCCGCGCTGAACAAGGCCGGGGCGGCGGAACGCTTCACCTATATCTCCACCGCGGGCGGCGCTTTCCTCGAATGGATGGAAGGCAAGGAGCTTCCGGGCGTGAAGGCACTACACGTCTGACAAATCGACGGGGTGTTAGCGCGAACTGCATTGTCAGCCTTCGCGCCCCCCTCTACCTTCCCCGAGCAGTCAGCATAGGGAAGAGACATGCGCACCAGCAGGAAAGTCCAGAAGATCCTCGCCAACTACGAAGGGGAAACCCCCGGCGTGAAGGCGAACCTCGCCCGGATGTTGTCGGAGGGGAAGCTGGGCGGCACCGGCAAGATGATCATCCTGCCGGTGGATCAAGGGTTCGAGCATGGCCCCGCGCGCAGCTTCGCGCCCAATGCCGAAGGGTATGACCCGCATTACCACTACCAGCTTGCGATCGATGCGGGCATGTCGGCCTATGCCGCCCCGCTGGGTCCGCTGGAGGCCGGCGCCGACACCTATGCCGGTCAGATCCCGACGATCCTGAAGGTGAACTCCGCCAACTCGCTGATGTCGGACACGGCGGGCAAGAACCAAGCGATCACCGCCTCGGTCGATGATGCGCTGCGCCTCGGCTGCTCGGCGATCGGTTTCACCATCTATCCCGGTTCGGACATGGCCCTCGACATGTTCGAAGAGATCGTGGAAATGCGCAAGGAAGCGGCGGCCAAGGGCGTCGCGACGGTGATCTGGTCCTATCCGCGCGGCGAGGCCATCACGAAGGAAGGCGAAACTGCGATCGACGTGTCCGCCTATGCCGCGCATGTCGCGGCGCTTCTGGGCGCGCATATCATCAAGATCAAACTCTCCACCGACCACATCATGCAGCCCGAGGCCAAGAAGGTCTACGACGCGCAGCAGATCCCGATCGCGGAACTGGCGGATCGTGTGCGCCACTGCGTTCAGGCAAGCTTCGCCGGTCGCCGGATCATCGTCTTCTCGGGCGGTGCGGCCAAGGGCGAGGATGCCGTCTACGACGATGCGCGCGCCATTCTGGCGGGCGGCGGCAACGGCTCCATCATCGGGCGCAACTCGTTCCAGCGCTCGCGCGAGGATGCGCTGGCGATGCTGGGCAAGCTGGTGAACATCTACAAGGGCAACGAATAAGCCCCGCAGCCTCCCGGCCCGTGCCGGGAGGCTCTTTGCCTTGCCGGGCGCTTGTGTCATCATTGCGCCGATGCGCCGGCGGTCAGGCGCGGTGCGAGGCAGAAGATGAAACAGACCAACCGCCTGTCCCTTGGCGCCGTGATCTATGTCATGGCATTGGCCACATTGGGCCTTTATTTCACCTTCGCTGCCGTCCAAGGGGATTACGGCGTGTTCCAGCAGGTTCAGATCCGCGCCGAAACGGCCGAACTGACCGCCGAACGCGACCGCCTTCAGGGCGAGCTGGACAATGTCCGCAACCTGACCAAACGCCTGTCCAACGATTACCTCGATCTCGACCTGCTCGATCAGCAGGCTCGGGAGATCCTCGGCTATATGCGCAAGGATGAGATCGTCATACGCTGACACCGCCCTAGATCGGGCTGAGAACGACCCGCGCACTTTTGCGCTACACACCTGCGAGCATATGCGCTACAGGTAGTTTAATGCTAAACTATTTCCGCTTTCTGGTGGAGGAGGACGCGATGGCCAACAAATCTCCGGCCGATTTGCCCAACGTTTCCAAGGACGAGCTCCTTGGCTATTACCGCGACATGCTGCTGATCCGGCGGTTTGAGGAAAAGGCCGGCCAGCTTTACGGCATGGGCCTGATCGGCGGCTTCTGCCACCTCTATATCGGGCAGGAAGCGGTCGTCGTCGGCCTCGAGGCTGCGGCGCAGGAAGGCGACAAGCGTGTCACCTCCTATCGCGATCACGGCCATATGCTGGCCTGCGGCATGGACGCCAAGGGCGTTATGGCCGAGTTGACCGGCCGTGAGGGGGGCTACTCCAAAGGCAAGGGCGGCTCCATGCACATGTTCAGCCGCGAGAAGCATTTCTACGGCGGGCACGGCATCGTGGCGGCGCAGGTGCCGATCGGCGCCGGTCTGGCCTTTGCCGATGCCTATCTGGAAAACGGCGGCGTGACCTTCACCTATTTCGGCGACGGCGCAGCGAACCAAGGTCAGGTCTATGAGACCTACAACATGGCGCAGCTGTGGAACCTGCCGGTCATCTTCGTGATCGAGAACAACCAATACGCCATGGGCACGAGCGTGAAGCGCTCCACCAAGTCGCCCTCCTATTGGGAACGCGGCGCGGCTTACGGCATCGCCGGCGAGGCTGTGGACGGCATGGACGTGCTGGCCGTGAAGGCCGCCGGTCAGAAGGCGGTGGAATACTGCCGCGCGGGCAAAGGCCCCTACATCCTCGAGATGAACACCTACCGCTATCGCGGCCACTCCATGTCCGACCCGGCGAAATACCGCACGCGGGACGAGGTGGAGAAGATGCGCTCCGAGAAGGACCCGATCGAACATGTCCGCGACCTTCTGGTCACCGGCGGCCATGCCTCGGACGAGGAACTGAAGGCGATCGACAAAGACATCAAAGCCGTCGTGAACGAATCCGCCGAGTTCGCGAAGGAAAGCCCGGAGCCGGATGTGTCCGAGCTCTGGACGGATATTTACGCGTAAGGGAGGCGATACCATGGCAACGCAAGTTCTGATGCCGGCCCTGTCGCCGACGATGGAAGAAGGCACGCTGGCCAAGTGGCTGGTCAAGGAAGGTGACGAGGTCAAATCCGGCCAAGTCATGGCCGAGATCGAGACGGACAAGGCCACGATGGAGTTCGAGGCGGTCGATGAGGGTATCATCGGCAAGATCCTGATCGCCGAAGGCACCGCCGGTGTGAAGGTCAACACCCCGATCGCCGTTCTGATCGAAGAAGGCGAAAGCGTCGACGACGTGGCCGAGGCCCCGGCCCAGCCCGCCGAAGAAAAGCAGCCCGAGAAGCCCGAAGGCTCCGAAGCCAAGCATATGGACCAGCCGGTCGTCACCTCGCCCGGCACTGCGGTTCCCGGCAAGCGCGACCGCTCGCCCGATTGGCCCGAAGGCACCGAGATGAAGACCATGACCGTGCGGGAAGCCCTGCGCGAAGCCATGGCCGAAGAGATGCGCGGCAACGACAAGGTCTTCCTGATGGGCGAGGAAGTCGCCGAGTATCAGGGTGCCTACAAGATCAGCCAAGGCCTGCTGGACGAGTTCGGCGCCAAGCGCGTCGTCGATACTCCGATCACCGAGCATGGCTTTGCCGGTCTGGCCGTGGGCGCGGCCTTCGGCGGTCTGAACCCGATCGTGGAGTTCATGACCTTCAACTTCGCCATGCAGGCGATCGACCAGATCATCAACTCCGCCGCCAAGACGCTCTACATGTCCGGCGGTCAGATGGGCTGCCCGATCGTGTTCCGCGGTCCGAACGGTGCCGCCGCCCGCGTGGGCGCGCAGCACAGCCAAGACTATGCCGCATGGTACGCCCATATTCCGGGCCTGAAGGTGGTGATGCCCTATTCGGCAGCCGATGCCAAAGGTCTGCTGAAACAGGCGATCCGCGATCCGAACCCGGTCATCTTCCTCGAGAACGAAATCCTCTACGGCCGGTCCTTCGACGTTCCGGTGATGGATGATTTCACCATCCCGTTCGGCAAGGCGCGCATCTGGCGCGAGGGCAAGGACGTGACCATCGTCTCGTTCGGGATCGGCATGACCTACGCCCTCGAAGCGGCGGACAAGCTGGCCGAGGACGGGATCGAAGCCGAAGTGATCGACCTGCGCACCCTGCGCCCGATCGATTACGAAACGGTTCTGGAATCCGTGCGCAAGACGAACCGCTGCGTCACGGTGGAGGAAGGCTTCCCGGTCGGTGCGATCGGCAACCACATCTCCGCCACGATCATGCAGCAGGCCTTCGACTATCTGGATGCGCCGGTGATCAACCTGACCGGCAAGGATGTGCCCATGCCCTATGCGGCCAACCTTGAGAAACTGGCGCTCGTCACCACGGCCGAGGTGATCGAGGCCGTGAAATCCGTCTGCTATCGCTGAGGAGGGACGCATGGCAACCGAGATCCTGATGCCCGCCCTCTCCCCCACGATGGAGGAAGGGACGCTGGCGAAATGGCATGTGAAGGAGGGTGACGAAGTCACCTCCGGCATGATCCTCGCCGAAATCGAGACCGACAAGGCCACGATGGAATTCGAGGCCGTGGACGAAGGCACGATGGGTAAGATCCTCATCGCCGAAGGCACGTCGGGCGTGAAGGTCAACCAGCCGATCGCCATCCTCGTCGAGGATGGTGAGGAGGTGCCCGAGGGCACCGAGGCGCAGAAGGCCGACACCGAAGACGAGAAAGCCGGCCGGCAAGAGCAGGTCGAGCCCGAGGGCGCCGGCAAGGGCGCATCGAAGTCCGAACAGCCGGCTCCGGCTGGACGTGTTGCACCCGGCGCGCTTCCGGCGCCGGTGGCGGATGGCAAACGCGTCTTCGCCTCGCCCCTCGCCCGCCGCATCGCCAAGGACAAAGGGCTTGATCTGACGCAGCTAAAGGGCTCCGGCCCGCATGGCCGCATCATCCGCGCGGATGTGGAGGCGGCGAAAGCCGGCGCTGCACCCGAGGCTGCGGCTGCGCCCAAAGCCGACGCACCGAAGGCCGCCGCCCCCGTGGCACCCGCCGCGAGCAGCGCCGATGCCGTCAAGAAGATGTATGACGGCCGCCCCTATGAGGAAGTCGCGCTGGACGGCATGCGCCGCACCGTCGCGGCCCGTCTGACCGAAGCCAAGCAGACAATTCCGCACTTCTATCTGCGCCGAGATGTGAATCTCGATCCGCTGATGAAGTTCCGGGCGACGCTGAACGCGCAGCTCGAAGGTCGCGGTGTGAAGCTGTCGGTCAACGACTTCATCATCAAGGCCTGTGCGCTGGCACTCCAACAGGTTCCGGGTGCGAACGCCGTCTGGGCCGGCGACCGCATCCTGAAGCTGAAGCCGTCGGATGTCGCCGTGGCCGTCGCCATCGAAGGCGGTCTCTTCACGCCGGTGCTGAAGGATGCCGATCAGAAATCGCTCTCGACCCTGTCGGCCGAGATGAAGGATCTGGCGGCACGGGCACGGAACAAGAAGCTTGCCCCCCATGAATATCAGGGCGGCAGCTTCGCGATCTCCAACCTTGGCATGTTCGGGATCGAGAACTTCGACGCGGTCATCAACCCGCCGCATGGGGCGATCCTCGCCGTCGGTGCCGGGCTGAAGAAGCCGGTCGTCGGGAAAGATGGCGAACTGACGGTCGCGACGATGATGTCGATGACGCTTTCGGTCGATCACCGGGTGATCGACGGCGCGCTCGGCGCCGAACTGATGAAGGCGATCGTCGAGAACCTCGAAAATCCGATGGCGATGCTGGCCTGAGGCCAGCATCCTACGATCGTGCAAACGGCCGGAGGCATCTGCCTCCGGCCGTTTTCATTTGGATCAGTCTTTGACGAGTTGGTCCATGTTGATCGACGGTTGATCGCATCCGGCCTCGCCCACCACGCGGGCGGGCACACCGGCCACCGTGGTGCAGGGCGGCACGTCGCGCAGCACGACGGAGCCCGCGGCGATTCGGCTGCAATGGCCGACCGTGATGTTCCCCAGCACCTTTGCCCCCGCGCCGATCATCACCCCATCCTCGATCTTGGGATGCCGATCGCCGTCCTGCTTTCCCGTACCGCCCAGCGTCACCGAATGCAGCATGGAGACGTTGTCCCCCACGATCGCCGTCTCACCGATGACGATGGAATGGGCGTGGTCGATCATCACCCCGCGGCCGACCTTCGCCGCCGGATGCACATCGACGCCGAACACCTCGGACACGCGCATCTGCACGAAATAGGCCATATCCCGGCGCCCTTGGGTCCAGAGCCAATGGCCGATGCGATAGGCTTGCAGCGCCTGATATCCCTTGAAGTATAGCATAGGCTGCAAATACCGATGGCAGGCTGGATCGCGATCGAAGACCGCCGTCAGATCGGCCCGCGCCGCCTGAACGATGTCGGGGCTGGCGGCATAGGCCTCTTCGCCGATCTCCCGCAGGATCTGCTCGCTCATATCGTTGGAGGACAGCTTCAGCGCGAAACGATAGGCCAGCGCGCGATCCATCGTCGGATGATGCAGCAGGCTGGCATGCACGAAGCCGCCGATCAGCGGCTCGTCCCGGATCGCCTGCTGCGCCTCTTCGCAGATCCGCTGCCAGATCGGGTCGAGCGTGGAGATATTGGTGCGGGTTTCTGCCATGGACGGTCCTCCGGGTTGCGCCGCCATATTACCAGCGGCGCCCGGACGACGCGACCCCCGATCAGCCGAGGGCGTATCCCGCCCCGCGCACCGTGCGCAGCGGATCATCGCCCCCATGCACGCACAGCGCCTTGCGCAGCCGCCCAATATGCACATCCACCGTGCGCGTGTCGACATAGATGTCGCGGCCCCAGACCCTGTCCAGCAACTGCTCGCGGCTGAAGACGCGGCCGGGCTTTTCCATGAAGGTCGTCAGCAGCCGAAACTCGGTCGGGCCGAGTTTCAGGATCTTGTCGCTGCGATAGACTCGGTGCGTTTCGGAATCGAGGCGGATGTCGTCCCATTCGAGGATCAGCCCCACCGCCGCCGGGCGCGAGCGGCGCAGTTGCGTCCGCACACGCGCCAGAAGCTCCACCACCGAATAGGGCTTCACGACGTAATCGTCCGCCCCCGTCTCGAGCCCGCGCACCCGGTCCACTTCCTCCGACCGCGCCGACAGCATGATGACCGGCAGGCTGCGCGTTTCGGGCCGTGTCTTCAGGCGGCGGCAGACCTCGATCCCAGAAAGGTTGGGCATCATCCAGTCCAGCACGACGACATCGGGCGCGGCCTCATCGACCAGAAGCAGCGCCTCTTCGCCATTCGCGGCCTGAATGACGCGCAGCCCCTCAGCCTCGAGGTTGTAGGCAAGAACCTCCCGCTGTGCGGGTTCGTCCTCCACCAGCAGCACGGTCGGTTGATCGGCGAGCGGCATCATTCGACCCCGATATAGGAGGTTTCGTCGCCCTTGATGCGCCCCTCTTCGGGCATCGACCCGGTGACGAGGTAGATCACCTGCTCGGCGATGGTCGTGGCGTGATCGCCCACCCGCTCGATGTTCTTGGCGATGAAATGCAGATGCATGCAGGCGGTGATGTTGCGCGGGTCTTCCATCATATGCGTCAGGAATTCGCGGAACAGCGCGTTGTACATCTGATCCACCTCGGCGTCGCGCTGCCGCACTTCGGCCGCCAGCGCCGCATCGCGCTGGATATAGGCGTCGAGCGCGTCCTTCAGCAGCAGTTCCACCGTCTTGGCCATGCGGCGGATCGCGATGGCCGCACCGGGGATCGGCGCCATCTGCGACAGGACCGTGGACCGCTTGGCGAGGTTCTTCGCAAAATCGCCCGAGCGTTCCAGACTGGCGGAGATCTTGATGACCGTCAGCACCGTGCGCAGATCCGCCGCGATGGGCGAGCGCAGGGCGATGACGCGGGCGCATTCGGCGTTCACCTGCTCTTCCAGGGTGTCGATGGCGCGGTCGTTCTCGCGCACCTGCTGGGCCAGTTCGTCGTCGCGCGTTTCCATGGCGCGGGCGGCGTTCGAAAGCGCCTCCTCCACCAGCCCGCCCATCTTCATGATCATGGCCTGAACGGATTCGAGATCGCGATCGAAGCTGGAAACGATATGTGTGTCGCTGTTCATCTCTTATCCGATCTTGCCGCTGATATAGCTTTCGGTCCGCGGATCGCGCGGGTTGGTGAAGATCTGGTTCGTCTCACCGAACTCCACCAGATTGCCGAGGTGGAAGAACGCCGTCTTCTGGCTGACGCGCGCGGCCTGCTGCATGGAGTGGGTGACGATAACCACGGCGAACTGGCTGCGCAGCTCGTCAATCAGCTCTTCGACCTGCGCAGTCGCGATCGGGTCCAGCGCCGAGCACGGCTCGTCCATCAACAGCACCTCGGGAGAGGTGGCGATGGCCCGCGCGATGCACAGACGCTGCTGCTGGCCACCCGACAGCCCGGTGCCGGGCGCGGTCAGGCGGTCCTTCACCTCGTTCCAAAGGGCGGCCTTGCGCAGCGATGCCTCCACCACCTCGTCCAGTTCCGCCCGCGACCGCGTCAGCCCGTGGATCTTGGGACCATAGGCGACGTTGTCGAAGATGGATTTCGGGAAGGGGTTCGGCTTTTGGAACACCATGCCGACCTTGGCGCGCAACTGCACCGGATCGACCTTGGGATCGTAGATATCCTCGCCGTCCAGTTCGATCCGCCCCGTCACCTTGGCCGCGGCGATGGTGTCGTTCATCCGGTTCAGACAGCGCAGGAAGGTGGATTTCCCACAGCCCGACGGCCCGATGAAGGCGGTGACGTTGCCGTTCAGGATGTCGACGTCCACCCCTTTGAGCGCGTGGCTCGTGCCGTAATGCACGTTCACGTCGCGCGCCCTGATCTTCATGTCGTTGGCGGACACATCTCTCTCCGTAAATCGCATGTCGTTCATGATGGATCCCTCACCAGCGACGTTCGAAGCGGCGGCGCAGGATGATCGCGACCGCATTCATCACAAGAAGGAACGCAAGGAGCACGATGATCGCACCCGACGCACGTTCCACGAAAGCAGGATCCGCGCGCTGCGTCCAGTTATAGACCTGAACCGGCAGCGCAGAGGCCGGATCGAACAGACCCGCCGGCGGCGCATCCGGATAATCGCGCACGAAGGCCACCATCCCGATCAGCAGCAGCGGCGCCGTTTCGCCCAAGGCTTGGGCAAGGCCGATGATCGTGCCCGTCAGGATGCCGGGCATCGCCAGCGGCAGCACATGGTGGAACACCGACTGCATCCGGCTGGCCCCGATGCCGAGCGCGGCATCGCGGATCGACGGCGGCACCGCCCGCAGCGCCGCGCGGGTGGAGATGATGATCGTCGGCACCGTCATCAGCGTCAGCACGAGGCCGCCCACGATCGGGGCCGATTGCGGCAGATGCGCGAAGTTGATGAAGATGGCGAGGCCGAGGATACCGAACACGATCGACGGCACCGCCGCGAGGTTCGAGATGTTCACCTCGATCACATCGGTCCAGCGGTTCTTCGGCGCGAATTCTTCAAGGTAGATGGAGCTTGCGACCCCGATCGGCACCGACAGAAGCAGCACCACCGCTATCATGTAGAACGAGCCGAGGATCGCGACGCCGAGGCCTGCCGCTTCGGGGCGGGAATCCGATGCGTCGGGGTTGGTGATGAAATTCCAGTTGAACCGCGTCTCCATCAGGCCATTCGCCACCATCGCCTGCGCCAGATCGACGACCTGCGGCGTGATGTTGTTGTCGCGCACCGCGCTTTCGGCGGTGACGCGGCCCTTGAAGATGCCGTCCACCCGGCCCTGCGCCAGCGCATAGACGTCGACCTTCTGGCCGACGAGATCGGGATTGTTCAGCACGCGGTTGCGCAGCTGGGCGGCCGCCTCGGCGGAAAGCACGCCCGTGATCTCGTTGTCCTGCACGCCTTCGGGAACGATGCCCGCCTCGCGAACCGCCGCGATCAGCCCGCCCCGCAGGACGTTCTGATAGCCGATGGTAGACACGCGCGCCATTTCGGCCGGATCGCGGTTGCCCTGCGGGTCCAGCACATCGGCGGGCAGCGTCATCTCGAAGGCGGCATAGGTCTGACGGAAGGCGGAGGCACCGCCGCCCACGATCGTCACCAAGAGCGTGGCCAGCGCCAGAAGCGCGACCGCGATCGCCGCGATGCCGAAGGCGCGGAAGCGCCGCTCGGCCGCGTTGCGCCGCCGGGTGCGGGCATCGACCTTCAGCAGCGAGGACCGGCGGGGGTTTGCCGTGGCGTCGGTCATTCGTATTGCTCCCGGTATTTGCGCACGATGATCAGCGCGAGGATGTTGAGGCACAGCGTCACGACGAACAGCGTCAGGCCAAGGGCGAAGGCGACCAGCGTCTCGGGCGAGTTGAAGTCGGTATCGCCGGTCAACTGCGAGACGATCTTCACCGTGATCGTCGTCATCGCCTCGAAGGGGTTCACGTCGATCCGCGCGGCGGCCCCCGCCCCCAGCACCACGATCATCGTCTCACCGATCGCGCGCGAGGCGGCCAGCAGGACGGCCCCGACGATGCCCGGCAGCGCCGCCGGCAAGACCACCTGACGGATCGTTTCCGATTGCGTAGCACCAAGGCCGAGGGAGCCGTCGCGCAGGCTTTGCGGAACGGCGTTGATGATGTCATCGGACAGCGAGGAGACGAAGGGGATGATCATGATCCCCATGACCAGACCCGCCGTCGCCACGGACGATCCGGTGGAGCCGAGCCCCAGCGGCTGGGCGAAATAGTCGCGCAGCATCGGACCGACCGTCACCAGCGCGAACAGACCATAGACGATGGTCGGGATGCCGGCGAGGATCTCGATCAGGGGCTTGGCCACCGAACGCACCCGGTTGGAGGCGTATTCCGACAGATAGATCGCCGCGAAAAGGCCGATTGGCACGGCCACCGCCAGCGCGATCAGGCTGATATAGAGCGTGCCCCACAAAAGCGGCAGGATGCCCAGCTCGCTCTGGCCTTGGAACACGGGGGCCCATGTGGTTCCGAAGAAGAAGGCCGTCCACGGATATTGTTGGAAGAAATTGTAGGTCTCGAAAATCAACGAGCAGACGATGGCGATGGTCGTCAGGATCGCGATGACCGAGGCCCCGATCAGAATGCCCAGCGTCACCCGCTCCACCGCGTTGCGCGCGCGGAAATCGGGCCGCGTACGCCGCACGGCGATCAGCGCGCCGATCAGCGCGACGGCGATCGCAACGACGGCCATCGCGATGTTGAGGCTGGCCGAGGCGGCCAGAAGCGCCTGTGCCCCGTCATAGACGGGCTGGGTGATATTGGTCAGGATCGGCACACCCGCATCGCGCAGCGCCGGGGCCAGCGCCTGCGGATCGGCCGCGAAACCGTCGATCTGCCGCAGCGTCATCGCACCCGAGGATACGGCGCTTCGGATCGCCTGCGCCACGGTGCCACTGTCGCGCCGGGCGCCCTCGCGCTCCACCATCGACAGTTCTTGGGGCGCGGCATCGAGGGCGGCATTCACGCGGTTCTCGACGATCATCGGCTGCACGATCAGCCAGACCAGCATCACGAAAACGGCTGGCAGCGCCGCAAGAATGAACGCGTACCAACCATAGTAGGACGGAAGCGAATGCAGGATGCGGGGATCGTCTTTGGCACTGGCCAGCGCATTGCGCCGCGCCAGCGCGAAGGCGGCGAGGGCGATGGCCAGAACCGTCAGCAGTATCCAGAGCACGGGCATGGGGACTCTCGTCTGAAAAGAGGCCCGGCCGAGGGTTCGGCCGGGCTGTGAACCTTGAACCTGTCCCGGTTCTTACATCGTTTCTTCAGCAGCGACAGCCGCTTGCGTGTCGGCCAGTTCCGGATCGGACACGAGGCCATAAGCCGCCAGCGGGCCGTTCGGGCCGGCCATGTCGTCCGAGACGAAGAACTCGACATATTCCTTCAGGCCCGGGATCACACCGAGATGCGCGGCCTTCACATAGAACTGCAGCGGACGCGACACCGGGTATTCACCCGAGGCGATCGTTTCGGTCGACGGCGTCACGCCGGACATCGTCGCGACCTGAAGCGTGTTCATGTTGTTCTCGTAGAAGGACAGACCGAACACGCCGATGCCGTTGCTATCCGACTGGATGCGGGCCAGCGTCTCGGTGTAATCACCGTCGATATCGACCGAACGGCCGTCGGTGCGCACGGCGGTGCAGGCGGCTTCGGCGGTGTCTTCGTCGGACATGGCCGTCATTTCTTCCAGCGCGCCCGATTCTTCGCAGCCAGCCGCAAGGACTTTCTCTTCGAAGACTTCACGCGTGCCGTGCTTGGTGCCCGGAATAAAGGTCAGGATCGGCTGATCCGGCAGATCCGGGTTCACTTCGTTCCAGTTGGTGTAGGGGTTGGCAACGAGCTTGCCGTCCACGACGACCTGAGCGGCCAGCGCCTTGAACCAGTCGGCCGGGGTGAAGGCGAAGGAAGCGCCGTTCACGTCCGAAGCGAAGACGATCCCGTCATAGCCGAAACGCACATACATGATGTCGTTGACGCCGTTGTCGTGGCAGGTCTGCAGTTCGCTGTCGCGGATCAGGCGCGAGGAGTTCGCGATATCCACGGTGTTCTCACCGACGCCTTGGCAGAACTGGGCCAGACCGGCGCCCGAGCCACCCGACTGCACGACCGGCGTCGGGAAATCGAAGTTCTCGCCGAAGGCTTCGGCGACGATCGTGGCATAGGGCAGCACCGTGGACGACCCGGCGACTTGCACCTGATCGCGGCTTTGCGCCGAAGCAGCGGTGACGCCGGCAGCGGCGATGGCCATCATGGACACGGTGACTTTCAGAAACGACATCGGTCTCTCCTTGGATTCTACCTGGGGTTCTGCCCCGGTCATGGGGCTGATTATCCCCGGCCTGCGACCTGTATGTGACATATCCATGACGGTTTTATGACACACGGCCCGCGGAATGATGCCGTCCATAGGCGGCTTTCCACCTGATTTGCTTGCAACCGATTGCGACCGGCCAATATATCAGACGAAATCGCGGCTTCGGGCCGCACGACGTCACATGAGCAGGGTAGCCATGATATCGAGCAAGACCGCCCCACGCCTGTCCCGCAGGTCCCTCCTGATGGGTGGGGCCGCCGGTGCGGCGCTGGTCTCCCTCCCCGCGCACGCCCAAGATGCCCCGGCCCCCGCCCCGGATCAGGTGGAGGCGCCGCCCCCGCCGCAGCCCGAAGCGGCCCCCGCCCCGCAGGACATGGCCTTCGATTTCGATGTGCTGACCGAACAGATGCGTCAGGCCGCGACCACGCCCTACAAGGCGCCGCCCGAACCGACCGGCATCCTCGGCGATCTGCAATACGACGATTACCGCGCCATCAACTTCCGCGCCGATCGCGCCCGCTGGTCCGACGACCCGGCCAGCCTGTTCCGCGTGGCGGCCTTCCACATGGGTTGGCTCTACAGCAATCCCGTGCAGATGTTCGAGGTTGCGGACGGTCACGCGCGGGAGATGCAGTTCTCCACCGACGATTTCGAATATTACAACAACCTCTCCGACCGCTTCAAACCGCATCTGGAGCTTCCGGGCGTCGCGGGCTTCCGGCTGTCCACGCCGATGAACCGCCCCGACATCTACGACGAACTGGTGGTCTTCCTCGGCGCGTCCTATTTCCGCGCATTGGGGCGCGGCAACAGCTATGGCCTTTCGGCCCGCGGGTTGGCGCTCAATACCGCCACCACCACGCAAGAGGAGTTCCCCCGCTTCTCCGCCTTCTATCTGGAGCGTCCTTCGGCCAATTCGCTGACGGTGCATCTCTATGCCGCGCTCGACAGCCCTTCGGTCACGGGGGCGTACCGCTTCGTCATCACCCCCGGCTCGCAGACCGTGGTCAGCGTCACGGCCCGCATCTTCGCGCGCGAAACCGTGGCGCAACTGGGCGTGGCGCCCCTCACATCGATGTTCCTCTTCGCCGAGAAGAACCATTCCGAGTTCGACGATTTCCGCCCCAATGTGCACGATTCCGACGGTCTTCGGATCGAACGCGCCACGGGGGAACGTCTGTGGCGCCCGCTGAACAACCCGTCGCGGTTGAGCGGGTCGTATTTCGCCGAGGAGTCGCCCGTCGCCTTCGGCCTGTATCAGCGCGACCGCGAGTTCGAGAATTACCAAGACCTCGAGGCCCGCTACGAACGGCGCCCCTCGGCCCGCGTCGAGCCCGTCGGTCAATGGGGCAAGGGCGCGATCCGGCTCGTGGAAATCCCCTCCGATTCCGAGGTGAACGACAACATCGTCGCCTTCTGGGTGCCCGATGGCAGCTTCGAAAAGGGGACCGAGCGGGAATATTCCTACATCATCCGCTGGGGCGATCTGATGCCCGATGCGGGCGAGCCTTTGGCCTATGTCTTCGAAACGCGGGCGGGCGCGGGCGGCGTCTCCGGCCTCGATAACGGTCAGAACTTCCGCAAGTTCGTCATAGACTTCCGGGGCGGCACCATCGCCAATCTGCCGGTCGATGCGCAGTTGAACCCGGTGATCAACATCCAGAACGGCACGGTCGAACATTCCAGCCTTGTGCGGATCCCCGGAACCGACATATGGCGGATCATCATGGACGTGCGGACAACCTCGGACAGCATCGTGGAACTCGGTGCGCATATCGCCGGTTACGGACGCAAGTTGTCTGAGACATGGCTATATCAATGGGTCAACTGATCATGGCACAGCAAGATACGCACGACGCCGCCCCGTCCAATCCGCGCGGCACCCTTCCCGACGCCCCGCTGGCGATGCCCAAGCAGGTTCTGCAATCGACGCAGGACAGCATCTGGAAACGTCTGTTCAGCCTTCGCCTGCCCCGGACGGATCCCTGATCCATGGCGCAATCTGACACACGCGGGCATGCAGCCGCGGCCCGCGTCTTCGCGCTTCTGTTCAGCGGTGTGGCCGCCATCGGCGCGTTCATGCTCTTCCTTCAATTCGGTATGGCCGACGGGCTCGATGTCATGGACATCGTGCGCTCGGTCCTGATCCTGATCTCCACCTTCTGGCTGGCATGGGGGGCGGCGCAGGCGATCATGGGCCTGATGTCCCGCGCCGAGGCGCCGTCCCTGCCCGCCTTCACCGGCCTCAGCACCAAAACCGCGATCCTCGTTCCCGTGTACAACGAAGATCCGGTGGCGGTCTTTGCGCGTGTTGCCGCGATGGATGCCTCGCTCAAGGCGACTGGCCATTCGGAGCATTTCCATTTCGCCATCCTGTCCGACACCCGCAAGGACGACATCGCCGAGCAGGAGCGCATCTGGTTCGAGCATCTGATGGACGATTGCGACGGCGAGGGGCGGATGTTCTACCGCCGCCGCACCAGCAATGCCGGGCGCAAGGCCGGCAATATCGAAGATTTCTTCCAGCGCTCGGGCGCGGCCTATGATTTCGCGCTGATCCTCGACGCCGACAGCCTGATGGCCGGTGACACCATCGTGGAGATGGCCCGCCGGATGGAGGCCGAGCCGCGGCTTGGTCTGCTGCAAACCCTGCCGAAGGTGACGCGCGCCGAGGCACGGTTCGGCCGCGCCATGCAGTATTCGGCCAGCTTCCATTCCCCCATCTTCGCGCGCGGTCTTGCGATGATGCAGGGCGAGACCGGCCCCTTCTGGGGCCACAACGCCATCGTGCGCAGCCGCGCCTTCGCCGAGAGTTGCGGCCTGCCGGAACTGACCGGCCGCCCGCCCTTCGGCGGCCATGTCATGAGCCACGACTATGTGGAGGCCGCGCTTCTGGCCCGCGCCGGGTGGATCGTGCGCCTCGATGACGATCTCGAAGGCAGCTTCGAGGAAGGCCCCGAAAACATCGTCGATCACGCCAAACGCGATCGCCGCTGGTGTCAGGGCAACCTTCAGCATGCCAAGATCGTCAACGCGCCGGGCCTTCGCAGCTGGAACCGCTTCGTGTTCATCCAAGGGATCCTCAGCTACATCTCTCCGCTGTTCTGGCTGGGCTTCCTTATCTCCTCCATCACCGCGCCGTGGTTCACGCCGCCGATCAACTACTTCCCCGTGCCGGACTGGCCCTTCCCGGTCTTCCCCTCGGACGAGACGTGGAAGGCGATCGGGCTTGCCGTCGGCATCTTCGGGCTCTTGTTCCTGCCGAAGCTGCTGGTGGCGGCGGATGCTATCCTGTCGCGCCGCGCGCGCGATTTCGGCGGCGCCGGCCTCGTGCTGCAATCGACGCTGGTGGAGCTGATCTTCTCCTCCATCACCGCGCCGATCCTGATGATGTTCCAGACGCGGTCCGTGCTTCAGGTGATCTTCGGGGCCGATAGCGGCTGGCCGACGAACAACCGGGGCGACGGCTCGCTGTCGCTCGGCGAAAGCTGGGCGGCCAGTTGGTGGATCGTGGTGACGGGTCTCGTGGTGCTGTCGGCCACCTATGTCCTGTTCCCGGGGCTGGTGCCGTGGCTGCTGCCCATCGCCCTTCCGATGATCATCGCGCCGCTCGTCATCTGCTGGACCTCGCGCCGCAGCATGACCAGCCTCTTCCGCGTGCCGGTGGAGCGTCATCCCCATCCCGTCATGCTGACGATGGACCGCATCCTCGCCCGCTGGGAAGGCGAACGTGATCTGACCGAGGCCGAGGCGGTGGCTGTCCCGGCTTGACGCCCGGGGGTGGCGGCATAGCATCGGACGGCAAAGAAGGAAGAACGCATGCTCCGCTCCGCCGCCCTGATCCTCGCCCTCACCGCCGCGCCGCTGCAGGCCGCGCCCGTGACGGTCTTTGCCGCCGCCAGCCTGCGCACCGCGCTCGATCAGATCGCGGGCGAATGGCAGGACGAGACGGGGGAAACGGCTAACATCTCTTATGCCGGCTCGTCGGTGCTGGCGCAGCAGATCATTCAGGGCGCGCCAGCGGATGTGTTCATCTCCGCCTCTACGGACTGGATGGATGCGGCGGCGGATGCGGGCGCGATCGAGGACGGAACCCGCCATGACCTTTTGGGCAACAGCCTCGTGCTCGTCGCGCCGCAGGGCACGAAGCAGCTGCCGGTCACCGATCTGCCGCAGGCCCTCGGGGATGAGCGGCTGGCCATGGCGCTGGTCGATTCCGTTCCCGCCGGTGTCTATGGCAAGGAGGCGCTGACCCATCTTGGCCTGTGGGGCACGCTTCGGCCGCATGTCGCGCAGGCCGACAACGTGCGGGCCGCGCTTGCGCTGGTCGCGACGGGCGAGGCGCCGTTCGGCATCGTCTATGCCTCCGACGCCGTGGCCGAACCGCGGGTGAGCGTGGTCGCTTCCTTCCCCGATGACAGCCACGATCCCATCACCTACCCCGCCGCGCAGGTGAAGGGCAGCGAGGGGCTTGAAGCCGCAGCCTTCCTCGCCTTCCTGTCGGGCGACGAGGCCGCGCGCATCTTTGCCGCGCAGGGTTTCCGGGTTCTGAACTGAGGTGGATGCGCTGACGCCTCAGGAATGGCAGGCGGTTGCGCTGTCGCTGAAGGTGTCGCTCGTGGCCACGCTGTGCAGCCTGCCCTTCGCGGTGGGCATCGCCGTCGCGCTGGCGCGGGGGCGGTTCTGGGGGCGGCAGCTTTTGAACGGGCTGGTGCATCTGCCGCTGATCCTGCCCCCGGTCGTGACCGGATACCTCCTGCTGCTCACTTTCGGACGGCGCGGCGCGGTCGGGGCGTGGCTGGCGGATCTCGGCATCGTCTTTGCCTTTCAATGGACGGGGGCGGCGCTGGCGGCGGCCGTCATGGCCTTTCCGCTTCTGGTCCGCGCGATCCGCCTGTCGGTGGAGGCGGTCGATCCAGGGCTGGAGGCGGCGGCGGCGACGCTCGGGGCCCCGCGCCTTCGGGTGTTCCTGACGGTGACGCTGCCGCTGATCCTACCCGGCATCGTGGCGGGGGCCGTCCTCGGCTTTGCCAAGGCGATGGGGGAGTTCGGCGCGACCATCACCTTCGTGTCCAACATTCCCGGCCAGACGCAGACCCTACCCTCGGCCATCTATGCGCTGTTGCAGGTGCCGGGGTCCGAGGATCGGGCGATGCGGCTCGTCCTCGTATCGATCGCGGTGTCGATGGGGGCAATCCTGCTGTCGGAATACGTCGCGCGGGGCATCGCGCGCAGGATGCGCGGATGACGCTGGACATTGCGCTGCGCCACCGGCTGGGCCGGTTCGATCTGGACATCGCCTTCGCGTCGGAGGCGCGGGTGACGACGCTGTTCGGCCCCTCCGGCGCGGGCAAGACGACCGTGGCACAGGCGGTGGCTGGGCTGCTGCGCCCCAAGGCGGGCCATATCCACCTGAACGGAAGCGCCATGTTCGGGCCAGGAACATGGGTGCCGCCGCATCGGCGCAAGATCGGCTATGTCTTTCAGGACGCGCGCCTGTTCCCGCATATGACGGTGCGGGCGAACCTGCTCTATGGCAATCGCGATCCGTCCTCGCTTGGCCGGATCGCGGATCTGCTGGGGATCGGGCCGCTGCTGACGCGCCGCCCGGCCCGGCTTTCGGGCGGGGAGCGGCAGCGCGTGGCGATCGGGCGGGCGCTGCTGTCCGATCCCGCGCTTCTGATCATGGACGAGCCGCTTTCCGCTCTCGATCCGCCGCGCCGGCAGGAGATCCTTCCCTATTTGGAGCATCTGCGCGACGGCGAGGGGCCGCCCATCCTTTATATCAGCCATTCCGTCGCCGAAATCGCCCGCCTGTCGGACCGGGTCATCTTGCTGGAGGGGGGCCGCGTGCGCGGGGCCGGCACCCCGGCCGAACTGCTGGCCGATGCCGGGGCTGGCCCCCTTCTGGGCGCGGGGGAGCTTGGCGCGCTCTTGCAGGCCCGGATCGAGGCGAAGGAGGAGGACGGGCTGACCCGCCTTTCCACGGCGGCAGGCCTGCTTTGGCTCGTGACCGATGCGCCGGTCGGGCGGGATCTGCGGGTGCGGATACAGGCGACGGATGTCATGCTGTCCCGCCGCAGGCCGGAGGGGCTCTCGGCGCTGAACATCCTGCCCGCGCGGGTCGAAACCCTGCCCGAAGGCGGGGCGACGGCGCTCGTCGGGCTACGGACGAAAGCCGGGCCGCTGCTGGCCAGCGTGACCGCACGGTCCATCGCCGCGCTCGATCTCCGGCCGGGGGTGGAGTGTTTCGCGATCCTGAAGGCCGCCGCGGTGGAGGGTCACTCCTCCGTCGGGGGCGGCGATTTGCGCGCCCGGTCGCGGTAAAGCGCCGCCCGCCCCAGCAGCATCAGCGTCACCGGCGTCGTGCACATGATGAAGAAGCCGATCAGGATCTCATGCACGACGATCCTGTCCCCGGTGGTGGAAAAGAACAGCATCGAGGCGAGGATGATCGCCAACGTCCCCCCGCTATTGCCAAGCGCCGGAGCGTGCAGCCGCTGATAGAAGAGCGGAAAGCGCAGCATCCCGACCGCGCCCAGCAGCGTCAGCCCCGCCCCAAGGATCAGCAGCCCCGCGACCACCACGGCCAGCCATGTCGGAACCTCGGTCATTCGATCACCTCGCCGCGCATCAGGAATTTGGCCAGCGCCACCGTGGCCACGAAGCCCAGAACGGCCACGATCAGAGCCGCCTCGAAGAAGACCGCCGTCCGGGTCTGGATGCCCAGCGTCACCAGAAGCAGGAGCATCACGACATAGATCGCGTCGAGCGCGAGCACCCGGTCCTGCGCGCGTGGGCCGCGGATCAGCCGCACCAGCATGCACAGCATCGCCGCCCCCAGCAGGATCTGGGCCGTGACGACGCCGAAGGTCAGGATTGTCGCGCTCATCCAAAAATCTCCAGCAGGCGGCGTTCGTAGCGGTTCTGGATCGTATGCTCCCACGTCTCGCCCTCGCCGATGTCGAGGACATGCATCAAGAGGATGCCGCGCCGCGGGTCCCATCCCATCCATGCCGTGCCGGGGGTGGCGGTGATGACCACCGCCAGAATGGCCAAGGCGGCGCGGTTCCGCGTGTCCAGAGCGACCTCGACAAGGCCGGACCGGGGCGCGGCGCGGCGGAACACCTGCCGCCCCACCTGCAAGTTCGACCACAGGATGTCATAGACGATGACGACGAACAGCATCGGCAGCGGTCGCCAGTTGCGGATGCGGATCGCTTGCGGCTCCAACGGGGCGACGGCGCGGGCCGCGACGAGCGCGACGCCCGTGCCCAGAACGAGTTGACCGAGCGAAAAGCTCGTCAGCATCAGCCACATCAGCAAGAGCCCGGCAGCGGCAAGGGGATGGGGCAGGATCTGCTTCATTCCCCCGCCTCCTGCCGCCGATCGACGGTGCGGTCCGCCTCCAGCACGCCGTTCACATAGACCGAGGGGCGGTGCAGCGCGGTCGCCGTCGCCTCGAGGTAGCGCATGATCGGCCGCGCCTGCCATGTCATTCCAACGATGACGGCGATCAGCACGATGACGGGCGCGATCTCGGTCACCATGACGGCGGGCGGCTGTTCATCGACCGAGGTCCAGAAGGTCTGCACCCCCACCCGCATCAGCGCGACCAGCGTGGCAAAGCCCGAACCGATCAGCACCGCCATGAAGACCCAGACCTGCGGGCGGCCCGTCGTCGCATCCTCCAACAGGCCCGACAGCATCATGACCTTGCCCAGAAAGCCCGGCAGCGGCGGCAGCCCCGCCAGCACCAGAACCAACAGCGCATAGCAAAGCGCCAGCAGCGTCATCCCCGCCGGCACCAGAAGGCCGGGCACTGGGGGCGGCGTCTCCATCTCCTCATCCGGGGCGCCGTAGAGATCGGCCGAGAGCGCGAGCATGGAGGCTATGGCCCCGCGCCCGCGTTCCGCCAGCTCCACCAGCAGGAACAGCGCCGAGAGCGCGAGGGTGGAGCCGACCATATAGAAGAGCGCGCCCGACAGCATCGCGCTGCCGCCGCCCTGAAGCCCGAGGCCGATCACCGTCAGCATCGTCCCCGAGGAGATCAGCACCGCATGCCCCGCCATCCGCGACATGTTCTGTGCCCCGAGGATGCCCGCGCTGCCGAAGAGCATCGTCGCGATGCCCCCCGCCACCAGTACCTGCGCCGCGAAGGTGATGCTCACCCCCTCGCCCGGCGCGAAGGCCAGAAACGTAAGCCGCAGAAGGACATAGACGCCGACCTTCGTCAGAATTGCGAACATCGCCGAGGCCGGGGCCGCCGCCGCCTGATAGGTGGAGGGCAGCCAGAAGCACATCGGCCACATTCCCGCCTTCACCAGAAACACGACCGCGAGGATCGCCAGCGCGGCATGCACGAGCGGGGTCTGCGCCTCGTCCAGGGCAGGCAATTGGCGGGCAAGTTCGGCCATGTTCAGCGTGCCGGCGACGCCGTAGATCATCGCCACCCCGATCAGGAAGAACAGCGAGGCGAGCAGGTTGATCGCGATGTAATGCATCCCCGCCCGCACCCGCTCCGGCCCCGATCCGTGCAGCGCCAGCCCATAGGAGGCCGCGAGCATGATCTCGAAGAAGACGAAGAGGTTGAAGAGATCCCCCGTCAGCACCGCTCCGTTCACCCCCATCATGAGGAACATGAACAGGCTGTGGAAATGCTGCCCGCGGCCCTGCCACATCGCCGAGGCATAGACGAGCGCCGGAACGGACAAGAGCGCCGACAGGAACAGCATCAGCGCCGACAGCCGGTCCAGCACGAGGTTGATGCCGAAGGGCGTCGGCCAATCGCCCAAGAGATAAAGGCCGACCTCGGTCCCGCCGGACGGCCCCTCGCCCTTGGCGTCCAGCATCAGGACCACCGAGGCGATCAGCACCGTCACCGCCGCGACGAGGCTGATGGCCAGCTTCGCCCCGCGCTGGCGATCCTCGTAGAAGAGCATCGCCGCCGCCGCGATCAGCGGCACGAGGATCGGAGCGAGGATCAGGTGATGCGGGGTCGTGGCCCCGGCCAGCGCCTCCACCGGGTTCATCGCTTGCGCTCCTTTCCGTCGACATGGTCCGTGCCGGAAAAGCCCCGCGCCGCCAGCAGAACCACGAGGAACAGCGCCGTCGTGGCAAAGCTGATGACGATGGCCGTCAGAACCAGCGCCTGCGGGATCGGATCGGCATAGGCGGCGGGATCGACCTCGGCGCCGCGGGTCAGGATCGGCGCCGCGCCGACCCGCAGGCCGCCCATGGAAAAGATGAACAGGTTCACCCCATAGGACAGAAGGCACAGCCCGGTGATGACCTGAAAGCTGCGGGGCCGCAGCACGAGCCACATGCCCGAGCCGACGAGCACCCCTATGGCAAGGGAGAGGATCAGTTCCATCAGCCGTCCTCCTTGCGGGATTTCTCGCGGGCGCGCGACCAGCGCAGCGATTGGTGGGCCAGCGCGATCTGGATCAGCACCACCGCCCCGACCACCAGCGCCGCCACCCCCAGATCGAAGAGAAGCGCCGTCGCCGCCGGCACATCCCCGATCAGCGGCACCGCGACATAGCGCGAATGCGCCGTCAGGAACGGATAGCCGAACAGCCACGACCCCATCCCCGTCCCGGCCGAGATCAGCAGGCCAAGGCCGATCCAGCGCACGGGCAGGATGCGCAGACGATCCTCCACCCATGTCACATCGGCGGCGAGGTATTGCAGCAGGAAGGCGATGGCCAACGTGACGCCCGCCGCGAACCCGCCGCCCGGCAGATCATGGCCGCGGAAGAACAACTCCGCCGCCAGCAGCACGATCACCGGGAACATCCAGTGCATGATGACCGAGGGCACCAGCAGATAGTCGCGGACCGTATCCCCCCGCTCGCGCCCGTCGGCGGCGTCGTCATGGTCGTTCTGAAGACGCTGCTGATGGGTCAGCGCATTGCTTTCGACCGCCGGGCGGAAGCGGCGCAGCAGCGCAAAGACCGTCAGCGCGACGATGGCCAGCACCGCCATTTCGCCGAACGTATCGAAGGCGCGGAAATCCACGAGGATGACATTGACCACATTGGTGCCCCCGCCTTCGGAATAGGAATGCTGAAGGAACCAGTCCGACGGAAGATTGCCCGGCGGGCGCGTCATCACCGTATAGGCCAGCACCGCCGTGCCGATCCCGCAGATGACGGCCAGCACCAGATCGCCCCGGCGGCGGAGGCGGGCGCGCGCGCCTTCGCGGAAGGCGGGATCGGGATGGCGCTGCGGCAACCAGCGCAGGCCCAGAAGCAGCAGCACCGTGGTCACGATCTCCACCAGAAGCTGGGTCACGGCCAGATCGGGGGCCGACAGCCAGACGAAGGTGACGCAGGTCGCGATCCCGGCCCCGCCCAGCAGCACCAGCGCGGCGAAGCGGTGGTATTTGGCCATCCACGCCGCCGCGATGGCCGAAGCCCCGCCGAAGATCCACAACACGGCAAAGGCCGGATCGAAGCCCGCCGCGCTGACGGAGGCCGCCGTCGCCCCCTGCTTCCACAGCGCCAGAAGGCAGCCCGCCACCGCCGCCAGCACCAGAAGACGCATCTGCGGTTGAAGCCGCTCGGTCCCGAGGGCGCGGACGATGCGGCGCGGCAGGCTCCATGCGGCCTGCACCATCACGGCATCGAAGATGCGGCTGGCGCGGATGCGGTGCAGAAGGGGCGGCCCCTCCGGCCCGCGAGCGATGCGGCCACGCCCGAAGCCATACACCGCGCAGCCCGCGACTATGGCGATCACGCTCATGAAGAACGGGGTGTTGATCCCGTGCCAAAGCGCGAGCGAGAAGTCCGGCACATCATCGCCCAGCACGGCCCCGGCCGCGACGGTCAGGACCGGCATCACCACCACGGAGGGCGCGATCCCGATCAGGAGGCACAGGATGGCCAGCACCTCCACCGGGCGGCGCATCCACGCGGCCGGCTCCTGCGGCGGCGAGGGCAGATCCTGCGCCGGCGCGCCGAAGAAGACAGAGTGCACGAAACGCAGCGAATAGGCGACCGAGAAGAGCGAGGCCACTACCGCGATATAGGGCAGCGAATCGTCGAACGCCGAACCGCCATGCCATGCGAAGGTTTCGGCGAAGAACATCTCCTTGGAAATGAAGCCGTTCAGAAGCGGCACCCCCGCCATGGATGCGGAGGCGATCGCCGCCAGCGCCGCCGTGCGCGGCATGGCGCGGCGCAGACCCGACAGGCGGCGGATGTCGCGGGTGCCCGTCTCGTGGTCGATGATGCCCGCCGCCATGAAGAGCGAGGCCTTGAACACCGCATGGTTCATCGTGTGGAAAATCGCGGCGACGATGGCGTCCGGCCCGCCGATCCCGACCAGCGCGACGATCAGGCCCAGATGGCTGATGGTGGAATAGGCCAGAATCCCCTTCAGATCGTGCCGGAACAGCGCCACGATCGCCCCGATCGTCAGCGTCGCCATCCCAACGCCCGCCACCACGTTGAACCAGACCGCCGTGCCCCCCAGCACCGGCGAGAAGCGCACGAGGAGGAACACCCCCATCTTCACCATCGTCGCCGAATGCAGATAGGCCGAGGCCGGCGTCGGCGCGGCCATCGCGCCCGGAAGCCAGAAATGGAACGGGAACTGCGCCGATTTCGTGAAGCAGCCCAGCAGGAACAGCGACAGCGCCGGCAGATACAGCGGATGCGCGCGGATCGCATCGCCCGAGCGGAGCACGACATCCAGATCGTAGCTGCCCGCCATATAGCCGATCATGACCATCGCCCCGAGCAGGCACAGCCCGCCGCCCCCGGTGATGACCAGCGCGGTGCGCGCCCCGTCCCGCGCGCCCGCATTGCGCCGCCAGAAACCGATCAAGAGGAACGAAAAGAGGCTCGTCAGTTCCCAGAACACGGTCAGCATCACGAGGTTGCCCGACAGCAGCATCCCGTTCATCGCCCCGGCGAAGGCCAGCAGCAGCGCAAGGAACCGCGAGGCGGAATCCCGGCGCGAGAGGTAGTAATGGGCATAGACGACGACCAGAAGCCCGATGCCGAACACCAGCAGCTCAAAGAGCCAGACGAGGCCGTCCATCCGCAACGTCAGGTTGATCCCCTGCTGCGGCAGCCATGCGTTGTAATCGCGCAGCACATCGCCCTCGGCGATGCGCGGCCAGAGCGCGGCAAGGATCACCAGCCCCGCTGCCATCGTCAGCGCCGCCACCACCGCCGCCGCCTTGCGCGCCCGTTCGTGCACCGTGGCGACGATCAGACTGCCGATGAAGGGCAGCGCGACAAGGACGGACAGGAGCGAATGTGCGAGCATCGGGGCGGGCCGGTCCTTTCGCGATAGGGTGCCCCGTCACGATAGCGCGCAAATCCCGCCAGCCGCAACCGCAGCAGGCAAGGATTCCAGCCGCTTGGCCCGGTTTAACCGTCGCGGCGGCGGACGATTTGACGCAGCATGCCGTGGAAGGTCTGAACCTCGGCGCGGGTCAGGTTCAGACGGCTCCACATGTTGCGCAGCGCAAGGCGCATGCCGGGCGATTTGGCAGGCGGGAAGAAGAAGCCCGCCTCGTCCAGACGTTCCTCGAAATGATCGCCCAGCTTCTCCACCTCCACGGCGGTGGCAAGGTCGGTGCGGGCCATGTGCAGAACCTCGGCCGGAACCTCCACCGTCTGGCGGCGCCATTCGTAGGCCGTCAGCAGCACGCACTGCCCAAGGTTGAGCGATGGAAATTCCGGGTTCACCGGCACGGTGATGATGGCATTGGCCAAGGCCACATCCTCGTTCTCCAGCCCGGCGCGTTCGGGGCCGAAGAGGATGCCGACGCGCTTGCCCTCGGCCGAGAGGGCGCGAGCATGTTCCATCGCGCGTTCCGGGGTCATCACGGGCTTGGTCAGCTCCCGCCCCCGCGCGGTGGTGGCAAAGACATAGTCGCAATCGCCGATCGCGGTCGGAAGGTCGGGGAACAGCCCCGCCGCATCCAGCACCCGCCCCGCGCCGGACGCCATCGCATTGGCCTTCGGGTTCGGCCAGCCGTCGCGCGGATCGACGATGCGCATCCGCTCCAGCCCGAAATTCAGCATCGCGCGGGCGGCCGCGCCGATATTCTCGCCCATCTGCGGGCGCACGAGGATGAAGGCGGGCGGGATCATGGGGGCCTCTTTTCTGCGTGCGCTCTGATACGCCGGGCACATGTTGATGACAACCGCCGCCGGTTGCGCTATGGCAGCGGCCAGTCACGAACACGGAGCCCGAAGATGGCCGATGCCGAGCGTCCCCAAATCTATCTCTCCACCCCGGCCGCCTTCGATGCCGAGGTTTTCGCCCCGCGCCTTGCCCGCGTGCTGGACGGCGCAGAGATCGCCTGCCTGCGCCTTTCGCTCGCGACGCGCGACGAGGACGAGATCGCCCGCGCCGCCGATGCGCTGCGCGAGATCTGCCATGCGCGCGACATCGCGCTGGTGATCGAAAAGCATGTCCTTCTGGTCGAACGCCTCGGGCTGGACGGGGTGCATCTGATGGATGGCTCGCGGTCGGTACGCAAGGTGCGCAAGGATCTGGGCAACGACGCCATCATCGGGGCCTTCTGCGGCACCACCCGGCACGAAGGCATGACCGCTGGCGATGCCGGGGCCGATTACATCGCCTTCGGCCCGGTCGGCCCGACGCCGCTGGACGATGGAAGCCAAGCCGAGCACGAGCTTTTCGCGTGGTGGTCCGAGATGATCGAGGTGCCGGTCGTTGCCGAAGGAGCGCTGACGGCGGCGCGGGTGGCGCAACTCGCCCCCGTGACCGATTTCTTCGGCATCGGCGATGAGATCTGGGGTACCGACGATCCCCTTGCCGCGCTGAACGAACTTCTCGCGCCCCTCGGTTGACCCCGCACGCGCCCAGACGGAGCAGATGATGTCCTTTGACCGCAGCCTGAAAATCGCCCCCTCGATCCTTGCCGCCGATTTCGCCGCCTTCGGCGCCGAATGCCGCGCGGTGGAGGATCAGGGCGCGGACTGGATCCATGTCGATGTGATGGACGGCCATTTCGTGCCGAACCTGACCTTCGGCCCGGCGATGTGCGCGGCGCTGCGCCCGCATATCCGCACGGTCATGGACGTGCATCTGATGATCGCCCCCGTCGATCCCTATATCGAGGCCTTCGCCAAGGCCGGCGCCGACATCATCACCGCCCATGTGGAGGCTGGCCCGCATATCCACCGCACGCTTCAGGCGATCCGCGGCGCGGGGGCGAAGGCGGGTCTCGCCCTCAACCCCGGAACGGGGATCGAGGCGGTGCCGCATCTTCTGGATATGGTGGACCTGATCTGCGTGATGACGGTCAATCCGGGGTTTGGCGGTCAGTCCTTCATCGCTTCGCAGGTGGCGAAGGTGCGGGCGCTGCGCGAGATGATCGGCGATCGTCCGATCCATCTGCAGATCGACGGCGGCGTCACGCCGGAAACCGCCCCCCTCGTGGCCGAGGCGGGGGCGGATGTGTTGGTCGCGGGCTCTGCGGTGTTCCGCGGCGGATCGGTTTCCGATCCGGCCCCTTATGGTGCGAACATGCGCGCCATTCGGGATGCCGTCGCGGGATAAGCGGTCAATTCGTTGTGTGGACCACGGTGTCGGCGCCTTCGTCGGGGCCGTGGCCGGTCAGCACCGCCGTGCCGATGATGGCGACGATCCCCACGAGGATCACCGCATAGACGATCTTCATCGGGCCGCGCCGGGCGTCCTTGCCGCTCCTGTCGTCATTGGGGGCCATGTCGGCATGCTCCTGTTCCTGTGCGAAGGGAACACATGCCGGGGCAAGGCGGTTCCCCCAGCCCCGGCCCGGATGCAAATATCCGGGGGGCGGCTTCCGCCTGCGCCGCGATCCTTCTATGAAGGGGCGAACGAAAGGGCCTTCCGATGCAGAACTGGATCTTCTGGGCGATCATCGGCTGCCTGTGTCTTGCGGTGGCCGCGACGTTGATCCGCGCCCTTCTGGTTCGGGGCGGGGATGACGAAGGCTCCGACCTGCGTTTCTATCGCGCGCAACTGACGGACATCACCCGCGATCTCGAACGGGGCACCCTGATGCCGGACGAGGCCGACCGCTTGCGGCTGGAAATCTCGCGCCGTCTGCTGGATGCGGACCGGGCGGCGGGGGCCAAGCGGGCGCGCGGGCGCGGCGCGGTGCTGCCGGCGGCGATCCTCGTCGCGGTCTGCGTCGCGGCGGCGGTGCCGTTCTATCTGCGCGTGGGGGCGCCCGGTTATGCCGATGCGCCCTTCGGCCCCCGGATCGACGCGATCGAGGCCGCGCGCGCCGCCCGCCCCGATCAGGCCGAGGCCGAACGCCGCGCCCCCGCCCCGCAGACCACGCCCCCCGACCCCGAGCTTGCGGGCCTCATGGATCAGCTGCGTCAGGCCGTGGCCCGCAACCCCGACGATCTGCGCGGCCAGCGCCTTCTGGCCGAGAACGAGGCCGCCCTCGCCAATTACAGCGCTGCCGCCGAAGCGCAGCAGCAGATCGCCCGTCGCACCGGGGACGCGCAGGACTATGCCCTTGCCGCGCAATATCTCGGCTATGCCGCCGGGGGCTACCTTTCCCCCGAGGCGGAGGCGCTGCTAGACCGCGCGCTGTCGCGCGATCCGCGCGAGCCGCTGGCGCTGTTCCTGTCGGGGCTGATGATGGCCCAAGGCGGGCGCGAGGATGTGGCCTTTCGTCTGTGGCGCCGCGCGCTGGAGGTCGGACCCCCGGATGCGGCATGGCGCCCTCAGGTTCTGGCCGCCATGCCCGACATCGCGGCCCGTGCGGGCGTCCGTTGGACCGCGCCCGACGATCTTCCCCCCGGCGCGGATGCGATCCGTTCGCTCGCCCCGGACGCACAATCCGAGGCGATCACCGGCATGGTCGAAGGGCTGGCGGCGCGGCTGGCCGCCACGGGCGGGGATGCAGACGAATGGGCGCAGCTCATCCGGGCCTACGGCGTTCTGGGCCGGACGGACGATGCCCGCGCGGCCTTTGCCACCGCCAAAGCCAGCCATGACGATCCGGCCGACCTCGACATCCTTCAGCAGGCCGCCATCGCGGCAGGAGTATCCCCTTGATCGAAGATTTCACCCGCCTGCTTCCGCAATATGGCGCGATTGCCGGGCTCGACTTCGGCGACAAGACGATCGGCGTCGCGGTATCGGACACGTTCCGGCAGGTGGCGACGCCGCTTCTGACCATCCGGCGGACCAAGTTCACGCTGGATGCCGAGGCGTTGCTCCGCCTCGTGGCCGAACGGCAGATCAAGGGCCTGATCCTCGGCCTGCCGCTGAACATGGACGGGACCGAAGGGCCGCGCGTGCAAAAGACCCGCGCCTTCGCGCGCAACCTTTCGCGCCTGACGGACCTGCCGATCGGGTTCTGGGACGAACGCCTCTCTACCGTTGCCGCCGAACGCGCCCTGCTGGAGGCCGACACCTCGCGCCGCCGCCGGGCCGAGGTGATCGACCACGTCGCCGCCGGGTTCATCCTGCAAGGCGCGCTGGACCGGATGCAGAACCTCTAGGCGGCGGCGCGGACCGCGCCTTCGGCATCGTCCAGAACCGGCAGCCCCGCCCCCGGCCGGCCCGCATGTTCCGACAGATACCGCCGCCATGCCCGCGCGCCCGGACGGCCCGTGAAAAGGCCGAGCATATGCCGCGTGATCTGATGCAGCCGCCCGCCCTCCGCCAGATGCGCGGCGATATAGGGGCGCATCGCGGCAAGCACCTCGGCCGGTTCGGGGGCGAAATCCTCGCCCCATAGGGCATCGGCCCCGGACAGGACCGACATCGGATCGTGATAGGCGGCGCGTCCGATCATGACGCCGTCCAGCCCCTGCGCCATCAGATCGCGCGCCTGATCCAGCGAGGTGATGCCGCCGTTGATCGCGATGGATAGATCCGGGAAACGCTGCGCCATCCGCAGGACCAGATCGTAATCGAGGGGCGGAATATCGCGGTTCTCCTTCGGGGACAGGCCCTGAAGCCACGCCTTGCGGGCATGGATCGTGACCTGCCGCACCCCAGCCGCCGCAATGGTATCGAGAAAGGCCGGCAGCACCTCTTCGGGGTTCTGGTCATCGACGCCGATGCGGCATTTCACCGTCACCGGCACCTCCGCCGCGCCGATCATCGCCGCAACGCAGCGCCCGACCAGCGCCGGGTCCTTCATCAGGACCGCGCCGAAGCATCCCGACTGCACCCGGTCCGACGGGCAGCCGACATTCAGGTTGATCTCGTCATAGCCAAAGGGCGCGGCAAGGCGGACGGCCTCGGCCAAGCTTTCGGGCTCGGACCCGCCGATCTGCAACGCCACCGGATGTTCCGCCGCGTCATGCCCCAGAAGGCGCGCGCGGGGACCGTGGATGATCGCCTTGTCGACGACCATCTCGGTGAAGAGGCGCGCATGGCGCGACATCGTCCGGTGGAACACCCGGCAATGGCGGTCCGTCCAGTCGATCATGGGGGCGACGGCAAGCCGCGCCACCCGGTCCTGATGCAGGTTCGCGTCCATATCCCTCCCCCCTCAGAGGTCCAGCGCCTCGCGAAGGGCGGCGGCGGCGGGGGCACCATCCCGCGTGGTGACATCCTTCAACCAGTCGTCCAGACGTTCGGGGTTCGCCTTGATCCACGCGGTCGCGGCTTCGTCCGGTGCGGCACCGTCGAGGATCTCTCCCATCAGGTCATTCTCCATCTGGATGTCGAATCGCAGATTGCTCAGGATCGCCGCCGCGTTCGGGCATTGGGCCGCCCAATCAGGGCGCGCCACGGTGCGGACCGTAGCCCCGCCGTAATCGGGGCCGAACCAGTCGTCGGCGCCGCTCAGATATTGGATGTCGATGTCGTTGTTCATCGGGTGCGGCGCCCAAGCGAGGAACACGATCGGCTTGTCCGAACGCACGGCCCGCGTCACCTGCGCCAGCATCCCCTGCTCGCTCGATTCGACGATATGCCAGCCCGAAAGGCCCAGCCCCTCGGTGTCGATCATCTTCAGGATGTTCTGGTTCGCCGGGGCCCCCGGCTCGATCCCATAGATCTTGCGGTCGAACGCATCAGCATGGGCCGCGAGATCCGCAACCGATGCGATCCCCGCGGTCGCCTCTTCCTTCGGCACGGCGAGCGTGAACTTCGCCCCTTCGAGGTTCGTGCCCAGCACCTGCACCTTTCCGGCCGCATCCAGATCGTCGATAAACGCAGCCTGCGCCGGCATCCAATTCCCAAGGAATGCGTCGATCTGATCGGATTTCATCGCCGAATAGCCGACCGGAACCGACAGCGTCTGAATCTGCAACCGATAGCCGAGGGCATCCAGAATCACGCCCGCCACGCCGTTGGTGGCGGTGATGTCGGTCCAGCCCGGATCGAAGCTGCGGATCGTGGCGCAGTCCGCGCCGTCCTGCGCGAAGGCCGTCGATGCGGACAGGGTGGCCGCACAGGCCATAAGGAAGGAAGTGATGCGCATGAGATCCTCTTTCACGGGCTTGCCGGGGCGCTTCTTTCACGCCCGATACGGGATTGGCAAGCAAGAGGTTCGTGACCGCGCCCATGATGGGCGCAAGGTCGTGATGGTACCGACTCCCCGGCTCGAACGGGGGACCCCCAGATCCACAATCTGGTGCTCTAACCTACTGAGCTAAGTCGGCACTGGGGGCCGTTTAAACGCGTGCAAAACGGATTGCAAGACCCTTCGTGCACTTGCATCCTCTTGTTTCCGGCACTAGTCCCGCGCGTAAAGGAGCATCGCGCATGAGCATCGACAAACAAAGCGACATCGCCGCGAATCTGCAGATCGGTCCGACCTCGGTCGGCATGGTCCGCATTTACATCGAGGCGGAGGGCATGGAACTGCCGCTCGACTTCGACCCTGACGAGGCCGAGGAGATCGCCGAGGAGCTTCTGGCCGCCGCCGAACGCGCGCGGGCCATGGGAAGCGATCCGGCCCCGAAGAAGAAACGCTAGATCCGCGCGCCGCCGCGGCAGCCGGGATCACGCTCCCCCTGCAAGCGCAGGGCGGCGTGACGGGCGAAGCAATGCACCATCGCCTTGCGCCGCGCCGGCGCAAGGCGCGCCTCCGGCCCCATGCGGATGATCTCGGCATCATAGGCATCGGCGAGGATGAGGCCCGTCCCTTCGGGCAGAAGATCGGTCGGGAAATCGGAATCCACCGCCCAGAAGAACCGATCGCACCATTCGAGATAGTTGTGCCATTTGCGGTCTGCTGCGAAATCGGCGCGGCCGGATTTGCATTCGACGATCCACACCTCCCCCTTCGGGCCGAGGGCCATCACATCCACCCGCAGCCCCGCCGCAGGCACCAGTTCCTGCACCGAGACGTAATCGAGGCTGCGCAGATGACGCGCGACACCGCGGGCCAGTCGAAAGCCGGGCGCGGCGGAGAGCATGGGGTCGTCGTCGGGGATCATGCCCCCAAACATGAACGAAGCACGAACCTTCGTCCAGTCCCATCCGCGTGATCAGGCGTAGAACAGGCTGATCCGCTTGCCCTGAACCTCCTGCACGACGATCTCCATGTCGTAGATGGAGGAGAGGACCTCGCTGCGCATGATCTCGGCGCAGGGGCCGGCATGACAGATCCGGCCGTCCTTCATCGCCACGATCGTATCCGAATACCACGAGGCGAAGTTGATGTCGTGCAGCACCAGCACAACGGTCTTGCCCAGCTCATCCGCCGCCCGGCGGATCTGCTGCATCATGTTGCGCGCGTGCTTCATGTCGAGGTTGTTCAGCGGCTCATCCAGCAGGACGTAATCGGTGTCCTGTGCCAACACCATCGCGATATGCGCCCGCTGACGCTGCCCGCCCGACAGCTCGTCGAGGAAACGCTCGCTCAGCTCCGTCAGGTGCAGATAGGCGATGGCCTGATCCACCCGCGCCCGATCCTCGGCCGTCAGGCGCCCGTGCGAATAGGGATAGCGGCCGAAACCGACCAGATCGCGCACCGTCAGCCGCGAGGCGATGTGATTGTCCTGCCGCAGAATCGACAGCCGCTGGGCAAGGATGTCGCTGCGCGTGCGGTCCACGTCCAGCCCGTCCACCGACACCCTGCCCCCGTCCCGATCCGTCAGCCGCGCGATCAGCGACAGGAGCGTCGATTTCCCCGCCCCGTTCGGCCCGATGATGGACGTGACGCCCGGCCCGCCCAGCGTGACGCTGACGCCATCGACGACCGGCACGCCGCCGAAGGTCTTGCTGACATTGTCGATGACGATCATCGCGCCGCCCCCCGGATCAGAAGAATGATGAAGATGAGCCCGCCGAGGAACTCGATGATGATCGAAAGCGCGGTGTCGAAGGCGAAGACCCGCTCCAGCAGGGTTTGACCGCCGACGAGGCAGATGATGCCCAACAGAACCGATGCCGGCAGGATGTAGCGGTGCCGCCCCGTGCCGCAAAGGACATGCGCAAGGCTGACGACCAGCAGGCCGAAGAACGTCACCGGCCCGACCAGCGCCGTCGCCACCGCCACCAGAACGGCGATGATGCACAGGATCGCGGCCACCATGCGGCGGTAAGGCACGCCAAGGCTGATCGCCTGCTCCCGCCCAAGGATCAGCACATCGAAGGCGTGCGAGATGCGCCAGGCCGCAAGGCTCGCCCCCGCCACCAGCAGCAGGGAGACGCCCAGAAGCGTCGGATCGATCCGCCCGAAACTGGCGAAGAAGCTGTCCTGCAGGCTTTGAAACTCCACCGGATCGAGCATGCGCTGCATGAAGGCCGAAAGATTGCGGAACAGGACGCCGAACACGATCCCCACCAGCACCATCAGATGCAGGCTGCGCTGCCCGCGCAGGAACAGCCATTGGAACAGCAGGACCGCAAAGCCGGTCATCGCCAGAACCTCGGCCCCGAACTGCGCCTGATCGGGCAGCGTGGCCAGAACGCCGAACCCGAAGAAGAACACGACGGCGGTGCGGATCAGCACGAACAGCGCGTCGAACCCCATGATCGACGGGGTCAGGATGCGGTTTCCCGTCACCGTTTGAAAGAGGACGGTCGACACCCCGACGCACCACGCCACGAGCATCAGCCCCAGCACCTTGCGCCCGCGATATTCCAGCACGAAGGGCCAGTTGCCCCGCACGCCCAGCGTCATGAAGGCCGCGATCGACAGCAGCGCCAGCGCGGCAAGGATGGCCAGCACCAGAATGGGGCGATCAAGGCGCGGCATGATGCCTCCGCCGCAGCAGCAGGAACAGGAAGGCCGCGCTGCCGATCACGCCCAGCATGGTGGCGATCGGAATCTCGTACGGGGCGCGGATGGTGCGGCCAAGGATGTCGCAGATCAGGACGAACCCGGTGCCCATCACCGCGACCCACGGCACGGTGCGGCGCATATTGTCGCCGATCATCAGGCTGACGACGTTCGGGACGATCAGACCGAGGAACGGGATCACCCCCACCGTCACCAGCACCGTCGCACTGACGAGCGAGACGATGATCAGCCCCAGCACCATCGTGCTGCGGTAATTGAGGCCAAGGTTCGTGGTGAAATCCCGGCCCATCGCCGCCAGCGTCAGCCGGTCGGCGGCGGCATAGGCGGCAACGGCCAGCGCACCGGCCAGCCACAACAGCTCGTACCGGCCGCGCAGCACGCCCGAGAAATCCCCCATGGACCACGCCCCGACCGAGGCGAGAAGATCGAAGCGATAGGCGAAGAACGTCGTCACCGCCCCGATCACGCCGCCCAGCATGATCCCGACCAGCGGCACCAGCAGCACATCGCGCAGCGGCACCATCCGCAGGATGCGCATGAAGAGCGCCGTCCCCGCCAGCGCGAACAGGCTCGCGATCAGCATCTTGCCCATGACGGGCATGCCAGGCGCCAGCACGGTCACGACCAGAAGGCCCAGCCCCGCCGATTCCACCGTTCCCGTGGTCGATGGTTCGACGAAGCGGTTGCGCACGATCATCTGCATGACGAGCCCCGCCACCGCCGTCGCCGCCCCCGCAAGGACGAGCGCCAGCGTCCGGGGCACGCGGCTGGCCAGCAGCACCTGCATCTGCCGCGCATCGGCCTGCCCGCGCAGCACGTCCATCGGCGCGATGTCGGTCACGCCCACGAACAGGCTTAGGGCCGCCAGAAGGACGACCGCGAGGATGGCACAAGGAAGGGCGGCGGGATGCGTCATGGGATTGTCGGGCCGGTCGGACCGGCCCGGCTCCTTCAGCTGTCGGCGGTGACGGCCTCGTAGACCTGATCCAGAAGGTCCGACACGGCCTGATAGCCGTTCATGACGATATAGGCCTTCTGCGGATCGAGATAGACGATATGGCCCTCTTTCCACGCGGTGGTCTGATGCACCAGCTCGTTGTCCAGAAGCGCGGCCGCCGCCTGCCCGCCTTCGGCCGCGATGGCCGTGTCGCGGTCCACGACGAAGATCCAGTCGGGGTTCGTTTCCAGAATGAACTCGTAGCTGGCCGCATCGCCGCGGTCCGAACGATCGTCCACATCATCGAGGACCGAGGGGAAGCCCACTTCCTTGTGCAGCCAACCCGTCCGCGATTCGGGACCGTAGACGCCGATCTTGCCACCGCTCGTGACCAAGGTCAGGGCGCGGCCCTTGCCCTGAACGGCGTCGTGCAGGCGATCGACCTTGGACCGAAGCTCGGCATTCATTTCGGCGGCGCGATCCTCCTTGCCGAAGATCTCGCCAAGTTCGGTGATGTTGGCGGTGACGCTGTCGATGAAATCGTCGTTGTCGATGGACAGATCCACCGTCGGGGCGATCCGGTTCAGCTGCGGCTGCGACTGGCGCGAACGGGCGGCCACGATCACCAGATCGGGGTCCGCCGCGGCGATCCCCTCCACGTCCGGCTCCTGCAGGCTGCCCAGCTTCAGATAATCGTCCGAGCGGAATTTCGACAGATATTCCGGCGCGTTCGACCCCGGCACCCCGAGGATCGAAACACCGAGCGCATC
The DNA here is from genome assembly GCF_018279165.1 of Falsirhodobacter algicola. Lineage (GTDB taxonomy): Bacteria > Pseudomonadota > Alphaproteobacteria > Rhodobacterales > Rhodobacteraceae > Falsirhodobacter > Falsirhodobacter algicola. The sequence goes on along the minus strand of NZ_CP047289.1, from coordinate 577,778 downwards.
GAGATTGTCCACATTGGCCCAATCCATCACGACGACGCGCTCCGGACGGCTGTCCAGCGTCACTTCGCCCTGACGATGCGGGATGGTGATGGACTGCGCCGACACGCTGCCCGCCACAGCAAGGCACAACCCGCCCAGAACGGCCCCAAGTTTCATTCGCATGCTCTTTCCTCTTGCTGAGTAAGGCCCGGATGGCTGGCGAAAAAATCTGGCTGCCGGATGTTCGTGGGCCATTCAGCATATCCCAGTTTTTTTGTAAACCATCGGCAGACCGTCCGGCGCGTTGACGCGGCGTCCGGCTGACATAGAATGGGCGCATGGACATGAGGGCACGACATGAATGGGCGGATGTTCCGCTGGAACAGCTGCGGGCCTGCCCCCATTGCGATGCCCTGTATCGGCTGACCGAGGTGCGGCCGCGCGAACGGGCGCAGTGCCGCCGCTGTCACAGCGTGCTGATCGCGCCGCGGCGCGGGGCCTTCGTGCGGATCATCGCGCTGGCGCTGGCCTCGGCGGTGCTGCTGGTGATCGCCCTCCTGACCCCGTTCCTCGATCTAAGCGCGGCGGGCATGCATTCGGATGCCTCGATCCTCGATGCGACGATGGCCTTTTCCGAAGGCGTCCTCGCGCCGCTGTCGCTGGCCTGCGCGGCCTTCATCATCGTGATCCCGGCGATCCGGCTGGCGCTGACCCTCTATACCCTTGTGCCGCTGGTGCGCGGGCGGCCCGCCGCGCGGCATGCGGCCGACGCTTTCCGCCTTGCCGAAAGGCTGCGGCCATGGTCCATGGCCGAAATCTTCGTGATCGGTGTGGCCGTCGCGCTGGTGAAGGTGTCGGGCCTTGCCAGCGTCACGCCCGGAGTGGCCTTCTGGACCTTCGCCATTCTGGTCATCATCTCGCTCTGGCAGGACAGCTACATGGACCGTGAACAGATCTGGAGCGCGATCGACCGCGCCCGCTCCGCATGAGCGATCAGATCGTCACCGCCCGCGCGGCCGGGCTCGTCGCCTGCACGCGCTGCAGCCGCGTGCACCCGCCGGGCGTGCCGCGATGCGACCGCTGCGGCGCACGCCTCAGCAGCCGCAATCCGCATGGGCTTCAGCGGGTCTGGGCGTGGTGGTGGGCCGGGCTGATCGCCTATATTCCGGCCAACCTCTATCCGATGCTGCTGACCAACACCTTCGGCTCGCACAGCGAATCGACGATCCTCGGCGGTGTCATCGAATTGTGGGCCCATGGCGATGCGCCGATCGCGCTGATCGTCTTTGCCGCGTCCATCGTGATCCCGGTCGGCAAGTTCCTCGCCATCGGCTTTCTGGCCATGTCGCTGAGAACGCGGCAAGTCATGTCTGAACACGCCCAGCACCGGCTGTTCGCGGTGGTGGAATTCATCGGCCGCTGGTCGATGATCGACGTGTTCGTCGTGGCCATCCTCGCCTCGCTGGTGCAATTCAACATCGTGGCCAGCATCAATCCGGGGCTGGCCGCCATCTGCTTCGCCGTTTCCGTCGCCTTTACCATGCAGGCGGCGCTTTCCTTCGATCCGCGCACCATCTGGGATGACTGATTTGACCGACACGCCGCCGCCCGCCCCGCCCGAGATGGAAATCCGTCCCCCGCGCCGTCACTGGTGGAACCGCATTTCCATCATCTGGCTGGTGCCGGTGCTGGCGCTGATCGTGGCGGTCATCGTCGCGGTCCAAAGCTATACCGATCGCGGCACGCTCATCACCGTCAGCTTCGACAATGCCAGCGGGATCGAGGCGGGCCAGACCGCCGTGCGTTACCGCGACGTGGTGATCGGCACGGTGGAATCGGTGAACTTCTCCTCCGATCTCGGCCGGGTGGAGGTGAACCTGCGCGTGGCGAGCGACATCGCGCGCTACATCGACGCCGATGCGCAATTCTGGGTGGTGCGCCCCGAAGTGTCGGTGCGCGGGATCAGCGGCCTCGATACCGTCCTGTCGGGGGCGTATATCGCGGGCAATTGGGACGCCGAGGCGAGCGGCGAGCCGCAGCGCGAGTTCAAGGGCCTTGAGGCCCCGCCCCTGCAATCGCAGAACGGCACGACCGTGACGCTGCGCCTGCGCGACGGCAACCAGATCTCCGCCGGTGCCCCCATCATCCACAAGGGGATCGAGGTCGGCAGCGTCGGCACGCCGCGCCTTGCCGATGACGGCAACACTGTGCTGCTGGATGCCGTGATCCGCGCGCCCTACGACAAACTCCTGACCACGGATTCGCGGTTCTGGGATGCCTCGGGCTTCGACATCACGCTGGGCGCGACGGGGATCGATCTCGATGTCCGCTCGCTCGCGGCGCTGATCGAAGGCGGGATCAACTTCGACACGATCGTGTCGGGCGGTGAGACGATCAAGCCCGGCGAGGAGTTCTTCGTCTATCCGAACGAGGCCGATGCCCGCAGCTCGGTCTTCACCTCCGCCTCCGAAGTGCAACTGCCGCTGTCGATCGTGTTCGACGGGTCGGTGGCGGGCCTGATCGAAGGGGCCGAGGTCCGCTACAACGGGGCCACGATCGGCCGCGTGACCGATCTGGGCGCCATCGCCGATACCAGCATCGAGACGCCCGGCGTGCGGATGCTGGCAAACCTCGAGATCGATGTCTCCGCGCTCGGTCTGCCCGAGGACGCTCAGGTGGAGGATGCGCAGAACTTCGTGGCCACGCTCGTGCGCGAACGCAACCTGCGCGCGCGCCTTGCGACGGCCTCGCTCTTCACCGGCTCGCTCATGGTGGAACTGGTGGAACAGCCGGACGCCGCCCCGGCGGAACTGGACCTCGATCACCGGCCCTTCCCGCTGGTGCCGACCGCCCCGGCCGATATCACCGAATTCCAGACGACGGCGCAGGGCGTCATCAACCGCATCGGCGGCCTGCCGGTGGAGGAGTTGATGCAGGCCGCGATCGGCGCGCTCAGCAGCATCCAGACGCTGGCTGGCGACCCCGAGACCCGGCGCGTTCCCGAAGAGGCGGCGGGCCTGATCGCCGATGCCCGCGCCCTGCTGACGGGGGAGGATGTGTCCGGCACGCTCGCCAATCTGCGGCAGACGACCGACGGGCTGCGCGACATCGCGGATCGGTTGCAGGACGGCCAAGCGGTGGAGAATCTCGTGGCCGCGATCCAGAAGGCGAACACCACGCTGGAAGGCGTGCAGCAGGCCTCGGCCGAGTTCCCGCAGATCGCCGCGCAGCTGCGCGAATTGTCGGTGAAGGCGAACGATCTGCAAATCCAGGATCTGGCCGACAGCACCGACCGCCTTCTGCAAAGCGCGAATGGCGTCCTGTCGCAGCCCGGCGCCGAACGTGTGCCCGCGGCCCTGGCGAATTCGCTGTCGGAAATCGCTCAGGTTCTGGCCGAAGTGCGCGAAGGCGGGGCCATCGGCAACGCCAACGAGGCCATCGCCGCCGCGCAGCGCGCGGCCGACAGCATCCGGCAGGCGGCCGACGATCTGCCCGCCCTGACCGCGCAGGCGGCGCAGGTGCTGCAGGATGCCGGTGGTGCCGTCTCGGGCTATGGCAGCGATTCGCGCTTCAACGTGGAACTGGTCACGGCGCTGCGCAGCCTGCAGGAGGCTGCGGATTCCGTGACCTCGCTGGCGCGCGCCATCCAACGCAACCCGAACTCGATCATCCTCGGGCGCTAGGCCCCGGTCCGGAGAGACATGATGAAACTCCCGCTTCCCCTTCTGCTCGTCTCGGTGCTGGCGGCCTGTGGCACCGCCCCCGGCTATCAGCTTCAGGTTCAACCGACCGAGGCGCGCTATGCCACCGCAGCCCGCACCATCATGGTGCGCGAAATCTCCCTGCCCGATTACGCGACCGACGACACTATGGCCCGCCAGAACGCCGCCGGCGCCGTCGAGGTGATGTCCCGCGTCCGCTGGGCGGATCTGCAACCCCGCGCGGTGACGCTGGCGCTGTCGCGGCAGTTGAACGCCATGCTGTCGGCCACCGTGGCCCCCGAGCCGTGGCCCCTGTCGGGGCTGCCGGATGGCGAGGTGGATGTGCGCGTGGACCGCATCCTAGCCGGGGCGGACGGGCTCTTCCACCTCGACGGTGTGTACTATGTCCGGGCCGAGGGCGTGTCGCTCGGCGTGCCGTCGCGCGATTTCGCGATCACCGTGCCGCTGCCGGGCGAAGAGCCGGCGCAGATCGCGGCGGCCCAATCGACGGCGGTGGCCCAACTGGCCACGCAAATCGCGCGTTCCGTCTCGCGCTGACGCTTGTGGCGGCCGTGGCGGCGACATAGGGTCGCCGCCATGAACAGGGCGATCGGCTACATGCTGCTGGGCATCTTCTGCTTTACGCTGATGGATGCCACGGCAAAACACCTCGTGGAAGCTGGATATCCGGCCCTTCAGGTCATCTGGGCGCGTTATGCCGGGCAGGTCGCCGTCATCGTGCTGATGTTGAACCGGCGCTTTCCGGGCGCGCTCCGGACCCGCAATCCGAAGGTGCAGGTCCTGCGCTCGGTGCTGCAGTTCGGATCGACCGCGTTCTTCTTCGTCGCGCTCGGCTTCATCGGTCTGGCCGAGGCGACGGCCATCGCCGACACCAACCCCGTCTTGATCACGCTAGGGGCCGCGCTGTTTCTGGGGGAACGGATCGGCCTGCGCCGCCTGCTCGGGATCGCGGCCACGCTGACCGGCGCGTTGATCATCATCCGCCCCGGCGCCGAAGTGTTCACCCCCGCCGCCCTTCTGCCGATGGGCTGCGCGGTCTGCTATGCGGGCCATGCGCTAGCGACGCGCTGGATCGGCCTCTCCGATCCGCCGGGAACCTCCATGGTCTATTCGGCGATGATCGGCACGATCGTCACCACACTGGCGCTGCCCATGGCCTATACCCCCATCGCGATGGGCGATCTGTGGGGCTTCGTTGCGATCGCGCTTCTGGGCAGCAGCGCGCAACTCTTTCTGCTGCGCGCCTTTTCGGCTGGCGAAGCATCGGCCATCGCGCCCTTCGGCTATGCCGGCATCGTTCTGGCCACGCTCTGGGGGGCGGTGTTCTTCGGGGAATGGCCGGACCGCTGGACGATCCTCGGTGCCCTTGTGATCGTGGGGGCCGGGCTTTATGTCTGGCACCGTGAAACACGGAAGGGTTGATGGCTAGGAAGAAGAGAAGCCAAGCCAGAGACTGGCTTGAGAATGCAGCGCTGCGCACGCTGATCGGCGGGCTTCTGATCCTGCCCTACCGGGTCCGTGTGCCCCTGTGCGGCTGGGTCATGAGCCGCGTGATCGCGCCGCTGGCGGGATACCGCAAGCGCATCCGCGACAACCTCGCGCTCGTCCTGCCAGACCTGCCCGCCGAGGAGGTGGAGCGTCTGGTTCACCGCGTGCCGAACAATGCCGGGCGCAGTGTCATCGAAAGCTATTCCGGCGCGGAATTCATGAAGCGCGCCGGCACCAGCCCCGTGACCGGGCCGGGCCTTGCCGCCGTGGAAGAAGCCCATGCCGCCAAACGCCCGATCATCTTCCTGACCGGCCATTTCGGCAATTACGAGGCAAGCCGGGCCGCGATGACGGCGCGCGGCTATACGGTGGGCGTGCTCTACCGGCCGATGAACAACCGTTATTTCAACACCCATTACGTCGCGGCAATGGAAGCGCTCGGCACGCCCGCCTTTCCGCGGGGGCGGCAGGGCCTTGGCGGAATGTTGCGGCATCTGCGGGCGGGCGGAAAGCTCGGCATGCTGATCGACCTGCACATGTACGATGGCGAGCCGCTGACCTTCTTCGGCAAGAAGGCCCTGACCGCCCTTTCGGCGGCCGAGCTTGCGATCAAGTACAACGCGCTTCTGGTGCCGACCTATGCGATCCGTCAGGACAACGGCCTCGATTTCGAGATCCTGATGGAAGCGCCCGTCCCCCATACCGATCCGGTGACGATGACGCAGGCGCTGAACGACTCGCTGGAGGATTTGGTCCGCAAGCATCTCGATCAGTGGTTCTGGATCCACCGCCGCTGGAAGAAGGCGCGCTGAGGGTCAGGCCACCTGCCCGGCGGCCCAGCCCGATGACCACGCCCATTGGAAGTTATAGCCGCCGAGCCAACCCGTCACGTCCACCACCTCGCCGATGAAGAATAGCCCCGGGCGGGCCCGCGCCTGCAGCGTCCGCCCGTCTAGATCGTCGGTATCGACCCCACCCAGCGTCACTTCGGCCGTGCGATAGCCTTCGGTGCCGACGGGCCGCAGCGTCCATGCGGCAAGCCCGGCCTCCAATTCCTCGATCGCTTGGTTCGACAGCGCCCCCACGGCCCCATCCCGGCCGGAGCGTTCGGCCAGCAGCCGCGCCAGCTTGTCCGGCAGCAGACGGGCCAAAATAGTGCGCAGCGCCGCCCGCGGCTCGGCCCGGCGGGCCGCCGTCAGCGCATCGCGCAGCGCGCCCTGCAGGCGCAGATCGACCAGAAGCGGCTCCCCTTCGCGCCAATAGCTGCTGGCCTGAAGGATCGCCGGCCCCGACAGGCCACGATGGGTGAAGAGCAGCGATTCATCGAAGGCCCGCCCGGTCCTGACCCGCGCGGGCACCGCGATCCCAGCCAGCGGGCGCAGATCCTCAAGCTCCTGCTCGGCAAAGGTCAGCGGGACGAGCGCGGGGCGCGTCTCCACGAGCCGCAGGCCGAACTGCTCTGCCACGCGGTAGCCGAAGCCGGTGGCCCCCATCTTGGGAATGGACTTGCCCCCCGTCGCCACCACGAGCGAGGACGCCTCCACGATCCCCCGCGCCGTCGTCACGCGGTAACCTTCGGCCACGGCCTCGACGGCGGTGTCGAGCCACAGCTCCACCCCCGCCTGCTGCATGTCCCGCAGCAGCATGTCGATCACCTGCTGCGATTTGCCGTCGCAGAAAAGCTGCCCCAGCGTCTTTTCATGCCACGCGATCCCCGCCGCATCCATCCGCGCGATGAAATCCCACTGCGTGTAGCGTTTCAGCGCCGAGAGCGCGAAGCGCGGATTGCGCGACAGGAACGCCTCCGGCGCGATGTTGAGGTTCGTGAAATTGCACCGCCCGCCGCCGGAGATGCGAATCTTCTCCCCCGCGCGGGCGGCATGGTCGATCACGAGGACGCTCCGCCCCCGCCGAGCCGCCTCGATCGCGCAGAACATACCGGCAGCGCCGGCCCCAAGGACGATGACATCAACACGTTTCATGCCCTGCTCCTACCCTCCGCCAAGAGCTTCGGCAACGTGGCGGATTTTTTCATTTTTCCTCTTGCGGCTGACAACCGCCTTGGCTAATAACCGCCCCACAAGTTGGGGCGTCGCCAAGTGGTAAGGCAGCGGTTTTTGGTACCGCCATTCGCAGGTTCGAATCCTGCCGCCCCAGCCAGTTTACCACAAAAAACAATGCGATAGACTGCTGGGCCGCATAGGCTTGTTCGGCTGTGCAGGATGCTATCACCCAAGCTCCATGCTGGCGATGGCCTGCATATGCGCCGTGCCCTTGGGGGCCGTTCCGCGATACATCCGGGCCGTCGCGAAGACGGGTGCGAAACCCCGCTCCCGCAGCAGATCCCGCAGGCCGATATTGCTGTCGCATATGTCGATCAGGACGGGCGATCCGGGAAAGATGTCCGCCGCGGCGCTGGCGAGCCGCAGGGCCTCTGCCGAACTCTCCGCGACGATGGGGCCGATCTTCAGCCCCTCGCGGCACTGCCGGACCGTTGCGAATCCCGTGCCGTCCTGCATCCGGACGGTTCGCCGCGTCGCGCTCGGGGCCAGCCAGCGGCGCAGGAATGCCGCCCGGCGCAGACCTCCGGCCTTTGCATCGAGGGTGATGAGGGGATCGATATCGCCGGGCTGAACCTCGACGATACCGGTCGTATCGCCGGGCCGAAGCTGGCCTCCGAAACGCAGGGTCGCGCCATGACGCACGAACCCCGAACGCATGTAATTCGCCTGCTGCGCCTCCACCCCGTCCAGACCGATGGCTCGGTCACCCGCATGGCGCAGGGCGTGTTGCCACAAGGCAAAACCGATGCCCTGCCCCCGAAACCCGGGCCGGCAGATATAGAGGCCGAGAAACGCGTTCCGATCGTCGTGATTGACGACGGACACGGCCGCGGCGGGAACGCCCCCGACCTCGGCCAAGAAGAACCCACCCGGATCGGCCGCGTGGAACGCCTCGGCATCGTCGAGGCCGGGGTTCCACCCCTCTGCCGCCGCCCAGTCGAGGACCATCTCCACCTCGGCCAGTGACATGTTCCGCAGGATCATGCGCCCAACGCCTCGCGCAGGGTGGCCGGGGCGGAGGCCCGCCCCCGCAGATCGAGCGAGCTGAGAAGGTCCAGCAAGTGGTTCTTCATCAATTCCTCGGCCAGATCGCCGTCCCGTTCGGTGAAGGCGCGGACGAGGGCGTGGTGGGCGTGGCTTTCGCAAAGCGCGCCGCGCCGGTGCCAGTACAGCGCGATGATCAGCGACGAACGGGCCACGAGTTGGGCGATGAACTCGGCGATGGTCGCCTGATCGGCGATCCGCGCGATCTCCAGATGGAAGCGGCTCGACAAGTGCAGCGCCCGCCCCGCATCGCCGCTGCGCATCGCGGCATGTTCCTCGTCGATATGACGCTGCAAGGCGGCGATATCGTCCGCCGTCATCCGTGCGGCGGCGGATCGGGCCGTCCGCGGCTCCAGCAGGGCGCGCGCTTCGAACACTTCCCGCGCCTCTCTCACGCTGGGCCGGGCGACGAAGGCACCGCGATTGCGCTTAAGCTCCACCAATCGGTCATGCGCCAGCCGTTGCAACGCGGCGCGGATCTGCGTGCGCGACACGCCGTAAATCTCCGCCACCTCGTCCTCGGACAGTTTGGTACCGGGGGCGAGACGGTGTTCGTGGATCGCTAGCGCCAGATCGGCGGCGATCGTTTCGGGGTCGGCGGGGCGCGGGCTCGTATTCATATGCATCCAATCTCTCCCCCGATCCTTGGGCGGGAGGGGGATTGCGCGCAATGCCGGACGCCTTGTCGACCGGATCGAATACAATCTTGTTTCGGAAATCGTGCGCTTTGTGTGGAAGGCTGCTCAAAAACCAGTCGAACCCGGATTTGCGGCGGGGGAAAGTGTCTTTTCGGTGCATTCGGGCGCGGCCTTCCCCTTACGTCGGATCAGGGACACGGGAAGGACAGCGATGCGCACGCCTCATGATCTGGAACTCGCGAGACTGACCAAACGCTATGGCGACACCGTTGCGGTGGACGGTATCGATCACGTCTTTGCGCCCGGCAGCTATGTCTGCCTGCTCGGCCCTTCGGGCTGCGGCAAGAGTTCCACGCTGCGCATGGTCGCGGGGCATGAAAGCGTGACCGAAGGCGCGATCCGCCTCAATGGGCGCGACATCTCGGCCCTGCCGCCGGCGAAGCGCGGAACGGCGATGATGTTTCAGAACTACGCGCTGTTCCCGCATCTGAGCGTGAAGGACAACGTCGCCTTTTCGCTGCGGATGAAGGGGATCGGCAAGGCCGACCGCCATGCGCGGGCGATGAAGCTTCTGGAACTGGTGGACATGGCGCATCTGTCCGAACGCCTTCCCACGCAGCTTTCGGGCGGGCAGCAGCAGCGCGTCGCCCTTGCCCGCGCACTGATCAGCGAACCGGAGGTGCTGCTGCTGGATGAACCGCTCTCGGCGCTCGATCCGTTCCTGCGGGTGCGGATGCGGGGCGAGTTGAAGCGTTTGCAGCGCGAACTGGGCATCACCTTCCTGCATGTCACCCACGGGCAGGACGAAGCGCTCGCCCTTGCCGACGAGGTGGTGGTGATGAACAACGCCGTCATCGAACAGGCCGGCCCCGCGCGCGAGGTGTTCAATGCCCCGAAAACCGAATTCGTCGCGCGGTTCATGGGCGGGCACAACGTCGTCACCCTGAACGGCGCGCGCCATGCGATCCGTTCGGATGCGGTGCGGATCGGGCCGGACGGCCTGCCCGCCACCGTCAGCGCCGTCGAATATCAGGGCGACCGCGTTGCCGTGACGACCAATGTCCAAGGGCAGGAACCGATCATCGCCGTGATGAGCGACGCTGCCTTCTATGCCACCGACATAAACCCGGGCGCGCATGTGCGCCTTTCCTGGGATGAGGGGCGGCTGCACCGCCTCCGTGCCTGACAGCGACACTCCAACAGAGGGAAACGTGACCATGTCGAAAGCCGGTTATACCCGCCGCTCCGTCCTGAAATCCGGTGCCGCCGCACTTGGCGCCTCCGCCCTGCCTGCGCCGATGATCTGGGCGCAGGAGATCAAGAACATCACACTGCGCCAGTTCGGCACGGGCGTGTCCAACCTCAACGACGTCGCCAACAAGGTGAAGGAAGATCTCGGCTTCTCGCTGGAGATGACGGCGCTGGATTCCGACGCCGTGACGCAGCGCGCGGCCACGCAGCCGGGCAGCTTCGACATCGCCGATATCGAATACTGGATCTGCAAGAAGGTCTGGCCGACGGGCAACCTGCAGGCGATGGATACCAGCCGCATCCAGAATTACGACCGGATCGTGCCGATCTTCACCACGGGCAAGCTGACGCCGGAAACCGACATCGCGCAGGGCACCGCGCCCCACAGCGTCGGCTTTGTCGAAGGCCCCGGCAGCACCAGCTTCGCCGATCAGGAAACCGGCTGGATGACCCTGATCCCGACCATCTACAACGCCGACACGCTGGGCATCCGCCCCGACCTGATCGGCCGCCCGATCGACAGCTGGGCCGAGCTTCTGAACCCCGAATTCCGGGGCAAGGCGTCGCTGCTCGACATCTCCTCCATCGGGATCATGGACATGGCCATGGTCTGCGAAGCGATGGGCGAGATCACCTATGGCGACAAGGGCAACATGACCCGGGACGAGATCGACAAGACCATGGCGATCTTCACCGAGGCGAAGAAAGCCGGCCAATTCCGCGCCTTCTGGAAGACGTTCGACGAATCCGTGAACCTCATGGCCTCCAGCGAGGTGGTGATCCAGTCGATGTGGTCGCCCGCCATCACGGCCGTGAAATCGCGCGGCATCCCTTGCGTGTACCAACCGCTGAAGGAAGGCTATCGCAGCTGGGGCGGCGGTCTCGGCCTGTCGAAATCCCTCTCGGGGATGGAGCTGGATGCGGCCTATGACTACATCAACTGGTATCTGTCGGGCTGGGTCGGCGGCTATCTGATGCGTCAGGGCTATTATTCGGCCGTTCCCGAAACCTCCAAGGACTTCATGACCGAGAACGAGTGGGGCTATTGGTTCGAGGGCAAGCCCGCGACCGATGTCATCACCAGCCCCACCGGCGACAAGCTGGCCGAGGTGGGCGAGGTGCGCGACGGCGGCTCCTTCTACGAACGCATGGGGCATGTCGCCTGCTGGAACGCCGTCATGGACGAGAACCAGTACATGGTCCGCAAATGGAACGAGTTCATCGCCTCCTGATGCCGATGCCGGGGGCACCGCGCCCCCGGCCCCACGTCCAAGCCGAAGTGAAGGGCAGCACCCCGATGAAAGTGACCCGCGAGACGGTGACGGGATGGCTTCAGGCAGCGCCGCTGACGGTGGTGCTGCTGGGCTTTCTGCTGGCGCCGATCATCACCATCGTGATCGTCAGTTTCTGGCAGGCGACCGAGTTTTCGATCATCCCGGCCTTCAGCCTGGAGAATTACCAGTTCCTCTTCGGCTCTCCGGTGACGTACAAGGTCTTTGCCGCCACGTTCCGCTATGCCTTCATCACATGGGCGATGACGCTGGCGATCGGCTTCACCGTGGCCTATTTCCTCGCCTTTCACATCCGCTCGCAGACGGTGCAGATCGCGCTCTTCCTGCTCTGCACGATCCCGTTCTGGACCTCGAACATCATCCGCATGATCTCGTGGATTCCGTTCCTTGGCCGTAACGGGATTGCCAATCAGGCGCTGATGTCATGGGGCGTGATCGACGAGCCGCTGGAATGGCTGCTCTATTCCGATTTCTCGGTGATCCTCGCCTTCGTGCACCTCTACACGCTGTTCATGGTGGTGCCGATCTTCAACACGATGATGCGGATCGACCGCAACCTGATCGAGGCGGCGCGCGACAACGGCGCGAGCGGGTTCCAGACGCTGGTCCACGTGATCATCCCGCTGACGAAACCGGGCATCATGATCGGCACGATCTTCGTGCTGACGCTGGTGATGGGGGATTTCATCACCGTGCGCTTCATGTCGGGCTCGCAGCGGGCCAATGTCGGGCGGCTCATCTCCAACGATATCGGGCTTTTGCAATATCCGTCGGCGGCTGCGACGGCGGTGGTGCTGCTCTGCACCGTGCTGATCATGATCGCGATCCTGCTGCGCTTCGTCAACATCCGCAAGGAGCTCTGACCTCATGGAGAAACGCCCCCGCAGCTTCTACGTCCTCAGCGTCGTCTTCGCCCTGTTCGTGCTGTTCCTCTATGGGCCGACGATCACGATCGGCATCCTCAGCTTCCAAGGGCCGGAGGGCGGGCTGACCTTCCCGATGCGCGGCGTGTCGCTGAACTGGTTCCATGAGCTGTTTCAGCAGCAGGCGGTCGGCGACATCTGGGGCGCGTTCCGCCGTTCCTTCGCCCTTGGTCTGATGGTGATGGTCACGACGGTCGTCGTGTCGGTCATGGCGGGCCTTGCCTTCCGCAAACGGTTTCCCGGATCGGGCCTGCTGTTCTATGCAACCATCGCCTCGTTGGTGATCCCCTCGATCCTCATCTCGCTCGGCGTCGGGCTGATCTTCAACCAATTGGGTCTGAAGGTGCATTGGGCGACATCGGGCTTCGGCGCGCAGCTGACATGGACGCTGCCCTTCGGCCTTCTGATCATGTTCGCCGTCTTCAACCGCTTCGACCGCAGCTATGAGGAAGCGGCCCGCGATCAGGGGGCAAGCGCGTGGCAGACGATCCGCTTCGTGGTGCTGCCGATCATCGCGCCCTCGCTGATCGGGGTGGCGCTGTTCGGCTTCACCCTCAGCTATGACGAATTCGCGCGCACGCTGCTGACGGCCGGCAGCTACAACACCCTCCCGCTGGAGATTTTCGGGATGACGACGAATGTCACGACGCCCGTCGTCTATGCCCTCGGGACGCTGACCACGGCGTTTTCGCTGCTGATCATCGGGGCGTTCCTGCTGCTGGCTTGGGTCATGGCGCGGCGCCGGGCGCGGCTGGGTTCGGATGCGGGCAAAGGGGTCTGATCCGCGATGCGGCTGCTGTATCTCAATCCCAACTCCACCGCGTCGATGACCGATGACATCGTTGCCGCCGCCCGCGCGGCCCTGCCCGAGGCCGAGATCATCGGCTGGACCAATACCGGCGGCCCCCCGGCCATCCAAGGGCCCAAGGATGGGGCGGAGGCGGTGGCCGGGCTGCGGGCCATGCTGCCCGCCGCAGAGGCGCTGGCCGCCGATGCGATCGTGATCGCCTGTTTCGACGATACCGGCCTCGAGGAATTGCGCGCCGCAGCCCACTGCCCGGTGATCGGGATCGGGCAAGCGGCCTATACGGTCGGCACGCTGACCTATGGCGCATTCGCGGTGGTGACGACGTTGCCCGTCTCGGTTCCGGTGCTGGAGGGGAACATCGCCCGCTCTGGGATGTCCGGGGCCTGCCTTGCCGTCCGGGCCAGCGGCCTGCCCGTCCTGACCGTGGAGGAAGGGAGCGAGGCCACCCGCGCCCGCCTTGCCGAAGAGATCACCGCCGCAGCCGGCGATGGCGCGCGGGCCGTCGCCCTTGGATGCGCCGGCATGGCGCCCCTGCGCGCCGATCTTCAGGCCCGGACCGGCGTGCCGCTGATCGACGGGGTCACGGCCTCGGCGCATCTGGCGCGGGCGATCATCGCCACACTTGCCTGATGCCTCAGGTCAGGGTGCCGCAGGGATGGGCGGATCGTACGGCCGCTTCGGCCCGCTGCGTCAGCACCTTGCGATTGCCCGCCTCGGCCACCGGGATCGGATCGTGGAACGTCACATCCACCGCCCCGCCGGGCGGCGCGGCAAGCATCTGTTTCATATGCGGCCCGAACGGCATGCCGCCCCACCAGCCATGGAACCGCGGATCGGTGCCGGGCGGCGCGTGATAGGCGACGGTGACGGGCTGGATCGCCATATCGTCCTTCAGATCCTCTGCAAAGAACGCCGCAAAGAGGGTTGATTTGAATGGGATAATCCGGCGACCGTCCGTGCTGGTTCCTTCGGGGAAGAACAGCAGATGGTGCCCGGCGCGCAGGCGTTCTTCGAACAAATGCTGCTGGGCGCGGGCCTCTGCGCCCCGGCGGTTGATGAACACCGTACCCGTCGCGCGGGCCAGCCAGCCGATGCCCGGCCAACGCGCGACCTCTGCCTTGGACACGAAATAGATCCGGGCGCAGGCGTTCAGCGTGTAGATATCGAGCCAGCTTGCGTGATTGGCGACGATCGCGCCCCGCTCTTCCATCGCGCGCCCATGACGGCGCAGGCGGATCCCCATCGTCCAGAGAGAGCTGATGCAGACGAATTGCGTGATCCACGGCGTGATCGGTCGGCGCAGATCGAAAAGCGGCCGTTCGACCAATCGGACGAGGCACAAAAGCGCAAGGCAGCCGAAATTGATCAAGAGCAGCAGCGGCGCCCGCCAGATCAGCCGCATCCAACCGCGCCACCCGATCGGCGCAAAGGCCATGTCGCCGTCCTGCCACGTCATCCGTCATGTCCCTTGCGTGCGTAGAATTCGCGATGCCGTTCCGACATGCGCCCCGTGTCCATGACCAGACAGACATCGGTGGTGTTGAACTCGCGGTCGATCCAAGCGCCCTCGCCGACGAAACCGCCAAAGCGCAGATAGGCCTTGATCAGCGACGGGATCGCCAGCATCGCGGCCTTGCGATCGAGGGCGTCGGCGGCGATCAGATCCATCGGCTGGCGCTGCGCGGGGCGCGCGGTCACGCGCAACTCCTCGGGGGCGAGGTGATGGTGGTGCAGCCATGCCAACGGCAGCGCCAGCCGCCCCGCATCCGTGCCGTGAAAGCTTGCAGGCCCGAACAGGATCTCGATCCCCCGCTCCAGCACATAGGCGGCAAGGCCGTTCCACAGCAGCATCATCGCCATACCGCCCCGGAAATCGCGGTGCACACAGGACCGGCCCAGTTCCAAAAGGTTCCGCCCCGTGGCCAGAAGCGGCGACAGATCGTATTCGGTGGCCGAGTAGAACCCCCCCGCCTGATCCGCCCGCGCCGAAGACAAAAGCCGATACGCCCCCACCACATCATCCAGCGCCGCCGCATCGCGCCGCTTGTCGATCAGCAGGAGATGCTCGAAATACGGATCGAAGCGGTCGCATTCCAGCCGCCGGTCGTGATCGACCATCGGGCCGTCCGCGCCCAGTTCCTCGACGAAGACGCGATAACGCAGCCGCTGCGCGGCCATCAGGTCCCGGTCATCCCGCGCCAAACGCAGGGTCAAATACGCTTCGTCCGCCATCATGACGATTGCCGTATCCGCTGGCCGCGGCACCTGTCAATCACACTCCTCATTCGAAGACCGGGACCAGATGCACCTCGCGCCCGTCGATGGCGACCTTGCCCGCATGTTCGAAATTCACCGTGACCCGCATGCCGATTCGCGATTGCACCTGACCAAGGCCCCAGTCAGGCTGCGCGGGATGCCGGACAAGCATGCCCGGTTCAAGTATCTCGTTCATGGCGGAGCCTCCGATGACTGAAATTTCCGATCTGAGCACATTGATCGGTTCGCGTATCTGTCATGACCTTATCAACCCGATCGGCGCGATCGGCAACGGGATGGAGCTTCTGGCGATGACGGGCGTGCCCGCCAGCCCCGAGATGACGCTGATGTCCGAAAGCATCGCCCATGCCAGCGCCCGCATCCGTTTCCTGCGCATCGCCTTCGGTGCCCCGGCCGAGGCCCCGATCGGCGTGGCCGAGATCCGGTCGATCCTTGGCGCGATGAACGGCCGCATCACCATCGACTGGCAGCCCGGTGCCGTCAGCCGGACCGAGGCGCGGATCCTGTTCCTGCTGATCCAGTGCATGGAAACCGCGCTCGCCTATGGCGGCAGCATTACCATCACGTCCGAGCGCAGCCTTCATGCCGAAGCGCGGCGCCTGCGGGATGCGCCATGGGAACTGCTGACCGAAGGGACGGGCGATCTGACCGCCGCGACCGTGCAGTTTGCGCTGGCCCGCAGCGCCATCGCCGCGGCGGGCGGGACCCCCTCGCTGACCCGGTCCGAGGGGGGTATCGCCATCGCCTTCTAGGGGCGGACCGTTCCATCGCCGGTCACGAGGTATTTGAAGCTCGTCAGCTGCTCGGCCCCCACGGGGCCGCGCGCGTGCATCTTGCCCGTCGCGATCCCGATCTCTCCGCCCATCCCGAATTCACCCCCGTCGGCGAACTGCGTGGAGGCGTTCTGCAGCAGAATGGCCGAATCGAGCCGCTGGAAGAACCGCGCCGCCACGGCCGCATCCTCGGTCACGACCGCATCGGTATGGCCCGAGCCGAAGCGGCGGATATGCGCAATCGCGCCGTCCACGCCGTCCACCTCCCGCAGGGCGATGACGGGGGCGAGGAATTCTTGGCCGAAATCCTCCTCCTGCGCCGGAACGACGCCGGGCAATTCAGCCAGCGCGCCTTCGGCCCGCACCTCGATCCCCGCCTCCTGAAGGCCGCGCACCAGATCGGCCCCGGCGCCAAAGGCGCGGTCGATCAGCAGACATTCCGCCGCACCGCAAACCCCGACCCGCCGCGCCTTGGAGTTCACGACCACCGCCATCGCCTTGGCCGGATCGGCCGCCCCATCGACATAGACGTGGTTGATCCCCTCCAGATGCGCAAAGACCGGCACCCGCGCCTCGCGCTGGACCAGACCGACGAGGCCCTTGCCCCCGCGCGGCACGATGACGTCGATATGCTCGTTCATGCGGAGCATTTCGGCCACCGCCGCGCGGTCCTGCACGGGAACGAGCTGGATGGCATCCTTCGGCAGCCCCGCCGCGACCAGCCCCGCCTGTAGGCAGGCATGGATCGCCGCCGAGGACTGCGCGCTTTCGCTGCCGCCGCGCAGGATCACGGCATTGCCGGCCTTCAGGCACAGCGCGCCCGCATCGGCGGTGACATTCGGACGGCTTTCATAGATGACGCCGACCACGCCAAGGGGCGTGCGGACGCGGCGGATGTTCAGCCCGTTCGGGCGGTCCCATTCTGCGATCACCTGCCCTACGGGATCGTCCTGCGCCGCGATGTCGCGCAGCGCGCCTTCCACCCCGGCGATGCGCCCTGCATCGAGGATCAAACGATCGAGGAAGGCGCCGGAAATGCCGCGGGCCTTCGCGGCCTCCACATCGGCGGCATTGGCGGCAAGGATCGCGTCCTGCCCCGCATGGACGGCATCGGCGGCGGCCAGCAGGGCACGGCGCTTGGCCTCGACTGGCGCGAAGGCCAGCTCCGCCGCCGCCGCCCGCGCCTTAGCGCCGATCGCCTGCATCAGATCCGCCACCGCTGCGTCGTCCATCCGATCCTCCTCAGATCACCATGTCATCCCTGTGCACGAGCGCGGCGCGCCCGGCATAGCCCAGTATCTCTTCGATCTCGCCCGAGCGGTGCCCGATGATCGCCCGCGCCTCGGTGGAGGTATAGCGCGTCAGCCCGCGGCCCAGCACCTCCCCCTCGGGGGACAGGATCTCCACCGGATCGCCGCGGCCGAAGGCCCCGCTCACCGCCGTGACGCCGGCCGGAAGCAGCGACTTGCCCGCCGCAAGCGCCTGCGCGGCCCCGGTATCGACATGCACCTGCCCGCGCGGTTTCATCGCGTTGATCCAGCGTTTGCGCGCGGCCTGCGGATCGTCCTGCGCCACGAACCATGTGCAGGCGGCCCCATCCATCAGCGCCTTCAGCGGGCGTTCCACCGACCCTTCGGTGATTGCCATGGCGCAGCCCGCGGCCACCGCCGTCTTGGCCGCCATCAGCTTTGTCTTCATCCCGCCCTTGGAAAGGCCCGACACCGGATCGCCCGCCATCGCCTCGATCGCGGGGGTGATCGCGTCCACCACGTCGAAGCGGTGGGCGGTCGGATCTTCCTTGGGGTTCGCGGAATAGAAACCGTCCACATCCGACAGCAGCACCAGTTGATCGGCGCCCACCGTCACGGCGATCTGCGCGGCCAGACGGTCGTTGTCGCCGAAACGGATTTCGTCGGTGGCGACGGTGTCGTTCTCGTTGACGATCGGCACCACGCCAAGGCCCAGCAGCATCTCCAGCGTGGCGCGGCTGTTCAGATATCGCCGCCGGTCCGAGGTGTCGTCCAGCGTCATCAACACCTGCCCGGTGGTGATGCCATGCGGGGCAAGCGCCTCCTCATAGGCGCGGGCAAGCTGGATCTGACCGACCGCCGCAGCGGCTTGGCTCTGTTCCAGCGGAAGCGAGCCGTAGCCGAGATGCAGCACCCCTCGACCAAGCGCGATGGAGCCGGAGGACACGAGGATCACATCCGTGCCCCGGGCCTTCACCTCGGCCACATCGAGCGCGAGGGCGTGCAGCCAATCCTGACGCAAGCCGCAGTCGCGATCCACCAGAAGGGCGGAGCCGATCTTGATGACCAGCCGTCGTGCCGTGCGCAGATCGGGGATCAAGGCTGCCACGGCGCGGGGTCGTCATCGACCGCTTTCGCCGCCTCGATCTGCGCATGTATCGCGCGAAGAACGTCCTGCAAGCCTTTGTTCGCAGCCCCGGAAATCACATGAACCGGCCCGCCCGAAGCCTCTTCAAGCCCCTCGCGCCACATCTGGATCGTATCCTCGTCCAGCGCGTCGGCCTTGTTCAGCGCGACGATGCGGGGCTTGTCGCCCAATTCGTCGGCATAGGCCTCCAGCTCGGTCACGATGGTCTGGTAATCCTCCAGCACGGTTTCGGACGTGCCATCGACCAGATGCAGCAACACGGCGCAGCGTTCGACATGCGCAAGGAACTGCGTTCCAAGGCCGCGCCCCTCGCTCGCCCCTTCGATCAGGCCCGGAATATCGGCCATCACGAATTCCTTGCCGTCCACACCCACGACGCCGAGGTTCGGAACCAGCGTGGTGAAGGGGTAATCCGCAATCTTCGGGCGGGCGTTCGACACGGCGGAGATAAAGGTGGATTTGCCCGCATTCGGAAGCCCGACAAGGCCCGAATCCGCAATCAGCTTCAGACGAAGCCAGATCGTCCGCTCCACCCCCGGCTGGCCCGGGTTCGCCCGCGCCGGTGCCCGGTTGGTCGAGGATTTGAACCGCAGGTTGCCCCAGCCGCCATTGCCGCCCTTGGCCAGCAGCACGCGCTGCCCCACCCGCGTCAGGTCGGCAAGGACCGATTCCTCGTCCTCGTCGATGATCTCGGTTCCGACGGGCACGCGCAGCACGATGTCGTCGCCGGTCTTGCCGGTGCGCTGGCTGCCCATGCCTTGCTGACCGGTCTTGGCGAAGAAGTGCTGCTGATAGCGGAAGTCGATCAGAGTGTTCAGCCCATCCACCGCCTCGGCCCAGACCGAGCCGCCATTGCCGCCATCCCCGCCATCCGGGCCGCCGAATTCGATGAACTTCTCGCGCCGGAAGCTGACGCAGCCGGACCCGCCGCCGCCCGAGCGGATATAGACCTTGCAGAGATCGAGGAACTTCATGGGCTGGCCTTCCTGCCGTTTCGTCAGGCGATAAGGGGAATCCGGCGCAGGCTCAACCCCGCACCGTCAGAGCTTGCGGATATAGGTCCACGTTGCGACATGGGCATTGCGCGAGACGGAGAACGTCTCCGCATCGCCAAGATAGACGAAGCCGTTGTTCGTCAGAACCCGCGCCGACCCCGGATTGTCCTGAAACACCGAGGCGAAGATCGCCGTGTTTCCCAGCGGGTTCGCAGCCACCAATGCCGCCACCGCCTCGGACGCAAGGCCCGTGTTCCAGAACGCCGGCGCGACCCAATATCCGATTTCGGACTGGCCGCGATCCATCTTCGTCAGACTGATGATGCCCAGCACCTCGCCGAGTTCGGTCGAGGAGCCGTCCATGACCCAGATCGCCTCTTCGCAGCTGGGATTCATGGCGCGGGTGACGAACGCCTCGATCGCGCCGGGCGGCATCGGGTGGGGAATGCGGCTTGTCATGCGCGCCACCCGCAGATCGCTTGCGTAATGCCCCAGCAGACCGGTATCCGACCGGCGAACCGGGCGCAGGTGGAAACGGTCCGTGCCGATCACCGGGATCGGATCAGCGATGTCGAGCGTCATGGCGATGTCTCCCACATCAGAACGCGAAAAGGGACCGGCCGCGAAGCCGATCCCCTGTTGCATGCAACCTTGCGGTTCGGCTTACTCAGCGGCCTCCGCCACCGGGAGGACCGAAATGAAGGTGCGGCCCTTGAGGCCTTTCTTGAACGACACGGCGCCTTCGCGCGTGGCGAAGATCGTGTGATCCTTGCCCATGCCGACGCCCTCACCCGGGAACCAGGTGGTGCCGCGCTGACGCACGATGATGTTGCCCGCGATGACCGCTTGGCCACCGTAGAGCTTCACGCCAAGGCGGCGACCGGCGGAGTCGCGACCGTTGCGGGACGAGCCGCCTGCTTTCTTGTGTGCCATGAGGGATTACTCCTTCGTCTCGTGGGCTGCGCGGCGCGCATCGGCGGTGCCGGTCGCTGCCTTCACGTCGGTTGCATCGGCGCCCGAAGCAAGGACGTCCGTCACGCGCAGCAGCGTGAGCTGCTGACGGTGGCCCTTGGTGCGCTGCGACGAGTGCTTCCGGCGGCGCTTGACGTAGTGGATGACCTTCTCGCCCTTGATCTGGGCGATCACTTCGGCCTGAACCGCGGCGCCGGCCACGAAGGGCGCGCCGATGGTCGGCGCATCGCCGCCCACCATGAGAATGTCGTTGAACTGGATCGTTTCACCAGCTTCGGCTGCAAGCTTTTCGACGCGCAGGATATCGCCCGCGCGAACCGTGTATTGCTTGCCGCCCGTCTTGAGGACCGCGAACATGGGTCTTTCCTTCTTGTTCCGCGTCCTTTGGCCCCGGTTTCCCGATGTTGCTTGCCGTCGGACAGCGCACCCCGAGGGGCGTCAATGAAAAAAGGTCTGCGCATCCGTGAATGGCAGACCTCGCGTATATCGATCAGACAGCCCCCGATGTCAACCGGTTTGCACTTGGCGCCGTGCTTCGTGCAAAAATCGGCGGGATCGGGACATTACCCTCTTGCCACTGGGGCATAGCGCCGGTAAATGCCCCTCCACGACGACCCCTGACGCGGAGAGGTGGCAGAGTGGTCGAATGCGGCGGTCTCGAAAACCGTTGTCGGTGTGAGCCGACCCAGGGTTCGAATCCCTGTCTCTCCGCCACATTTCCTTTGCTTGCGATTGGATCTTCAGGGGTGTTGCGCCGCTATCTGCGCATGAACGTCTTCGGCGAGCCAAATTCAACGACATCGCCGACAAAGCATCACACCGCTGGCATGCCAGCGGTGCAAATCCCCTACGACCGCTGGCCGCATATGCTGCGCGAAACTCGGGCGAAGCTGGAGGACGGCCCTACCGGGCCACCCCCATCACTCCGGCCGTTCGACGGGCTGCACCAAGCCCGCGTCCCAATCCTCGGGCTGCCAGCGCCGCTTGGAGAAGACCTCGTTCACCGGGGTGTAGAGATCGGCATAGAGGCGGCCGACCACGTCGTATCGCTCCTGATCGAGATACAGCTTTTCGGGGTCCACCAGTCCGTCGCGGACGTGCATCGTCAGGATCTCGGCCACCACCAAATCACGGCCCTTGCTAAGTTGCAGCGTCACGGTGCGGCGGCACTCGAAGGACACCGGCGCTTCCCCGATGCGCGGCGGCTTGACCAAGCGGCTGGGCACGGGGGTGAAACCGGCGCGTTCGAACTCGTCCACCTCGGGCGGGAAATCGATGGCGCAGATGTTCATGCCGTTGACGATGCTCATGTCGACCATGTTCACCACGAATTCGCCACTGTCTTCGATGATGCGGGCCGTATCGCGCTTGGTGCCGTCGTCGCGCCGGGCAAAGCCGATCACGCAAGTGGCCGGATCTTCGCCGAAGACATTGAAGAAGCTGAACGGTGCCGCGTTCAGCGTGCCGTCCGCATCCACGGTCGAGATCAGCGCGATCGGGCGCGGCGTCACCGTGGCGCTGAGCATCTTGTAGCGGTCTTTGGGAGTGAGCCGAGCGAGGTCGAGTTCCATGGTCATCGCTTTCAGGTTCGAAAAATGGGGGAACGAGGCTCAGGCCCCGGCAAGTTCGGCGGCGAAGCGTCCGCAGATGGCTGCCGCCAGAATCGCCTGCGCACCGTGGATGCTGGCGGCAAGCTGGCGGCTGGCGCGGGTGTAGCTGATGCAGTCATGCACCACGAGATCGGGGGACTGTGCCGCCATCTCGGCCGCAGCGGCGCGGATCGTCGCCTCGTCCGCGTCGGGCTGCAGGGGCACGGCGAAACAGGTGCGGCCGGGCCGTTTCCAGCGCGCCAAGCAAGCGTCGGCCTGCGCGGGCGTGGGGATGAAGACCCCCAATCGCCCCTCGCCCGGCAGGCAGCCATCCACCGCCCCGGTGATCAGGTCCGAGGCGAAATGCACCCCCGGCGCTTCCAGCCCGGCGAACTTGCCGGTGCAGGCGATCACGGCGACGTCCACCTTCTCGCGCGCCATGTCCTTCAGCCGGTCGCGCATCCCCTCGGTCACGACGGCCTTGCTGATGAGGATCGAGCGCCCGTCCGGCAACGTGGTATAAAGCGTATCGCGGTCGCTGGTGGGGGCCGCGGCGGCAAGGCCGGCATCGTCCAAATGGTCCAGCGCGCCCATCACCTTCAACTCGGCCACGTCTTCGGGCAGGACATGGCGGAACTCGTCCTGAAGGGCGGGTCGGGGCGACTGCCCGACCACCAGCAGGCCCACGACCGGCCGAGTCATGCGGGGACCTCTTGCGTCAGCGCGGCCGCCTCGCCGACCACCCGCACGCGGGTGCGGATCGCCCGGCCCGGCAGGTAAGACAAAGGCAGATCCTCGATATCGATGACCTTGATCGTCTTTTCGTCCGCACCGGCCGCGATGGCCGAGGCGATGGCCGCCTTGCGAGCCTCTTCGATGGCATCGTCGCGATCCATGTCGCGGTAGATGCGGTCGGTTTCGCCCGAAATCTGCGCCATGGCGGCCCCTACGGCATTGGCCACGCCGCTATGTTCCACTTGGATCACCTCGGAGATGCCGGGCACCGCCTGCGGGATCAACATGGCGCCGCCGCCCACCGCCAGCAGTGGCACCTCGGTCGCGTCGGTCTTCATCCGGTCCACGGATTCGGCGATGCTGCCATGGATGCGCGCCAGCGCGGCCTTGACGAAATCGGCCGGCAGGCCCGCCACCTTGGACGGATCGCCCAGCGTCATCAGCCCGGCGGCCACGGCGATGTCGGTCGCGGTGATCTGCGACCCACCGAAGACCAGCGCCTCTTGCCCCAGCCGATAACCGACCGATTCCGGGCCGACCGTCACCGGATCGCGGCCGATCTTCGTGCCACCGCCCACGGCGATGGACAGCAGATCGGGCATGCGGAACAGGGTCCGCACCCCGCCTACCTCGACCACGTTGTTCGCCTCGCGGGGGAATCCGTTGATCAGGCAGCCGATATCGGCCGTGGTGCCGCCCACGTCGCAGACCATGGCGTTTTCCACCCCGGCCAGCAGCGCCGCGCCCCGCATCGAATTGGTCGGCCCCGAGGCGAACGAGAAGACCGGATATTCGCGCGCCGCGTCAGCCCGCACCACGGTGCCGTCGTTCTGGGTGATGAACAGCTGCGCGCCAAGGCCGCTATCGGCCACGGCATCTACGAAGGCCTGCGTCGTCTCTTGTGCCAGCCCGATCAACGAGGCGTTCATCAGCGCCACGTTCTCACGCTCCAGCAGGCCGATGCGGCCAAGGGTGGAGGACATGGTGACATGGACGCCGGGTGCCTCGTTGCGCACGATCTCGGCCGCGCGCTCCTCGCAGCTTGCGGTCAGCGGCGAGAAAGTCGCTGAGATCGCCACGGCCTTCACCCCGTCCTTGGCGATCTGCCGCGCGGCGCGGGCGATGGCCTGCTCGTCCATCGGGAACAGCGGGCGACCGTCATATTCATGGCCGCCTTCGACCAGATAGACGCCGCCATTGACCTTCGCGGCCAAATCCTTCGGCCAATCGCAGAACGGCACCAAACTGGCCGAGGCGGGCAGCGACACGCGGATTGCGGCGGCGCGGCCAAGGTTGCGGCGCTCGACGACGGCGTTGGTGAAATGCGTCGTGCCGATCATCACGGCCACCACGTCGCGCGCGGCGTCACCGGCTTGGGCGATCACTTCCTTCAGGGCGGTGCGCACGCCGCTCGTGACATCGGCCGTGGTGAAGGTCTTGACCGCCGCGATGACCTTGTCGCCATCCAGCAGGGCCGCATCCGTGTTGGTGCCGCCGACATCGATCCCGATGCGTTTCATGTGTTAGACTCCTCGAAGACCGATTTGAATTCCAGATCGAAACCGAAGGCCCGCGGGCCGACGGCGGCGATGCCCTTTTCGCTGAGGAAAACCGCCGGGGCCGGCAGCGCCAGCACGCTGACCCGCTGGCCAAAGCGCAAGGCGTCCGTGCCGATGCCGTCGCCCGATACCGTGTCCAGCAGACAGATCAGATCCGGCGTCATCACGATCGGCTCTCCGTCCAGATAGGCCACCGAGAATTCATTCTGGAAATGCACCAGCAGTTCCTTGCCGGCAAAGCCGTCCAGCCCCTCGATCCGCGTCTGGCCGCGCAGGAAGCCTTCGGTGGTGCGGCGTTCGATATCCACCACCTTGCCGTCGAAAAGGCGCATCCCCTTGGTCGAGGACAGGACCGCCTCGATCGGATCGGAATGCTCGGCCCGGGCCTTCAGCACGTTGGTCCCAAGGCTGATCGCCTTCGAAACCGAATACAGAACGCCGTGCTGCTTGACCTCCGCACCCGAGCGGGGCGCCTTGCAGGTGGCCGCGACCGAACCGATCTCGGTGCAGGCCTTGCGCGAGATGCGCTCCATCCACCGCCACGAGGCGGCGCGGGGGATGATCACCTCGTTGTCGCGGATGTCCGCCATGGTCAGCGGGTAGCAGCGCAGCCCAGCCACCGCGACCGAGGTCATCTGCGCCTCGGGATATGCGCGGCCCATGGTGTCGGCATCCACCACCGGATAACCGGTCAGCGCGGCGACCATCATCGGGTGCACGCCATTGCCGCCGCCGATCTCCAACGCCATGACGGCGTCGAACTTGCGGCCGAGGTATTCCTCCATCATGCGCAGGGGCTTCAGCGCGAATTCGGGGTCCGACAGGCGTTCCTGCCCGACCAGCGGCGCGCCCATGTTCGACAGCACCGCCACCAGCGCATTGTCGTCCAGCATCAGCGGATCCATCAGCGTGACCTGACGCCCGGCCTCGTACAAGAGGCGCATGTTCAGAAGCTTCTGGTATGGATCGCCGCCGCCGCCCGTCCCGAGGATCCACGCGCCGACCGCCAGCGCCTCGATGTCATCGGATGTCAGGGTTCTGTGGGTCTGGCTGGGAGACCTCTGGGCCAAGGTGTTCATGTGTCATCCTCTCGCACGGGCACCGACCGCCGAACGGTCGCGAAACCTCATATTGACCCGAAGGTGGGCCATCGTTGTGTGCAATTTCCGCTTCCCCGCCCCGTTTCCGCAAATAGCGTTTTGCTATGGCGCAGATCGCTGGGGCCTATGCCGCGGCCGCCGCACACGGAACGTTCGCAGAACGATGGGAAAAGAGCGGGCAGTTTCGGCCCGGCCCGCTCAACTTATGGGCGACCGAAAATCGAAACATAACCCAGACTGATATGGGTCATCGGGAATTGCTGTTTTTCCTGAAGGGTCTGTTCTGAATTGATGGGTCTTGCAGGCAAGCTCGTCAGATCGGGCTTCCCTCGCCGATATCGGCCCGCAGCTGGGCCCCGTAGACGGGAGAGCAGACGTGACTTTCAAACTGTTGACCTCGGCCGCGGCCCTTCTGGCCATGCTGGCCTCGCCAGCATCGGCCGTCGAGAAGCGCGACGGCAAATATTGGATGGTGGTGGGAAGCCGGCAAGCGGTGTCGCATATCGACCCCGGCCAGTCCTACGACTATTCCATCCGCATGATGACGCTGGCCCTCTATGACGGCCTCGTGAAATACACCGGAAACCCGCCCGAAGTCGAACCTTGGCTGGCCACGGACTGGACGACATCCGACGATGGCCTCGTCTGGACGTTCAACTTGGCCCCCGAGGCGACGTTCCACAACGGCGACCCGGTCACCGCCGAGGCGGTCGTCTATTCCTACAAGCGGGTTCTGGAACTGAACGAGGGCGCCTCTTGGATGCTGTCGGACATCCTTCGGCCCGAGAACATCAAGGCGCTGGACGAGCATACGGTGGAATTCACGCTGGACCGCGCCTATGCGCCGTTCCTGTCGTTCCTGCCGTGGTGGTTCATCGTGAACCCTGCCCAAGTCGAAGCCCACGAGGTGGATGGCGACTATGGCAAAGCATGGCTGGCGGAGCATGACGCCGGCTCCGGCCCCTTCACGATGGAGCGTTTCGACCAGGGCACCGCCTATTGGTTGGCCCGCGACGACGATTACTGGAAGGGCTTCCCGTATGACTCGGACGATATGGGCGGCGTGATCTACCGCATCATTCAGGAAAGCTCCTCCCAGCGTGCGGCGCTGATGTCGGGCGAGGCCGACCTCGTCAGCGATCTGACGCCCGAGGAATTCGACGTCGTCGCCCAACGTCCCGATATCGAGGTCACATCCTCGCAGACGCTGGCGACCTTCGGTCTGAAGATCAACACGCAGGGCGAGAAGATGCACGACATCAACCTGCGCAAGGCCGTGGCCTATGCATTCGATTACGACACGCTGCTGCAGATCTACAACGGCAAGGCGACGCTTCAGACCTCGCCCTTCGCCGATGCGATCAAGGGCAAGGTCGATATCGACATGCCGCGCCAAGACATGGACAAGGCCCGCGAATATCTGGCCAAGACGCCTTGGCCCGATGGCGGGATCACTCTGGAATACGTCTATGTGCAGGGCCTCGAAGAACAACGCCAGATGGGCCTGTCGCTGCTGAACAGCCTGAAGGATCTGAACATCGATCTGGAGATGGTCCCGCTGACTTGGGCGAACATGGTGGCCCGTGCCTCCAGCCCCGATACCAGCCCGGACCTGATGGCGGTGTTCGCGACGCCCGTGTCCACCGACCCGGATGCGGTGGCGATCCAGTATCACCCGATCTCGCACGGGAAGTACTATGGCTCGCATTTCATCGAGGATGACGAACTGACGGCGCTGATCGACCAAGGGCGCAAGCTGTCGGACTGGGACGAGCGCGCACCGATCTATGCCGAGATCCAGCAGAAGATCGTCGATATCCAGCCCGAGATCTTCGGGATGCTGCGGATGCGTCAGTTCGCCCACCGCGACTATGTGAAGGGGTTCGTCGATACCCCGATCCGCATGTCCGCCGAGATCGATTTCTACCCGATCTACATCCAGCCCTGATCCCCGCCCGGCGGCCCGCAGGGGCCGCCTGCCCTCCGGAATTGAGACCGAGATGACAAGACTGATACTCAAGCGCTTGGGATTGATGGTGGTGATGCTGCTGGGCCTCGCCGTCGTCACGTTCACCATTGCCAACATCGCGCCCGGCGATCCCGCGCGTCTTGCCGCCGGTCCCGACGCCACCCAAGAGATGGTCGATCAGATCCGCGAGGCCCGCGGGTTCGACGAGCCGCTGCCGCTGCGCTTTGCCATGTATATCGGCCAGCTTGCCCGCGGCGATCTTGGCACCTCGGTCTATACCGGCCGCGCCGTGGCGCGCGACATCGCCCAATTCCTGCCCGCCACGGTCGAACTGGTCTTCTTTGCGATCACCATCGCCATCATCGTCGGCATCCCGCTGGGCGTGCTGGCCGCCGTGTGGCAGAACCGTTTTCCCGACCACGGCATCCGCCTGATCGCCGTGTCCGGTGCGGCGCTGCCGATGTTCTGGCTCGGCCTTATGCTGCAATGGTATCTGGCGCTGCAGCTCGGCTGGTTTCCCCTTGGCGGTCGGCTGGGGGTCTTCGACGACGTTCCGCCACAGTTCACCGGGATGATCACCGTCGATGCGCTGCTAAACGGCGACCCGAGCACCGCCCTGACTGCCCTTTGGTACATGGTCCTTCCCGCCGCCGCGCTGAGCCTGCCGGCGCTGGCCGCGATCATCCGCGTCAATCGCGCCGAGATGCTGGAGGTATTGGGCCGCGATTACGTCATCAATGCCAAGGCGCAAGGCATCGGCCCCTTCCGCATCATCGCGGTCTATGCGCTGAAGAACGCCATCCTGCCGACGCTGGCGATGATCGGCCTGCGCTTCGGCTGGATGCTGGGCGGTACCGTGCTGGTCGAGGGCGTCTTCGACTTTCCCGGCATCGGGCTCTACGCCGCCAAGGCCGCCGTCTCGTCGGATTTCGAGCCGATCATGGCGGTGACGCTGATCTTGGGCGCGGCCTTCATGTTCACGAACCTGCTGATCGATCTGGCCTATGCCGTGCTCGATCCGCGCGTGCGCAACCAAGTTTGAGGTAGAGCACATGACATCCGCCAGTTCCGCCACCGCGACGCTAGCCGCCCCCCAACGCATGAAATACCGCGAAACCCGCCGGTTGATCCGCACCTATTCACGCAGCTTCTCGTCCATGGTCGGGCTGGTGATCGTCGTGCTGTTCCTTGGCATCGCCGCCTTCGGCCCGCTGCTGGCCCCCTATCCCGAAGACGCCTATGGCGCGGTCGATTTCTCGGCCAAGTTGCTGCCGCCATCGTCCGAGCATTGGTTCGGCACCGATCAGGTGGGCTCCGACATCCTGTCGCGGGTGCTGATCGGCGCGCGCACGACCCTGCAGATCGGCCTGACCGTCACCGGCATCGCCATCCTGATCGGCGTGCCGCTGGGCATGATCGCGGGGATGACCAGCGGCTGGCTGCCCGAGGTGATCATGCGCGTGACCGACATCTTCCTGTCGATCCCCGGCCTGATCCTGGCCATCGCCATCGTCGGCGCGCTCGGCCCCGGCATCGGCAACGCCATGGTGGCGCTGGCGCTGGTCTGGTGGCCCGGCTATGTCCGGCTGGTTCAGGCCAAGACCCTGAGCCAGCGGAACGAGACCTATGTCGACGCCGCCCGCGCCTTGGGCGCAGGCCCCCTGCGGGTGGTCTTCGTCCATGTCCTGCCCAACTGCCTCTCGCCGATCATCGTGAAGGCGTCGATGGATATGGGGCTGGCGATCCTCGGCGCGGCCTCGCTCGGCTTTCTGGGGCTGGGCGCGCAGCCGCCCTATCCCGAGTGGGGGGCGATGGTCTCGACCGGGCGCTCGTACCTGCCGAACTGGTGGTGGTGCACGCTGTTTCCGGGGCTGGCGATCTATTTCACCGTCCTCGGCTTCAACCTGATGGGCGATGGCCTGCGCGACGTCCTTGATCCGAGGCAACGATGATGGAACGCACTCCAATTCTCGACATCCGGGATTTCTCGCTGGTCTTCGACACGTTCGACGGCACCTACCACGCGATCGACAAGGTCAACCTTCAGCTGTCCGCCGGCGAGGCTGTGGGGCTGGTGGGAGAGACCGGCTGCGGCAAGTCGGTGCTGACCCGCGCCGCCTTCGGCCTCGTTCCAAGCCCGCCGGCGCGGATCACCTCCGGCTCGGTCCGGCTGGACGGGCGCGAGCTTCTGGGCCTGTCCGACCGTCAGCTTCGCGGCGTCCGGGGCAAGGACGTGGCGATGATCTTCCAAGACCCAATGACTTATCTGAACCCGGTGTTCCGCATCGGCACGCAGCTGACCGATGCGATCCGCGCGCAATCGGGCGGCAAGGTAAGGCGGGCCGAGGCTCGTGACATCGCCTTGGACATGCTGGAAAAGGTCCACCTGCCCAATCCCGCCCGCCAGTTCGCCGCCTATCCGCACGAGCTTTCGGGCGGTATGCGGCAGCGCATCCTGATCGCCATGGCGCTGGCGGCCAAACCCAAGCTGCTGATCGCGGACGAGCCGACCACCGCGCTGGACGTGACCATCCAAGCGCAGATCCTCGACCTGATGGCCGAGCTGGTGGAGGATATGGGGCTGACGATGATCATGATCTCACACGATCTGGGCGTGGTGGCGCAAGCCTGTTCGCGGGTGGCGGTGATGTATGCCGGCAAGATCGTCGAGGACGCGCCCATCGCCCGCGTCTTCGAGGCCCCGGCGCATCCCTACACCAAGGGCCTGCTCGAGGCCCTGCCCCATCCGTTCAAACGGGTGGAGCGGCTGGCCTCGATCCCAGGCACCCTGCCGGACCTGCTGCACCCGCCGCAGGGATGCCGCTTTGCCCAACGCTGCCCAAGCGCGCATGCGGCCTGCGCCGATCCGGTCGCCTTCCGGCATGTGGCGCCGGATCACACGGTCGCCTGCACCCTGTTCGACGAAGCCCCGATGAAAGTCCCCGCCCATGAGCACTGACATGTTGAGCATTCGCGACCTCGACGTGCATTTCCCGACCCCCGCCGGCCATGTGGTCCGCGCGGTGGACGGCGTGTCGCTGACCCTGAAGCCGGGCGAAACCGTCGGGCTGGTGGGCGAAAGCGGCTCGGGCAAGACGACGGTCGGCAAGACCCTGCTGCGGCTGGTCCCGGCGACCTCGGGCGAGATCAGGATCGGCGACGTGGATGTGCGCAAGCTCAGCCAGAGGGGTATGAAGACCCTGCGGCGGAAGGCGCAGATCATCTTTCAGGACCCGCATTCGTCGCTGAACCCCCGCATGACGATCCGCCGCGCCGTGGCCGAAGGGCTGATCCTGAATACCGACCTCCGTGGCGCCGCCCTGCACACCAAGGTGTCGGATATGCTGGTTTCGATGGGTCTGCCGCCGCAATTCCACGACCGTTTCCCGCATGAATTGTCGGGCGGGCAGAAGCAGCGCGTCTGCATCGCCCGCGCGCTGGTGCTGGATCCCGACCTGCTGGTGCTGGACGAACCGACCTCGGCGCTCGATGTATCGGTGCAGGCGCAGATCCTCGGCGTGCTGAAGGATCTGCGGCTGACGCGTCCGTCGCTGACGCAGTTGTTCATCTCGCACAACCTCGCGGTGATCCGCTTTCTGTGCGACCGCGTGGCGGTCATGTATCTGGGAAAGATCGTCGAGGAAGGCCCGGTGGAGCAGGTGTTCGAGGATCCCCGCCACCCCTATACCCGCGCGCTGTTGTCGGCGGTGCCGGTGCCTTCGGCGGTGAAGCGCCCCGACCGCATCCGCCTGACCGGGGATATTCCCAGCCCGACCAACGTCCCGAAGGGTTGTGCCTTTCACACCCGCTGCCCTATTGCTGAAAAGGGGACCTGCGATACCGTGCCCCCCGCCCCGGTTCCCCTCGGCCCCGACCGGCAGGCGCGGTGCCACTTCGCGGATCAGACGAAAGGTGCACGAGACGAATGAGCTTTCAGCTCGACCGATTGGCGGTCCAACTCGATTGGAACCTGCTGCGCACGTATATGGTCATCGTTCAGGAACGGTCGATCACGGCGGCGGCGGTACGGTTGAGCGTGTCGCAACCCTCGGTCTCGGCCGCCCTGCGGCGGCTGGAGGAGCGGTTGGAACTGCGCCTCGTCGAACGCGGAAGCGGGCAGAACTTCGTCATCACCCGCGCGGGCGAATTCGTCTATCGCGAGGCGCTGGAGATCTATGGCGGCGTCGTGCGGCTGAACGACCTGACGGTCAATGCGGGGCAGTCGCTGTCGGGCAACGTTGTCATCTATCGCTCGTCGCATCTCGAGATGGACCACATCACCCCGGTGTTCGAGGAGTTCCGCCAGCAACATCCGAGGGTCACCCTCTCCATCCGCTCGTCCTCGTGCCACGAGGTATCGCAGGCGCTGCAACAGCGCGTCGCCTCGGTCGGATTCTGCACGCAGATCGACCCGGCGATCCTGCGGCTGCGGGCCCAGCCCTTGCAGGCGCAGGAATTCGGCGTCTATTGCGGCCCCCGCCACCCGCTGTTCCGGCAATCCCCCGTGGACCCTGCGGCTTTGGCCGCCTCGGACGTGGTTGGCTATGAGGAGGACCGCATGGCCGGGGCCTTGTCCGCACTGGCGCTCTGGCGGGTTCGCCATGGGGTCGGCGAACGCTTCATCGCCGCCGCCACCGGCGTGGATGATTTGTCGGAATTGATCGAGAATGGCACCGCCATCGGCTGCATGGCGCGCGGCCATGCCCTGCGCTATGGTGCGCGGCTGTGGCAGATCCCGATCCAAGCGCCCGCCCCGGCCCCGCTGATCGACGTGTTCTCATTGGTCGATGCCGAACGCCACATGACCCCGGTCGAGGCTGCGCTTCTGGATCATCTGGAAACCGCCGGGTTGGCGGCACGACCGATACCCCGCTCGGAAGCCTGACCGGCCTCGGCGGTCGCCCCTTCGCCCCCGCAAACCTTGCAACGCCCGTAGCCACCCCGGTGGCGGTATGCGCTATGGCCGGGGTTGAGGGTGGCTATCTTCGTCTCATCCAGATCGCCCAGTTTTCCCACCCTGCCCACCAAATCTGCCCAATCGCCGCGCACCGCCTGCATCGCGCAAACAAAAAAACAGTCCAGACTGTTTTTTGTTTGAACCACCCCGCCGCCGCCGCCCCACTGGGCACAAGACAAGGCGGACGGAACGATGAACGACGAGAGCACCATCAAGGACGGACGGGAACTGAAGGGCGCGGCGATGCGGGCCCGCCTGCGCGCGGCGACCGAAAAGATCATCGCCGAGGTCGGCGTCGAGGCAGCTTCCGGCAAGGCCGTTGCGGAATATTGCGGCGTCTCGCGCGGGGCGATGCTGCATCACTACCCCACGCGGGATGATCTCATCATCGACACCGCCCGCCATTTCTGGGCTCGCGCAAAGGATGTCGTGATCCGTCAGGCAGAGGATGTCGCCTCGGGGCGCGCCGATGTCCGCAGCTATGTCATGACGCTGTACAACGAGGTGTTCCCGCCGAACGCGCTCGTCACGATGCTCGATCTCGTGGTGCTGGGCCGGACCGAGACCCGCATCGGATCGGCCGTGAACGAGATCCTGACCGAACTCTTCCACGCCTACGAGGAATTCGGCATCCGGGCGCTGTCCGGATCGAACCTGCCCCAAGAGGATCTGCGCGTGGTGGTGACGTTCACCGTCTCCACGCTGCGGGGGCTGCGGCTTCAGAACAATATCGAACCCGACAAGGCCAAGGAGGCCGCGGTGATCGACATGCTGACCGACCTGATCGAGCAGCGGATCGCGGCCGCCCCCAGCGGTTCCGGCACGGCCCCGAAGGCCGCCAAGGAGGTGACATGAAACCTGTACGTATCGAAGTCGACGGCCTGACCAAGAAACTTGGCGGCGTCACGGTGGTCAACAACGTCTCTTTTCAGGTGGAGACGGGGCAGATCATGGGGCTGATCGGCCCGAACGGTGCCGGCAAGACGACCATGTTCAATCTGATTTCGGGCGTGCTGCGCCCGGACGGGGGCAAGCTGCGCGTCAATGGCAGCGATGTGACGGGCTTTCCGCCCTACAAACTGGCGCGGCGCGGCATCGTCCGCAGCTTCCAACTCTCGCGGGAGCTGGACCGGATGTCGGTGCTGGAGAATGTCCTCCTCGCCGCCGCCGACCATCCGGGCGAGCATATGGCAAGCGCCCTCTTCCGCCCCGGCGCGGTCCGCAAGGCCGAGGCGCGTCTAACCGAACGCGCCTACGAGATGCTGGATCTCGTCTCCCTCACCCCGCATGAGGCGAAGCTGGCCGGAACCCTGTCGGGCGGGCAGAAGAAGCTTCTGGAACTCGCCCGCGCGCTGATGGCCGGGGCCGACACCATCCTGTTGGACGAGATCGCGGCCGGCGTCGCCCCCCACCTCGTGGAGGAGATCATCGTGATCGTGCAGAAGCTGAACCGCGACCTCGGCAAGACATTCCTCATCATCGAGCACAATGTCGGTTTCATCCGCGCCCTGACCAGCCGCGTCGTCGTCATGGCCGCGGGCGAGCTGCTGGCCGAAGGCAGCTTCGATCACGTCTCGCGCAATCCGGCGGTGATCGACTCCTATCTGGGGCAGGCCGCATGACCCAGCTGCACCTTCAGAACCTCTGCGCCGGATATGGCGGCGCGAACATCGTGAGCGACATCACCCTCTCGGTCGCATCCGGCGAGATCGTGACGCTGGTCGGCCCGAACGGGGCCGGGAAATCGACGCTGCTCAAAAGCCTCGCAGGCGTGGCCCGCGTCACGCAAGGCCACCTGACGGTGGACGACACGGATCTCATCCCCCTTTCCCCGTTCGAGCGTGCGACCCGCGGCGTCGCCTTCATGCCGCAGGATCGCAACGTGTTCCGCACCCTCACCGTGGCGGAGAACCTCGAGACGAGCGCATGGGGCTATGACGACATCCCCGCCCGCAAGGAGGAGGTGATCGCCCTGCTTCCGACCCTGCGCAATTATCTGAACAAGACGGCCGGGGGCCTGTCGGGCGGGCAGCGCCAGATGGCCGCGCTCGGCATGACGCTGATGTCGCGCCCGACCATCCTTTTGGTCGATGAGCCGACGGCTGGCCTCTCCCCCAACCTCGTGGGCGAGATGCTGGATGTGCTGCAAACGCTGACGCGCCGGGCCGGCCTCGGGATCCTGATCGTCGAGCAGAACGCCCGCGCCGCCCTTGCCCGCGCCGACCGTGCGGTGGTGCTGGTCGATGGCCGTCTGCGCCGCGCCGGCCCCGCGTCCGAACTCGCCGCCGAGCCCGATTTCGGGGCCCTGTTCTTCGGAGATCACGCCTGATGCAGCTTTTGATAAACGCCATCGCCAGCGCGGCGATCCTTGCCCCCGCCGCCATCGGCTTCACGCTGATCTTCACGCTGTTCCGATACACCAATTTCGCGGTGGGCGCCTTCATGACCACCGGGGCCTTCGCCGCCTGGGGGATGAACGCGCTCGGCCTGCCGATCTGGACCGGAGGGATCTTCGCCGTTCTGTTCGGCGCCGCGCTTCTGCTGCTCAGCGACCGGTTGGTCTTCGCCCCCCTGCGCGGGCGCAGCGGCGGCACGCTGCTGCTGGTGTCGATCGCGCTGTCGGTGATCCTCGACAACGTGATCCGCTTCGCCTTCGGCACCCAGATCCGGGCCTTCGATCTGCCACTGGTTCCGCCGCTCACCTTCGCCGGGCTGCGCTTCACGCCCGAAACGCTGTGGGTCATCGGCATCTCCGTCGTGGCGACGCTGGCCGTGGGCGCCCTTCTGACCTTCACCCGGCTGGGCCGGGCGCTGCGGGCGGTGGCGGACAACCCCTCGCTCGCCTCCATCCGCGGGCTGCCCGTGCCGCGCATCGAGGCGGCGGGCATCCTGCTGGCGGGCGCGCTCTTCGGCCTCAGCGGAACGCTCGTGGGGCTCGACCTCGCGATCGAGCCGAATCTCAGCCTCGCGCTGGCCATCCCCGTCATCGCGGCGGCCATCGTCGGCGGCCTCGGCTCCCCCCTTGGGGCGGCTCTTGGGGCGGTGATCATCGGCCTTGCCGAGGAACTGACCGTCGCCTTCCTCTCGGCCCCCTACAAGGGCGCCGTCGGCTTCGTCGTCATCGCGATCGTGCTGCTCGTACGTCCGCAGGGCCTGTTGGGCCGCATCGTGGAAAGGAAATAGACCATGGACGCCTATCTCGTTGCCATCCTGACCACCGCCGCGGTCTATGTGATCCTTGCGATGGCGCTGAACATCCAGTTCGGGCTAACCGGGCTGATGAATTTCGGGGTCGTCGGCTTCTACGGCGTCGGCGCCTATACCAGCGGCATTGTCACCGAGACGCTGGGCCAGCCGATCCTGATTGGCATGGCGGCGGCCCTTGCCGTCGGCGGCATCGCCGGGGCGCTGGTGTCCCTGCTCTCGGTCCGGCTCAGTGGGGATTTCCTAGCCATCGTCACGCTCGGCTTTGCCGAAACCATGCGCCTCGTCTTCAACAACGAGGACTGGCTGACGCGGGGCCCGCGCGGGTTCCTCATCATGACGCGCCCGGTCATCGACGGCTTGGGCCGGGAGGCCAGCGCGTGGTTCATCCTCGGCGTCTTCGTGCTGGTCGCGGTTCTGGCCTTCGTTTTGCTGAACCGGCTGGCAGGGGCGCCGTTCGGACGCGTGCTGCGCTCCATCCGCGAGGATGACCTCGTGCCTGCCACGCTCGGCAAGAACGTCCTCGCCTACCGGGTGCAGGCCTTCATGCTGGGCAGCGCGGTCATGGCGCTCGCAGGCTCGCTCTATGCCCATTACGTGCAGACCATCACCCCCGACAACTTCACCACGCAGATCGCCGTCCTCGTCTGGATGTCGCTGATCGTCGGCGGGGCCGGGAACATGAAGGGCGCGGTTCTGGGCGCGCTGGTCGTGACCGCCATCTACGAGGGGACGCGGTTCCTTGCCCCGCTTCTCGATTTCCTCACCCCCACGCAGATCTCGGCGCTGCGCTTCATCATCATTGGAACCCTGCTGATCGCGGTCGTCCGCTTCCGCCCCGAAGGCTTGCTGCCCGAACGCACGCGGCGCCCCCGGCAGGCCGCCTGACGCACCCCCACCACCGGCGCATCCGGCCGCAGAAGCCGGAACGCCCCCGACCGACGCGCGTGCCAAGCGGCTGCGCATCCCCGACCCAACAGAAGGATAATGACATGAGACTCTCCCGCAGACTGTTCGTTTCCTCGGCGGCCGTCACGCTTGCATCCCCGGCCTTCCTGCGCACCGGCCTTGCCCAATCCGCGCCGATCCTGATCGGCAGCATGACCCCGCTGACCGGCGGCGGTGGCCCCTACGGCCCCGAAAAGAGCGATGCGCACCGCGCCGTCGTCGCCGCCGTCAACAGCCAAGGCGGCGTCATGGGCCGCGAGGTTCGCCTGATCTCCGAAGACAGCGAAACCAACCCCGAAGCCGCCGTGCGCGCCGCCCGCAAACTGATCGACGCCGATAAGGTGTCGGCCATCCTCGGGACATGGGCCTCGTCGGTGTCGCTCGGGATCATGCCGCTGTGCCAAGAGGCGAATGTCCTTCAGGTCTTCTCCGGCTCGTCGGACTATCTGCCGGATGGCGACACCAAGGGGCTGATCTTCAACCTTCAGCCGCTGAACAAGGCATGGGCCGTGGCGCTGGCGGACCTTGCGGTGCAGCGCGGTTTCACCGAGGTCGCCTTCGCCGGGCCCAAGAACGATTTCGCAGCCTCCATGGGGGAATCCTTCGCGACCTCCATGCAGAAGCTGGGCGGTTCGATCGTGGGGGAGCCGTTCTACTACAACCCCGGTCAGGCCTCCTACCGCGCCGAGGCGGAGCATCTGATCCGTATGAACCCGCCCGCGATCTTCGTCGCCGGCTATGTCACCGATTTCGTGCCGGTGTACCGCGAGCTGATCCGCGGCGGCTATACCGGGCAGATCATCACCCTGTCCTTCGCCGTGGGCCCGGCCTTCAAGGATGCGGTGGGCGGTGCGGCCGACGGTATCCTGCACGGCTCTCCGGTGCCGCCGATCGGCAAGGACAGCTACGAGACCTATCTGCGCCTCGTCGGGATCGAACCGACCGGGCAGGTGCAGAACTCGTTCGGCTGCATGGCCTATGACGAGATGAACCTGTGCCTTCTGGGCATGGAAGCGGCCAAGAGCACCGACTCCCTTGCCGTGGCCGACGCGATCCGCCGGATCGCCAATGGCCCGGGCGAGCGGGTGACGACCTTCGCCGAAGGCAAGGCGCTGATCGAGGCCGGGACCGAGATGAACTACGACGGTGCCAGCTCCTCGGTCGATTTCCAAGAGAACGGGATGCTCCGCAGCCGCGATTTCGCCCTGTACGAGATCAAGGACGGCGAAGACGAGATCATCCTGACCACCACGAGCGACGCCACCCTCTGAGGCGAGCGAACGCGGGCGCGGCGGCCATGGCGGACGCGCCCGCACGATACATGAACGGAAGGGTTCAGCCCCATGACGACACGACCCAACGACAGCCGCATCAACGAAGGCATGTGGGCTTGGCGACAGCCGGAAAACCACAACCACATGATCGCGGTGCAGTCGGGGGCCATCCCCCTGCCCGAGGCCGAGAGCGACGCGGGCGGCACCTTCGAGCTGGCCTATTTCGGCGGCTCGGCGTTTCGGATCACCGCGCCTTCCGGGGTGACGCTGATGATCGATCCGTGGCGGAACCTGCCGATCGGCAACTGGGACTGGTATCACTACGACTTCCCCCGCGAATGCGTGGACATCGTGCTGTCGACGCATGCTCATTTTGATCATGACGCCGTGCATATGGTCAGCGCCTCGGTGGTGCTGGACCGGTTGATCGGCACCTATGCCTTCGGCGATGTGCGCATCACCGGCATCGCCGACAAGCATGTCAGCGACAGCACCCACAACGCCTATGACTGGGCCGAGATGACCCGCCGCCTGACGCCCATCGAAACGGACCCCGAAACGAACTGGCGGTCCTATGACAATTGCCTTTTGCTGATCGAGACGGCGGGAATGCGGATCCTGCACTGGGGCGACAACCGCCCCGATGCGCCCCGGCATGTCTGGGATGCTTTGGGCGAGATCGACGTGCTGCTGCTGCCCGTGGACGGGTCCGAGCATGTGCTGAGCGATGCGCAGGCCGATGAGGTCGCCCGCCGCCTGAAGGCCAAGGTCATCGTGCCGCATCATTACGGCATCTGGAACCTGACGGCCCGCGCCTCGACGATGCTGCCTTGCGATGCGTGGGTGGATGCGCACCCGAACGCGATCCGCACCGAGAGCGGCACCTACGCCTTCCGCCGCGATTTCGTGATGGCCCAATCCGGCCGGGTCGTGCATTTCGGCGATCACCTCGCCTTCACCCCGCCGCTGAGCGAAGGCCCCGAGGTCAAGGATCGCCGCAACTCCCCCTGACGCTACGCAGCGCTCCTTTCCCGCAACTTTCCGGCACGGCTTGACATGAACCTCTCCCCCCTCGTGACCTCGATCCCCGAAAACCCCCTTCGGGCCCTGTTTCCCTATGCAGCGCGGCCGGGGATGCTGAACCTCGCCAGCGGGCACCCCTCGCGCGATGCCTATGACGTGCAGGGGCTGGAGGATGCCGCCGCGGCGGCCGCCCGCGATCCCGGCGCGTGGACCTATGGCCCCGCCGCCGGCGATCCCGGTCTGATCGAGGCGATCGGCGATTTCGCCCGCCCCGCCCCGCCCGGCGGCAAGCTGATCGTGACATCGGGCGCGCAGCAGGCGGTGGAGCTTGCGTTGCGTGCCCTCGCCCCTCCGGGAAGCGAGGTGCTGCTGCCCGAACCGATCTATCCCGCGATCCTGTCGCTGTGCGCCTCGGCGGGGCTGCGGGTCCGGGGCTATGCGGTCGGGGCCGAGGATACGGCGCTGGACGGGCTGGCGGCAGCCCTGCGCGCGGGGAATGCGCGGGCGATCTATGCCCTGCCGACCTATTCCAATCCGGGCGGCGAGACATGGAGCCAAAGCCAGAGGCTGCGCGCCCTGACCCTGTGCGCCGAGGCCGGGGTGCCGCTGATCGAGGACGACCCCTACCGCATGCTGCATCTGGACAGCCCCCCGCCCCCCAGCCTTGCGGAGCTTGCCGCCGAGGTGCCGGGCGCCTGCGTCATCCATGCGGGCAGCCTGTCGAAGTTCGTGGCGCCGGGGCTGCGCCTCGGCTGGGCGACGGGGCCGACCCCGATCCTGCAGGCGATGCAGGATCTACGGCAGGCGGCGGATCTTCAGCCCAATTCCTTTGCCCAGCGGGTGGCCGTCCATTACCTGCGCTCGGGCCGCGTGGCGGGGCATCTGGAGCGGGTCCGCGCGCTTTATGCCGCGCGCAAGGCGGCGCTGTCGGACGCGCTGCACACCGCCGGGTTCACCATCCCCCAGACGGGCGGCGGCATGTTCCTCTTCCCGCGCCTGCCCGAGGGCCAACAGGCGCGCGCCCTGTTCGACCGGGCCGTCGCGGCGGATGTCCTGATCGCCCCCGGTCCCGCCTTTGCGCTGCCCGCCGGCACAAGCCGCTTCGATGATCGGGCGCGGCTGTGCTTTGCAGGCCTGTCCGAGGATCTGATCCGCGAGGCCGCCGCGCGGCTGATCGCCGCCATGGAACGGACGGCCGCCTGATGGATGTCTTCCTCGCCCTTCTGCCCGATCTCTTGCTGATCCTGATCGGTGTTCTGCTGCGCAACGTCTCCGGGCTGGGAGAGGCGGGATGGAAGGCCATCGACACCCTCAATTTCCGGGTGCTGTTTCCCGCCCTCATCTTCTTTGCCGCCAGCGGTGCGATCTTCACGCTGCATGATCTGACGGCGATCGGGCTGGGCGTCTGGCTGATCATGGCCTTAGGCTGCGGTCTTGCTTGGCTCTTCAGGCCGTTCGGGCCGCAGCGGTTTCTAGATTTCGCCGGGTTGTGGCAGACCGCGTGGCGGTTCAACTCGGCC
This sequence comes from Falsirhodobacter algicola, assembly GCF_018279165.1. GTDB lineage: Bacteria > Pseudomonadota > Alphaproteobacteria > Rhodobacterales > Rhodobacteraceae > Falsirhodobacter > Falsirhodobacter algicola. Next base: position 537,278 of record NZ_CP047289.1, on the reverse strand, counting down.
ATCGCTCTGGTCGCGACCAACGCCCTCTCGGCCGAGATCCGGTCGATGATGGCCGTCGCCATCGGCACCGCCGTGCCCGTGGCCAACATCATGGCGATCAGCGCCCTGTCGCGCGGCAATGCCCTCAGTCTTGCACAGACGGTGAAACAGGTCCTGAGCAATCCGTTCTTCTTGGCCAGCATCGGGGGGATTTTGCTGTCCTCCAGCGGTCTGATGCCGCCGCCGCAGATCATGGAGGTGCCGCAGCGTCTGGCCGAAGCGGCGATCCCGCTCGCGCTCCTGTCGATCGGGGCCTCGCTCGACGGGCGGGCGCTGGCGCGGATGAACCTGTTCCTCGGGGTGCTGAACGGGATCAAGCTGCTGGCTCTGCCGGGCATCACGCTGATCGTGGCGCGGCTTGCGGGGCTGCCGGCGGCGCAGACGAGCACGCTCGTGATCTTCGCAGCCCTTCCCACGGCCTCGGCGGCGCATATCCTCGCCTCGGTGTTCGGGGCGGACCGGGCGGCGGTTGCGACGATGATCGCGCAATCCACCCTCTTGGGCTGCATCACCCTGCCCCTGTGGCTCGCCCTACTCGGCTGAGGCGGTCTGCGTCTTGGCCGCGTCTTCGTCTGCCAAGAGCGGCTCGTAGCGTTCGTCGGTCAGGGTCTTGAGGAAGGCGACGATGGCGTCCACCTTCCGGTCGCTCAGGGCCTTGGCACGCAGTTCGTCCAGATCGACGGTGCCCGGCACCTCGGCCTCGGCCCAAGGTTTCCCCGTCTCGGGGTTCAGGACGCGGTCCGGGTTGTTGAACTTGTCGTAGAACTCCACCACCGTGCGCAGATCCTTGAAGACGCCATTGTGCATATAGGGGCCTGTGACGGCGACGTTGCGCAGGCTCGGCACCCGGAAACGCCCGTCTTGCGCGGGATCGTCGACGGCGGGGTTATCGAGCAGGCCGTGATCGACATACCCCTCCGGCACTTGGCCAAGCGCCAGAAGATCGGGGTTCGAGGGCACGCCGATATTGCGGTAGCGGAAATTGGTGAACGGCTCTTCGGGGGCATCCTCGCGTTGCAGCTGATGGCATTTGGCGCAGCTGACATTGTCGTTCGAAAAGAACAACGTACGGCCCAAATCCTCCAGCACGGTCAGATCGTATTCGCCGCGCAGGAAACGGTCGTACTTGCTGTCATGAGAGGAGAACTGCTCCGTCCGCTCGAACGCCTCGATCGCGCGGCCAAAGGCGGCATAGGCGGTGGAGCCGTCCTTGTCCTCGAAGACCTCGGGCCCGTAGAGGCGCGTGAAGGCGGCGGCATAGGCGGGGTTCTCGCGGATGCGCTCCACCACCGAGGCGCCGTCGGGCATCATCATCTCGCGCATGTCGAGGGTCGGCGACAGGGCCTGATCGGCAAGGTTCGGGGCCCGCCCGTCATGGAACAGGCCGCCCAGATACTCGCCCGTCTCCGGGTCGAAATGGAACTCCGGCACCTCCAGCGCATAGGTGATCATCGGCGCGTTGCGCACCCCCATGGCGTGTTCGTCATCGCCCAGCGACACGATGCCCGCCGCCGTCGTCTCCCGCGCATCGGTGAAGGCGCGGGCCGGATCGTGGCAGGTCGCGCAGGCGGTGCGGCGATGGGCGGAAAAGTTGGTGTCGAAGAACAGCGCCTCGCCCAGCTCCGCCTCGGTGGCGGGGACATGATCGGCCGTGCGCGCCGGCAGCGCGCCGAGGGCCGCAACAGAGGCCAGTCCGGCCAGAAGCGCGAGGGAAAGACGGACGGACATCGCTCAGGTCCTTCGGATCAGCCGACCGATGTCGCGGAACGGCTCCAGCAGCAGCGCCGAGATCGAGGCATAGCGCGCGCCCCGCGGCCCGATGCCGTAATCGGGCGCTCCCTCCGTTTCCCCCGGCAGACGGAGCGAGCCGAACATCCAGTCCCAGACCGACAGGCAGGAGCCGAAATTGCTGTTCAGGTACCGCCGGTCGTGGTGAATCTGGTGCTGCGCCGGAGAGACGAGCACATGCTCCAGCCAGCGGCCATAGCTGAGGCGGACATGGCTGTGCCGCAGGTTCGCCGTGAAGGCGAAGAAGATCACGATGAAGAGGTTTTCCCCGAACACCGTATAGAGATCGAGCCGCGCCCCGAAGAGGAAGATGAACAGCCCCGCAATCGCCCCCGCCACGATGGAATGGCGCAGCGCGAACAGCAGGCTTTCCACCGGGTGGATGCGATAGACGAGCAGCGGGGTCAGCACCTCGGCGGCGTGATGGACCCGGTGGAACGGCCACAGCCAGCGCGACCGATGCATCAGCCGGTGCAGCCAATAGCGCGACAGGTCCGACAGCAGGAACAGCACCACGGTATAGGTCAGCACGATGTCGCGGTAGCGCCATGCGAGGAAGGGCGGATCGTAGAAGGCGTTCAGCGTGTGCAGCACCCACAGCGCGACGGTCTGCACCGACAGGATGAAGGGCACGATCAGCGCCGTCCTGAGCCCCCATGCCACGAGGAAATACACCGCATCCAGCCGCGAATCCCGGCCCAGCCAATAGGCGCGCATCCGCGCCCGCGACGGCCAGTCGCCCGCCAGCAGCATCAGCGCCAGCGCGATGACCGCACTGCCCAGCAGATAGAGCCAGAAGATCCGCTCCGACCCGTCAAGGAACCCCTCGAACGGTGTCGGCAGGCTGTGCAGGTCGGCCAGCATCCGCTCCATCGCGATCAGTCCCCATCCGCATCCACAAGACCGAGCGACACGCCCACCAACAGCGCGAGCGAGTCGTAGTAGCTGTTCTGCGCCTGACGCAGCGCATTGATGATCGGCACGCTGGCGCGCGGATCGAACCACGCGTCCTGCGGCACCGCCTCATAGAGGCGGACCGCTTCGGCAAGGCCGTCCTGCACCTCGGCAAGGCCGGTGCCTGCGCCGCGGGCCTTGGCGATGGTGGCAAGGTTCGGCTCCCCCTCGGCGCCCAGCAGGCGCAGATGGGTGTCGAGGATCGCGCCGATCGTGGGCCACGAGGCATCGCCCCACGGGAATTGGCGGTTTTCGGGATGGGCGCGGCCCAGCGTCTTCTTCGTCAGGCCCGCCACCTCGGCCAACCGCCAGTCCCGCGTCTTGTAGAGGTTCTGGATCTGCGCATTCATCAGAAGGCCGACCGCCTCGTCCGGGTCCGACAGGAAATCGTCGCGGTGTTCGGCATAGCCCTCCTCCACCGTCTCGAACCGGGAACAGAGCGATTGCGTCGCATATTGCGCCAAGGCCGCGCGGCGGTCCGACCACGGACCGGAGAACAGAAGATCGTCGAGCGCGGTCATGCTGCGATAGGCGTTCTTGTAGAGCGCCTTAGCCGGATCGGACTCGCTGTCGATCGCACGACCGAGGCTAGCGTGCAGATCCTCCTTGCCGTGGTGGAACATGTCGATCAGCAGCGGATAATCCATCGCATCCATGTCAAAGGAGCCGAGGACATAGGCCGCCTCCACGCGCCCCCAGCCCATGGCCAGCGCCTCGAACCCGGCCGCGCGTTCGTCGGCGGTCCCGCCCGCCTCCAGCGTGGCCGACAGCGCGTGGCAGCTTTCTACCGTGCCTGCGGCATCGGCCTGAAGCACGGTGTCGTAGATCGCCGTCAAGGCATCGGCCTCGTCCTGCGCGGCGGCGGCCAGCGGCATCAGGGCGGCAAGGAGGGCGGAAGACAGGATGGCGCGACGGATCATAGGCTCTCCAGATAATCGAGGATCGCGGCACGGTCGACCGCAGTCAGGTTTGTGAACGCCGCACGGGCATGGGCCGCCTCGCCGCCATGCCAGAGGATCGCCTCCTCGGAGGTGCGGGCGCGGGCGTCGTGCAGGAAACGGTGGCCCGCGCGCAGCCGCGCGCCAAGGCCCATCAGCGGCGCGGTGCGGAATTCGGACGGTCCGGCATCCTGCTCGCGCACGCCATCGGCAAGGCCGGGGCCCATATCGTGCAGCAGGTAATCGCTCATCGGATGGAAGGTGCGGCCATCCTCGGTGGTCATCGCGGGGCGATGACAGGCCGTGCACCCCGCCCCATCGAACAGCGCCTGCCCGCGCGCATCCGCCGGTGCATCCGGCGCGCGAAAGCCCGAAAGATAGTCCTCGATCGCGGCCAGCCGGTCGCCCGGCAGATCCAGCGGGCCCTGCGGCGAAGGGCGGCCCCGTTTCGCCGCGCGGCAGTCCGCCTGATCGGGGCGGCACAGCTCATTCGGATAGAGCGGGTTCGTCAGCCCCATATCCAGCGCGGCGGCATTCGCGATCTGCGCCTGCAGCGTCGGCTCGGACGCTTTCCAGCCATAGCGGCCAAGGCGGCCATCCGGCATCCGGTTCGCCCGCCCGCTGATGCCATCGCCGTCGCGGTCCGCCGGATCGGCCCAATCGAGGATTTCGGCATCCGGCACCGCGTCCAAGAGGCCCAGCCCCGCCAATGCAGGCGGCTGGCGCAGATAGATCACCGTATCCGGGGCCAGAGGGCCGTAATTGAGCCCCTCCAGCCGGGGGATCAGCCGCTGGAGCGCCACCTCGGACCCATCCGGATAGCGGAAGGTCCTCTCCTCGGTCTCGAGCGCCGGGCGCGCTTCGGGACGGATGCGGCCCACGGCGTTGATCGCGATCTGCGCGCCATATGCGGGATCGACGATGCGGGCATGGTCCGGCACCTCGGGATCGACCGTCTCCATCCGCGCGGCATGCAGATCGGGCCGGGCCAGCTTGAACAGCAGCGGCCGCAGCGGTTGCCCCTCGGGGCCAATGGTCGCGGCCGAGCCGTTGTCTTCGTGACAGCTGGCGCAGGTATTGGCGTTGAAGAGCGGGCCGAGCCCGTCGCGGGCGCTGGTCGCGGCGGGAGCGGCCACCCACGGGATCGAAAAGAACGACCGCCCCAGCATCCGCCGGTCGATCGCGGCGTCATCCGCGGCGGGCATGGCGCGGGCAAAGGGCGCGTCGGCCCGCGCATCGACCAGCCATGCGGGCAGATCCGGCGCAGCGGCAAGCGCCGGCGTCACCGGTGACAGGGCGATGGTCGCCAGAAGGATCTCCTTGCACATCAATCCGTTCCTGCCCCTTCAACGCAGGAAGGCACGCCCGTTCCGTTCGGACGCGCCTCCCCGGCCGGTCGGTCCGCCTTGCCTCAGTCGACCTGAGTTTCCTCCGGGTCGGTCACGTTGTCGGTGGTCAGCGACAGGCCGTATTCCGGCGCGATCTCCACCATCTCATCGCCGAGCGAGCGCAGGCGGTTCTTCAGCGTCACGATGTTCTGCACCGATTCCTCGTTCTGCGGCTGGATCTGGTAATCGAAATGCATTTCCGTTTCGGCCAGATCGTTCACCATCGCGATGCGCCCGTCGATGTCCGACATCAGCTTGTCCAAGGCGGCACGCTCATCGTCCGGCAGCGCATCGGCCAGACCGGGGCCGATATCCTCGCCCTGATATTCGCCCAAGAGGACGTTGTGGATGCCCTCGTAGTTCAGGGCGATGTCGCGATGCGTGTTGTCGGAGAAGCACGAATGCTCGTCTTCCTCGGACGGGGTCAGCACGGCCACGGCGATCCGCTCGTTGGCAAGCTCGGACTTGGCAAAGACGCCCACGCCGACGAGGATCTGCTTGATCGCGTCCTGCAGCGGGATGTTGCGCGAAGCCATGTCGCCATCGAGTTCCCCCAGCAGCGCCGCGCGATAAAGGCCGTGATCGCCGTCTACCGTGTCGTCCCACGCGCCGGACACCACCGTCAGATCGCCCACCAGCTTGTCCGCCGCCGCCTGAAGATAGGCCAGCCGCCGGGCGGCATGGGCGTCGGTGGTGAAATCGCTCAGCGGGCGCTGACCGGCCGTCATCGGGCCGGGGGTGACGCTGTCCTCGATCATGTTCGCGTAATCCTGATCCTGCCCCCAAAGCAGGAACTCGATCGCGTGATACCCGGTGGAGACGTTGGCATCGCCGCCATTCTCGTTCAGGGCCGCCAGCGCATCGGGGGTGATCGTCGTCAGATCGACGCCCTGGGCATCCTCGCCGCCTGGGGTGAACATGCCCGCCGTGTCGATGATGTTGCCCGAGGTCGTCTCCCCATCGGCATCGACGGTGTAGTCGATCATGTTCTCATCGAGCGGCCATGCGTTGATCTGCCCCTCGGGGGCGCCATACGCCTCCGCGACCCAGCCGGACTCGGCGTCGATCGGGCCACCGGACAGGCGGAACACCTCGGTCGGGCCATAGGTCTCGCGCGATTGCAGCCATGCGTCCTTGGCGGCCTGCAGCGTCTCTTCGGTCGGATCGGCGGCGAAGGCGTCGATGCTGTCCTTCAGCGCGCGCGCATCCGACAGCGCGTCGGCGTAACTGTCATGGGCGATGGTGGCATAGGTCGAAAGCACGTCCATCTTGGCGTCCTGGCTCAATTCGGCCTGAGCCAAGGCCGGCATGCCAAGCGCGAAACAGGTGGCGATCAGCGCGATCCGATCCGTGTTCATGTCGATGTCCCTTCGTGTTTTATGCGTTTGGTTCGTGGGCCGTCAGGCGGCAACCGCCCGTGCGGCGCCGAGGCGGCGGTTCTGCCAAGCGAAAAGCCCCGCAACCGCGCCCCAGTACAGGATGAGCATGACGATATCCCAGCCAATCGGCTGCGAGCGATAGGCCGCCAGCGTCGACAGCAGGCTTCCCAGCACCGAGCTGTCGGAGAGGATGGCCGAACTGTCCCAGACGGTCGAATAGACCCAGCCCGGCAGATCGACCGAGGACAGATGCACCGACAGCAGTTTGCCCATCGCCGTCAGGAACAGCGCCGATCCGAGGAAGAGCAGCATCCATTCCGTCACCCGGAAGAACCACCGCCACGAGATGAACCGTGCCCCGGCCTGAAGCCCCCAGAACAGAAGAAGCGCGATGCCCAGCCCCACCCCGGCCGAGGCCGCGAAGGCCGCGAAATCGCCGAGCGTCTGAAGCCGCAGGAACGAGCCATAGAGGAAGACCACCGTCTCCGAGCCTTCGCGGCCGATGGCGATGGCCGCCAGCGCAAAGACGCCCCACCAGCGCGAGGTGGCGACGCTGCGATCCAGCCCGTCCTCCAGATCGCGGCGCAGGGTGCGCCCGTTCTGGCGCATCCAGAACACCATCTGCACGATCAGCACCGCCGCAAGCGTCAGCATCCCGACCTCGAACCAACTGCGCGCGGTGGCGCCGAGGAAGGTCGCGACCCCGACCAGCGTCAGCGCCAGCGCCGTGGCCAGCGCAAAGCCCGCCACGATCCCGCCCAGCAGCCATGCCCGCCCGGTGCGCGCGTCCGGCCTCCGGGCCATCCACGCCCACAGGATGCCGATGATCAGCAGCGCCTCAACGCTTTCGCGCGCGACGATGAAGACGACCTGCCCCATCATTCCGCAGCCTCCTTCGCGATCAGCTGCCCGTTCGCGCCGGGCTGGAATTCGTCGAAGTAATCGTAGGTGCCGGGATCGAGCGGCGTGACCGTCAGCGTCGTGTCCATGCCCATGAACAGCACCTCTTCGAGGCGCATCTGATTGCTCTCGAACTCGCCCGGCATGGTGCCGCTGTTGGTGACATGCAGCTTGAAGCGGGTGCGCGCGGGCACCACCAGTTCGGCCGGCAGCAGAACGCCGTCCTTCAATTCGATCTCGTAGGTCGGGATCTCGGCATCCGGATCGACGGGGGCCGAAAAGCCCTCCTGCGCCGCGGCCGGAAGGCCCGATAGAACGCAAAGGATCGACAGCGCGGCGGATGTCGGAAGCAGGCGGGCAAGATGGATCATCGCGCGACTCGTGACATATTGGGACGGGCGAAAACACCCGATTAATTAACTCAGCAATAGGCGGAAGGCCGCCCGAAGTCAAACAAGGCGCCCGAAACGCAGGCGCAGCGCATGTAAACTCCGCGTGTGGATGACGGCGGATGTGCAAGAATGCGCAGAACGCTTGCCCAGCGGCATGGCCCGCCGCTAGGGTCTGCGTATTTGCTACCTTGAGGGACGAACCATGCCCATGATCCTTACCCGCCGCGCCCTGCTCATGACCGGGGCGGCCGGCGCCGTGACGCTTCTGCACCCGTTTACGGCCCGCGCCGCGGCTGGCCAGGCCCATCTGCGGATCCTTGCCACCACCGACCTGCACTGCAACGTGCAACCCTATGATTATTATGCCGACAAGCCGGTGGACACCCTGGGTCTCGCCCGCACCGCCACCATCCTCGAAGGCCTGCGGTCCGAGGCCGCCAACAGCCTGACGGTGGACAATGGCGACTATCTTCAGGGCAACCCAATGGGCGACTGGGCCGCGCATGGCGGCATGAAGGATGGCGATGTACATCCGGTCATCGCGGGCATGAACGCGGTCGGCTATGACGCCGGCACGCTGGGCAACCACGAATTCAACTATGGCGTGCCGTTCCTCGAACAGGTGAATGCCGGGGCCGCCTTCCCCGTCGTCTGCGCGAACTTCGCCCGCACCCTCGGCGCGACCCCGCTGGAGGATGACCTCTGGACCAAGCCCTATGTGATCCTCGAGCGCGACCTCGTGGATGGCGAAGGACAGTCCCGCCCCATCAAGATCGGCGTGATCGGCTTCGTACCGCCGCAGATCATGCAGTGGGACCGGGCGAACCTCGAAGGCAGCTACGCCACGCGCGACATCATCGAGGCCGCCGAGACATGGCTGCCCGTGATGAAGGATGACGGTGCGGACATCGTCATCGCCCTGTGCCATTCGGGCATCGACACCGCCCCGTTCGAGCCGGGGATGGAGAACGCGGCCTATCACTTGGCCCGCGTGGACGGGATCGACGCGCTGATCACCGGGCATGCCCATTCCGAATGGCCGTCGGACAAATATGACGGCGAGGGGATGGACCATAGCAACGGCCGCATTCACGGCGTTCCGGCGGTGATGGCCGGGTTCTGGGGTTCGCATCTGGGTGTCGTCGATCTGATGCTGACCCATGACGGCGATGGGTGGAGCGTGCAGGACGGCGAATCCGCGCTGCACCCGATCGCCCAGCGGACCGAGGACAACAAGACCGTGGCCCTCGTCACCGATTACGAGCCCGCGATCGACGCGACGGCCGCCGCCCATGACGCGACGCTGGAATATATCCGCGCCGAAGTGGGCCGCACCGATGCGCCGCTCTACAGCTATTTCGCGCTGGTGGCGGATGATCCGTCGGTGCAGATCGTCAGCCTTGCCCAAAGCTGGTACGTCGCCCAGCTGCTGACCGGGACCGAGCATGAGGGGCTTCCGATCCTCTCCGCCGCAGCGCCCTTCAAGGCAGGCGGGCGCGGCGGGCCGGATTACTACACCGATGTGCCGGCCGGGCCGATCGCTATCAAGAACGTGTCGGATCTCTATCTCTATCCCAACACGCTATGCGCGGTGCGCATCACCGGGGCACAGCTGAAGGATTGGCTGGAACGGTCCGCCGGGGCGTTCAATCAGGTGAAACCGGGCCTTGCGGACCAGCCGCTTCTGGATGACGAGTTCCGCTCCTACAACTTCGATGTGATCGACGGGGTCACCTACCGGATCGACCTGACGCAACCCTCGCGCTTCGACGGCGAAGGGGAGCTGGCCGACGAGGCGGCGAACCGCATCGTCGATCTGCAATGGAACGGCGCGCCCGTCACCCCCGAGCAGGAGTTCATCGTGGCGACGAACAACTACCGCGCCTCGGGCGGTGGACATTTCACCGGCGCGGATGGCACGACGACGATCCTGCAGGCCCCCGACGCGAACCGCGACGTGGTCGTCCGCTACATTCAGGATCAGGGCACGATCAGCCCCGCCGCCGATGCCAACTGGAGCTTTGCCCCCGTCGAAGGCGCGACCGTCACCTTCGAAACCGGCCCGCAGGCCGTGGCCTATGCGGACCAGATCCGCGCCCGCGGCACGAAGCTGGAGCATGTCGGCCCGGCCGGTGACGGGTTCGAGCGGTTCCGCATCACGCTCTGACACGGCGGCGCGATCCGGGTGCGGTTTGGCGTGGAACCGCCGCCCGGATCACGCGTTGGCCCGTACATGTGAACGAAGGATGTGACCCATGCGTAAATTCTCGCTTCTTCCGATTCTGGCCCTCGTGGCGCTGACCGCCTGCAACACCGTCGAAGGTGCCGGGCAGGACATCTCCGCCGCCGGTACGGCCATCACGGACGAATCCCGGCAGGCACAGACGCAGTAAGCGTCTGGCGCACGCCGATAGAAGAAAGGCCGGTCCATCGGGACCGGCCTTTTTCGTTCTCAGTGCGCGGCGGTGACGAAGCGCGTATCGAGATAGGCCATGATCGCCTCCGACCCGCCTTCGGTGCCGTAGCCGCTGTCCTTGATGCCGCCGAACGGCGTTTCCGGCAGTGCAAGGCCCACATGGTTGATCGTCAGCATGCCCGATTCCATCTCGCGGCCCAGACGTTCCACATTGGCGTGGCTGCGGGCATAGGCATAGGCGGCCAGACCGAAGTTGAGGCGGTTCGCCTCGGCGATCATATCGTCGAGCGAGGCCATGCGGTTCACGATCGCGACCGGGCCGAAGGGCTCCTCGTTCATGATCCGCGCCGAGGTGGGCACGTCGGCCAGCACGGTCGGCTCGTAGAACCAGCCCTTGTTGCCGATGCGGCGCCCGCCGGTGACGAGCTTGGCACCCTTTTCCACCGCGTCGCCGATCAGCTCTTCCATGGCGGGGATGCGGCGCTCGTTGGCGAGGGGGCCCATTTCCACGCCCTCATCCATGCCGTTGCCGACCTTGACCTTCTTCAGGCCATCGGCGAAGGCCTCGAGGAATCCGTCGGAGATCTTCTGATCCACGAGGAAGCGCGTGGGGGAGACGCAGACCTGACCGGCGTTGCGGATCTTGGTCGCCGCCATCTGCATGGCCGCCTTTTCCCAATCGGCATCCTCGGCGATGACGACCGGCGCGTGGCCGCCCAGTTCCATCGTCGCGCGCTTCATGTGTTGGCCGGCCATGCTTGCCAGCAGCTTGCCCACCGGGGTGGAGCCGGTGAAGCTGATCTTGCGGATCACCGGATGCTTGATGAGGTATTCCGAAATCTCGGCCGGAACGCCATAGACGAGGCCGATCACACCGGCCGGAACGCCGGCATCGGCGAAGGCGCGGATCAGTTCGGCCGGGGAGGCCGGGGTTTCTTCCGGGGCCTTCACGATGATCGAGCAGCCTGCGGCCAGCGCCGCCGACAGCTTGCGCACCACTTGGTTGACCGGGAAGTTCCACGGCGTGAAGGCCGCGACCGGGCCGACCGGGTGGCGGATCGCCATCTGCTGCACGCCGGGGGCGCGGGCGGGGATGATCTGGCCATAGGTCCGGCGGCCTTCTTCGGCGAACCAGTCGATGACATCGGCCGCGCCCATGATCTCGGCCTTGGATTGGGCGATGGGTTTGCCCTGTTCGCGCGTCATCAGGACGGCGATGGTCTCCACCCGCTCGCGCAGGATGTCGGCCGCGCGGCGCATCATGCGCGAACGGTCATAGGCCGAGGTTGCGGACCAGACCTTGAAGCCTTTGGCCGTAGCGGCCAGCGCATCCTCCAGATCCTCGGGCTTGGCATGGGCCACGGTACCGATCTGTTCTTCCGTCGCCGGATCGATGACCGGGATCGTTCCACCGGCGCGGGCGGCGCGCCAAGTGCCGTCGATGAAAAGCTGAGTGTCGGAATAAGACATGGGTCCTCCTTCGGAAAGCTGCCGCAGCCTCTGCCTTTGGGGCCGCAAGGTCAACCGGTTGACCGCTTCGGACCCTGCACTAAATCGTGCTGGAACTTTCAGGAGGACGCAGTGCATCGATGGTTCCTGACCGAGCCGGAGTGGCTGCGGATCCTCGGCGGTACGGCGCAAGGGCCATCCCCCTTCGGGCCGATGACGGAGCCGGACCGGCCCTTCGTGGTCGGACAGGTGGGACAATCGCTCGATGGCCGCGTCGCAACAGTGGACGGCGATTCCCGCGACATATCCGGGGCGGACGGTTTGCGGCATCTGCACCGGCTGCGGGCGCTCGCCGATGCGGTAGTGCTGGGCGTCGGGACGGTGATCGCGGATGATCCGCGCCTGTCGGTGCGGCTGGTTCCGGGGCCGAGCCCGGTGCGGGTGGTGATCGACTGCCATGGCGTCATGCCACGTCATGCCCGGATGCTGCACGATCAGGGTGCCCCGGTGATCCTGATCCGCGCCGAGGACGCACCCCCCGCCCCGCCCGGAACCGATGTCATCGCGCTGCCCCGGCAGGCCGGCGGCCTTTGCCCCGCGGCGATCCTCGATGCGCTGGCGGCGCGCGGTCTGCACCGCATCCTGATCGAGGGCGGCGCCCGTACCACGGCGCGTTTCCTCGATGCCGGGCTGCTGGACCGGCTGCATGTCACCGTCGCGCCGCTCATCATCGGGTCCGGCCCGACGGGGATCACCCTGCCCCCCGTCGCGACCTTGGCCGAGGCTCATCGCCCCGAAATGGCCGTCTACGACATCGGCACCGACATCCTGTTCGATTGCACCTTCGCCCGCTCAGGGCTGGGGCATGGCAAGGATGTCGAGATGGCCGACGATGCAGGTTCCCTGCCCGCCCACGGCTGACTGACGGAAGGCGAACCAGTCCTGCAGATCGGGCACCTCGCCCGTTTCGGTAACGGCGTCCTGCATCCCCTGAAGGAAAGCGCGCTGCAGATCGGCATGCGAGGCGTCCATCCGCCACAGGCTTTCGCCGCGCACCACATGCAGGCCCGCCGCCTCGGCAAGGCGCGCAAGCTCCGCCCCCGCCCTTGGGCCAAGCGCGGGGCCGAACCCCTTGTCGCGCTGCTGATGCAGGTTGAACGCGCCCAGCACCGCGCCGTCCAAGGGATGCGCCTCGGACCAGTGGACGCGCCCGTCATAGTTCAGCGCGGCATAGAGCGCGTTTCCTTCGGTGGACAAACGCGCGATCAGCGCCTGTACCATCTCCTCGGAGCAGAGATCGAACAGCGCCGAGGCGGTGATATGCCCCCCCTCCACCAGCGGCAGCGCCGCGACATCGTTCAGATCGAGGCGCTGCGTCTCTGCCTCGGGGTGGCGGCGGGCTGCCTCTTGCAACAGATGCGGATCGAGGTCTGCCAGCACCCAATGCACCGGCAGCGGCAGATGCGGCGCGATGGCCCGCAGGCTCGCCCCCGTGCCGCAACCCAGATCTAGGATGCGATGCGGCCCCTGCGCGCTGCGGATGGCAAAGGCGGTCCGCACCTCGGGGTTGCGCGCCGCCAGATCGAGCGGCTCCCTCAGGGCCAACCAGTCGGAGGAAAAGCTCATGTCCGGCTCCCGATGAAGGATGCGATGGTGGCGGCGGTGTCCGCCCAGGAGGGAAGCGCCGCACCCGCCGCCCGCGATCCCGCCGCGAGCGAGCGGCGCAGATCCCGGTCCGTCAGGATGTGGCGCAGCGCCTCGGCAAAGGCGGGCACATCGTCCGGCGGGGCAAGGATGCCGGCGCTGGCCGGAACCACCTCGGGCACCGCGCCGCCCGCGCAGGCGACGATGGGCAGGCCTTGGGCCAGCGCCTCGGCAAAGACCATGCCATAGCCTTCGTAGCGGCTGGCAAGGGCGAACACATCCGCCCCCGCCATGACGGCGCGGGTGTCCGAAACGGTGCCCACAAGGCGGATGCGATCGCCAAGGCCCGCTTCGGCGATCTGGGCCTCGACCTGCTCTGCGGTTTCGGGATGAAGCGTGCGCGATCCGATGATCGTCGCCCGCCACGGCAGATCGGCGTTCAGCGCCAGCGCCGCCACCAGCACGTCATGCGCCTTGCGCGGGATCAGCGTCCCGACCGAGAGGACATGCGGCGGATCGCCTTCACCAAGGGCGATGGGCGCGGGATCGGTGCCGGGCAGTGCCACGGTCACATCCGCTTCGGGAACGCGGAAGGTGCGGATCACCTCGCGCCCCGTCGCGGGCGAGGTGACGACCACCCCGCGCGCCGCCGACAGCGCCCGATGTTCGGACCGCAGAAGCGCGGCGGTCACATCGGCCTTCTGCCCGCCCTCCAGCGCAAGGGGATGGTGGACGAGCGCGAAGATCGCCAGCCGCCCGGCCTCGCGCAGCGCCCAATCGTCCAGAACGCCGAAAGCCAGCCCGTCGATCAGGACGGTGGTGCCGTCCGGCAGTGCCGACAGGCGCGCCTCGGCGGCGGCGCGGGCCTCCGGCCCTGGAAAGGGGAAACCGGGGCCGAGGGCCAGCGTCTCCACCTCCCAGCCTGCCGCCCGAAGCTCGCGGATCAGGCGCCGATCATAGGCATAGCCCCCGGTGGGCAGATCGAGATCCCCCGGATAGGCGAAGACGAGCCGCGTCACACCGCGGCCTCGTACCAACCGCGGGCGGCGTGGGATTCGTGCAGCAGCACGCGGATGCGGCGGATCCGGCCCGCCCCGGCGCCGAACACCTCCAGCCGCGCGGCCAATGCGTCGAAGATGTGCTTGGCCAGAACCTCGGTCGTGGTCACGCGGCCCTCGAAGACCGGCATCTCGTCGAGATTGCCGTAATTGAGGGGGGCCAGCACCTCGGCCAGAAGGCCCGTCGCGGCACCGATATCGACGGCAAGGCCGTCTTCGTCCAGCTCTTCGGTGAAGAAGGCGGCGTCCACGACGAAGGTGGCGCCGTGCATCCCCTGCGCCGGCCCGAAGACGGGGCGCGGCAGGCTGTGGGCGATCATGATATGGTCCCGAACCTCGACGGCGAACATGGGTATTCCTTCAGTATGTGATGCGATGGCACAGCGTGCCGGACGAAGAGAGTATGCCGGGATAATCCTGCGCAAGCGCCCCGAATGCGCTTTCCCCCGAGACGAGCGCATCCAGCCGGTCATCGGCCAGAAGATCCAGCGCCTTGGCCATCCGGCGGGCATGGGGCCAACGCGCGCGCTGCGCCGCCGCCACCTGCCCGACCTGGGAGCTGACGATGCGCAGACGCCGCGCATGGAACGCCCCGCCAAGGGGAATGCTGGCGCTGCGGTCGCCGTACCAGCTGGCCTCCACCACGCGGGCCTCGGGGCCGCATGTGTTCAGCGCGGTGGCCAGCGCCGCGTCCGAGCCGCTGGCGTTGATCGCGACATCCGCCTCGGGATGCGGGGGGCCGAAGGGCACCTCCAGCGCCGCAGCCACCGCTGCGCGCGACGGGTCCGTATCGACGAGCCGCACCTCGGTCCCCGCGATCCGCGCGGCCAGATGCGCACACAGCGCGCCGACCACCCCTGCCCCGAAAACGTTGATCCGGTCGCCCGTCCGCAGGGCCGCATCCCAGACGATGTTCAGCGCGGTTTCCATATTGGCGGCCAGCACCGCCCGCGCGGGCGGCACGCCATCCGGCACCGGGGTGAGCAGAGCGGGATCGGCGGCGAAACGGTCCTGATGCGGATGCAGGCAAAAGACCCAACGGCCAGCCAGATCGCCCGTCTCTGCCATGCCCACGGCGGCATAGCCGTATTTCACCGGAAAGGTGAACTCCCCCTCCTGATGGGGGCCGCGCATGCGGGCATGTTCGGACGGGGGCACGCGGCCCGCCAGAACCGTCGCCTCGGTGCCGCGGCTGATGCCGGTGAAGGCGGTTCGGACCACGGGGCGGCCCTGCGCCTCCACAGTGACGGGGCGCAGTTCGCACCGCCCGGGTGCCGTGATCCAGAGCGCCTGCGCGCAAAATGTGCTGTCCGGCCCTGTCACGTCCACCCGCTTCGTCCTATCCTTTGCGCAGCTAGCGCCGCCCCCGGCAGCGGCAAGGCGTCGCGCCTGCGGAACCCCGCGCCGGGACAACGCTTTGAGCCTTCGAAGTTGTTCCACCCCCGGATGCTGCGCCCATGGCCCTGATCTCCACCGATGCCTTCGTCCTGAAACGTCCCGTGGCCGGGGCGGTGACTGCGCTGGCGGCGGGGGGCGCGGGGCTGGCGGCGGTTGCGGCGGCGGTGCCGGGGCCGGCGGCGATGGCCGGAACGGCGCTGATCACCTATGGCGCGGCGGCGGGGCTGATCCTGTGGGGGCTGCCGGCACATGCGCCTTCGCGCTTCGGGCCGGCGAACACCGTCACGGTGTTTCGCACGGCGATGGTGGCATGGGTCGCTGGGTGCATCTTCGGATCAGGGCATTTTACGCCGGGATCGTCAGATGCGCTCGTCTGGGCCACGGTGCTGGCGGCCTTTGCGGCGCTGGCGCTGGATGGGGTGGATGGCTGGCTTGCGCGGCGGACGGGCCTTGCCTCGCGCTTCGGGGCGCGGTTCGACATGGAGGTGGATGCCGCCCTGATCCTGCTGCTGTCGGTCGCGGCATGGATGACGGGAAAGGCGGGGGTCTGGGCCTTGGCGATCGGGGGGATGCGCTATGGCTTCATCGCAGCGCAGGCGGTGCTTCCGGCGCTGCGGCGCGATCTGGCCCCCTCGATCCGGCGCAAGACGATCTGCGTGGTGCAGGTCGTCAGCCTGTGCCTGATCGCGCTGCCGCCGGTTCCGCCATCGGCGACGGTGTGGATCGCGCTTGCGGCGCTGCTGCTGCTGACATGGTCCTTCGCGCGCGATGTGAACCGTCTGCTGCGCCAATGAAAAAGGCCGCGGTCCCCCGCGGCCTTTCCCGTCGTTATCGCGGCTCGGCCAGAAGGCCCTTCACGAGCGAGTAACACGCCAGAAGCAGCACGATCGCGAAGGGGAAGCCCGTGGACACCGCCATCGCCTGAAGCGCGACCAGCCCGCCGCCCAGCAGAAGGGCGATGGCCAGAAGTCCCTCGAACGTGGCCCAGAATACGCGCTGCGGCGTCGGAGCGTTGATCTTGCCCCCCGCCCCGATCGTGTCGATCACGAGCGAGCCGGAATCCGACGAGGTGACGAAGAACACGATCACCAGCACGATCCCGACCAGCGAGGTCAGACCCGAGAGCGGCAGCACGTTCAGCATCTCGAACAGCTGCAGCGGCAGTTCGGCGTTCTGCACCGTGGTGATGCCGTCGGCGACGACTTGGCTGATCGCCGTACCGCCAAGCGCCGTCATCCACAGTGTGGACACGAGCGAGGGAATGATCAGCACCGCC
Source organism: Falsirhodobacter algicola (assembly GCF_018279165.1). GTDB lineage: Bacteria > Pseudomonadota > Alphaproteobacteria > Rhodobacterales > Rhodobacteraceae > Falsirhodobacter > Falsirhodobacter algicola. Next base: position 520,259 of record NZ_CP047289.1, on the reverse strand, counting down.
AGCAGGAATTCCCGCACCGTGCGGCCGCGGCTGACGCGGGCGATGAACATGCCCACGAACGGCGACCAGCTGATCCACCACGCCCAATAGAACGCGGTCCAGCCATGGCGGAAGTTGTCATCCGTCCGCCCGAACGGGTTCGACAGCGCCGGAAGATATTCCCCATACGCCGCGAGGTTCAGGAAGAAGCCGCGCAGGATCTGCATCGTCGGCCCGACGAGGATGACGAACAGAAGCAGCACGACGGCCAGGATCATGTTCGCCTCGGACAGGATCTTCACGCCCCGGTCCATGCCCGCGACGACCGAGGCCGTGGCGATGCCGGTGATGATGATGATGAGGAACACCATGCCGCCCGTGCTGGCGGGGAAGCCGAAGAGGAAGTTCAGACCGGCCGAAGCCTGCTGCGCCCCGACCCCGAGCGAGGTGGAGAGGCCGAACAGCGTGGCAAAGACCGCAAGGATGTCGATCACATGGCCCGGCCAGCCCCAGACGCGTTCGCCGAAGATCGGATAGAAGATCGACCGCAGCGTCAGCGGCAGGCCCTTGTTGAACGCAAAGAGCGCGAGCGACAGCGCCACCACGGCATAGATCGCCCACGGATGCAGCGCCCAGTGGAAGATCGTGGCGGCCATGGCCAGACGGCGCGCGCCTTCGGCATCGCCGGCAACGCCGTTCAGGGGGGACCAGTCGGTGCGCACCCCATTCTCGACCACGGGGCCTTGCAGGGCGGCGGTGAAATTGCCCAGCGGTTCGGACACGCCATAGAACATCAGGCCGATGCCCATCCCCGCCGCGAACAGCATGGAGAACCACGACATGTACGAATAGTCGGGCCGTGCATCCGGCCCGCCAAGGCGCACCCGGCCAAGCGGCGTGAAGATCAGGCCGACGCAAATGACGACGAAGACGTTGCCCGCCAGAATGAAGAACCATGCAAGGTTCGAGGTGAGGAAATCGCGCAATCCCGCGAAAGCCGGGCCGAGCACGTTCTGGAACGCGAGCGTCAGGATGGTGAAAGCGACGATCCCAAGCGCCGATACACTGAAGACGACGTTGTGGATGTCCAGCTCGAACACGAACCGGCGGCGATAGTTGAGGTTGTCTTGACCGATCTCGTAATCGGTCTCGATGATCTGTGTCGCCCCTTCGGGGGCGGGTACGGCCTCGTCGGTGCCGTCGATGGGGACCTGGGGAGTGTCTGTCAAAGGCTGTCCTCGTTATATGTTGCGATGCAGCGACGTTGGGTCGTCGTGACGCGGTCTCACGCGGGGACACGTGGACCGAAAGGAATGGCCCGCGTGTCGCGGGCCGGCGGCACGTATAAGGAAGGTGCCCCGAAATCTCAACCTTTCAACGGCGGACGGCCCATTGGGCCGCCCATGGATCCCGAAAAGTGGGATCAGATGCGATACGGCGCCTCGCGCCGGGCAAAGCGCAGGATGGCGAAACCGGCCACCCCGGACACGAGCGAGCCCATGATGATCCCGATCTTCACCTGATCCTGCATCGCTGGATCGGCGAAGGCGAGAAGGCCGATGAAGAGGCTCATGGTGAAGCCGATCCCGCACAGGAGCGAGACGCCCAGCACCTGCATCCAGCTGGCCTGCGCCGGCAGATCGACGATCCGCGTCCGCACCATCAGCAGCACCGCGCCGAACACGCCGATCAGCTTGCCGAGGAACAGACCCGCCGCGACGCCCATCGTCAGGGGCGCGCCCAGCGTCGCCAGCGTGACCCCCGCGAAGGACACGCCCGCATTGGCGAAGCCGAAGATCGGCACGACCACGAAGGCGACCGGCTTTTGCAGCGCATGTTCCAGCCGGTGCAAGAGCGAGACATCGCCCTTCGCCTCGGGTTTGCCCGGGGTGCGCGTGATCGGGATCGTCAGCGCCAGCACGACCCCCGCCAGCGTGGCATGCACGCCCGAGCGGTAGACGAAGATCCACAGCACCACGCCCAGCACCAGATAGGGCCACAGGACACGGACCTTGCGGTTCATCGCCAGCAGGATCACCGTCACGACGACGGCGGCGATCAGATCGGGCAGCGACAGATCGGCCGTGTAGAAGATGGCGATGACCAGCACCGCGCCCAGATCGTCGATGATCGCCAGCGCCGCAAGGAACACCTTGAGCGAGGCCGGAACCCGCGGCCCCAGCAGCGACAGCACACCAAGCGCAAAGGCGATGTCGGTCGCCGACGGGATCGCCCAGCCGCGCAGCGCCGCCGGGTTGCCAAGGTTGAACCACACATAGATCAGCGCCGGCGCGGCCATGCCGCCAAGCGCGGCCACGCCCGGCAGGATGCGGCGCGGCCATGTGGACAGCTGGCCGTCCGTCATCTCGCGCTTGATCTCCAGCCCGACCATCAGGAAGAAGACGGCCATCAGCGCGTCGTTGATCCAGTGCTGGATGCTGAGCGGCCCGAAATAGGCATGAAGCCCGTGGAAATACGCCTCCGCGATGGGCGAGTTCGCCACAAGGATCGCCAAGGCCGCAACGGCCATCAGGACGATACCGCCCGATGCCTCGCTGTTGATGAATTCGCGGAAAGTGGGGTTGCCCCGGCCGGGGCGCGAAGAGGTCACGATTCTTCCGTCCTTCTGAAAGGGTTTCGCAAAGTCTCCGTTCCGGTGAACCACGAGGCGCACGCAGCACACGCCAAGCTGGCGAACACTATAAACGGGAGAGGCCCCGGGTCCATCGCCATTGCGGGGGCCGCGTCATGTTGGCGCATCTTCGGCGTTGCAGGGGCGGAACTTCATCTTTATTGCGTGCGGAACGTCACGTCTGCAACATATTGCCATGGAGGATGGCCCGCATGAGAATGATCGAACACTTGTCCCGTTTCGTGGGGCGGACTTTCGCCATCTGGGTGGTGCTGTTCGCCGTCCTCGGGTTCTTCCTGCCGGAGGTGTTCCGGCAATTGGTGCCGTGGATCGTGCCGCTTCTGGGCATCATCATGTTCGGCATGGGGCTGACCATCTCGGGCGCCGATTTCCGCGAAGTGGCCCGCCGCCCGTGGCATGTGGGCCTTGGCGTGCTGTCGCAATTCGTCGTCATGCCGCTGCTGGCGGTTGCGCTGACGCGCCTCATCCCCATGCCGCCCGAAGTGGCGGCGGGCGTGATCCTCGTCGGCTGCTGCCCAGGTGGGACATCGTCCAACGTGATGACCTATCTCTCCAAGGGGGATGTCGCGCTCTCGGTCGCCTGCACCAGCGTGACGACGCTGCTGGCGCCGGTGGTGACGCCCTTCCTCGTGCTGATGTTCGCCCAGCAATACCTGCCGGTGGATGCGGCGGCGATGCTGCTGTCGATCGTGAAGATGGTGCTGCTGCCGCTCGCGCTCGGCTTTGCCGCGCAAAAGCTGGTGCCGGGCCTCGTGACGCGGGCCGTGCCGGCCCTGCCGCTGGTCAGCGTGACGGGCATCGTGCTGATCGTGGCGGCGGTGGTCGGCGCATCGCAGGCGCGGATCGCCGAAACGGGCGCCCTGATCTTTGCCGTGGTGGTGCTGCACAACGCCCTCGGCTATGCGATCGGCTTCCTTGCCGCCCGCGCCTGCGGCCTCAGCCTTGCCAAGCGCAAGGCCATCGCGATCGAAACGGGAATGCAGAACTCCGGCCTCGGGGCGGCCCTTGCGACGGCGCATTTCAGCCCCCTCGCCGCCGTGCCGAGCGCGATCTTCAGCGTGTGGCACAACATCTCGGGCGCGCTGATCGCCAACGCCTTCGCCCGCCATGTGGAGGAAGAGCCCGCCCCCGCCGCCTACCGCGCCGCGAAATAAGCGGCCAGATCCTCGATCTCCCGATCCGTCAACCCGCGCGCCGCCTGTTCCATCAGCGGCGCGCGGTCCGTTCCGCCCCTCTCTCCGGCCCGCCACAGACGCAGCTGCGTTGCCAGATACGGCGCAGGCTGACCGTCGAGTTTGGGGATCATCGGATTGTCGTTCCCCGCCCCATGACAGGCGAGGCATCCCGGAACCTCGCCCTGCCCCCGGCGCGCCAGCATGGCCCCCGGCAGTGCCTCGGCCGCCGGATCGGCGGGGCGGTCCTGCCCGCCCATGCGCTGCGCCATCCCGTCGATCCGCCCATCCTCCAGCCCCGAGGCCGCCTGCGCCATGATCCCGCTGGGCCGCGCCCCGCTGCGATACGCCCGGAGCGAGGCCGCCAGATACTCCGCGCTCAGCCCCTCCAGCTTCGGGATGTGATCCGAGCCGCTGGCATGACAGCCCGAGCAGTACCGCTCCCCCCCGGTCAGGCCTTGGTAGCGTGCGCCGTCCATTCCGCCCTGCACCGCACGCAGAAAGGCGACGACGGCCCAGACCTCGTCGCCGCGCCCCTCTGCGGGCCATGCGGGCATGCCGGACATCTTCACCCCCTCGTGCACGATCCAGTGGAGTTCCTGCGGGACCCATGTGCCGACGGCACGTTCGATCTGCGGCGGGCGGGGCACCATGGCGTCGATGGTCGCGCTCGCCATCTCTCCGGGGGCGGCGTGGCACATGCGGCAGGCGCTGTCGTAATGCCGCGCGCCCAGCAGGATCAGCCCCGGATCGTCCAGATCGACGGGCGGCGGATCGTCCGCGGCCCGCAGATCGACCGAATTGCGGAAGGTGGTGTGCAGCACCCAGTCGGTGACCTTCCAATGCCCCTTCTGCGCCGAGGTGTCATAGAGCCCGAAAAGGACCACCGCGAAACCGCCCAGCGCCCCGAGGCTGGCAAGGACGGCGATGGTGGCAAGGACCGTGCGCCAGCGTGTCATGTTCCAGCCTCCCGCAGGTTCAGGGCGCGGGCGACCAGCGTCAGCCCCGCCACGAGGTAGATCGGTGTGCCAAGGCCCAGCATGATCATCCCGCCGATCTGCTGGGCCGCAAGGTCGGGATCGGTGCCGCAGGCGGCGGCATAGACATCGCGCGGCGCAAGGACGAGGATCGCGCCTAGAAGTGTCATATGCATGAAGGTCAGCAGCAGCCCCGCCGCCCCCGCCAGTGGGTTCGCCGCCCCAAGAAAGCCCGCCCATGCCAGAAGGCCGACGGCCAGAAAGCTCGCTTGCTCCACCGCGAAGGCGGCCGGGCCGGTCGCGGCGGCACCGTGAAAGCTGGGCAGATGCCACGCCCAGACGAGCAGAAACTCCGCCCCCGCCGCCAGCAGCACCGGCACGGCGCAGATCTGCCCCAGACGCGGCCAGCCAAGGATCAGGAGCGGCGGCACCACCGCCACCAGCATCATGTGCCGCACCATATGCAGCGGGAACCGCCCCAGCCACGCCTCCAGCGGCAGCAGCCAGATCACCGCGAGGATGAGGCATCCCGCCATGGCCAGCATCGCCCGCGGCATCAGCGGCAATCCTGTATGAACAGCGCCGGCAGCGCGACATAGATCACCCCGATGGCCGAGATGATCGAGAGCAGGAACGCCGCATGGCCGAGGAAGTGGTGGCGCGATTCCGGTTTGGACAGCGCCTCGGCCGAGGTGTCGCGGGGTTGCCACTGCCGCCACGACCGCAGCGCCAGCGCCCCGATCGCCCCCAGCGCGGCGATGGTCAGCGCGGCGATCGACATGCGCAGGAAGGTCACGCCCAGCGTATGCCCGAACTTGGCGCACCACACCGCCGCCCCGGCATAACAGAGCAGGAAGTGGATCGCCCAGACCGTCGGCGCAAAGGTGATGCGCATCAGGCTCGCCCGCTCTTCGGCGAATTCGTTCCGGTCCTTGCGGTTGTTGGCCATCCCGTCCCCCCCTTACAGCAGACGCGGCGCAAGGCCGAACATGGCGGCCGTCACCAGAACCGTCAGCGCATGGAAATGCCAGTAGAGCGTGATGTTCCACAGGATGGCATCGTGGTTCGGGTCCACCTTGCCGAACAGGCTTCCGGCCAGCGCATAGGCCTGCATCAGAACGCCCAGCGCGACATGCGCCCCCGTCCAGATCGCGATGGCGCAGATGATGGCGTGATAGGTGCTGACGGTCGGTGTCAGGTCCAGCACCGACAGGCCCAGCGCCGCCCCCCCACCGATCGCAAGCATCAGCGCCGCCGCCAGCGCCGCGCGGGCCGCCCCCACATGCTCGGCCCGGTTCAGACGCCGCGCCCCCAGCGTCAGCGCCCATGAGGTGCCGAGGCAGACCAGCATCGCCGCCACCAGAACCGGATCGGCATGAAGCGCATCGGGCGGCAGGAAATCCGCCCGCGCCGTCCAGTAGAAGAAGAAGCCGAACACGATGCTGGCGAAGGCCGTCGCATCCCCCAGCATGGTGATCCACATCGCCCACCAGCCCACCGCCTCCGGCCCCGAGGCATAGACCGGCAGCTTCAGCCCCAGCCCCGCATCCACCATCTGCCGCTTGGGCACGCAGGCGGTCGAGGTCCAGAGCCAGTAGAGCACGCAGACGATGGCGAAGGCCCCGCAGACGATCGCCGGGCGGTACATGTGAAAGGTCGGCAGGATGAAGGCCCCACCCGTGAAGATCGCGGCCCAGATGGTGATCCACGCATCCCCCGTCACCCGCTGCACCATCACGGGCCGCGCATCGATGACCGAGGTGATCAGCGTCTCGCGATGCCCCTCTTCGGTATCGGGCAGATAGAAGCGCCCGGCATCCATCCGCTCCACCAGCTTCTCCTGATCCCAGAGGGGATAGCGCGAGGTGATGTAGGGGATGGAGCGCACGCCCCAATCCTCGCCCTTGACGGTGTCGGTCCATTCCAACGTTCCGGCCTTCCACGGATTGCGCACCGTCAGGCGCGGCTTGCCGGGGCGCAGCAGGTCATAGACGAAGATGACGAACCCCGCCGCGATGATGAACGAGCCGACCGTGGAGATGAGGTTCAGCAGGTTCCACCCCAGATCCCCCGGATAGGTGAAGACCCGCCGCGGCATCCCCCGCAGCCCCGTCAGGTGCATCGGCAGGAAGCACAGGTTGAACCCCCCGAAGATCAGCCAGAACGCCCAGCGCCCCAGCCGCACCGACAGAAGACGCTTGGTGAAGAACGGATAGAAGTAATAGACCCCGGCCATCACCGGCAGCACCGTTCCCCCGAACAGCGTGTAATGCAGATGCGCCACGACGAAATAGGTATCGTGCACCTGCCAGTCGAAGGGCGCGATGGCGACCATCACCCCCGTCAGCCCCCCGGCGGTGAAGATCGCGAGCGCCCCCGCGATCCACAGCATCGGCAGGTTGATCTTCACCCGCCCCACCATCAGCGTGGCCACGAAGACGAAAAGCTGGATGCCCGTGGGGATCACCACCGCCTCGCTCGCGGCCGAGAAGAAGGCGAGCGAGATGTTCGGCAGTCCCGTCGTGAACATATGGTGAACCCACAGCCCAAAGGACAGGAACCCCGTCCCCACGGCCGACAGCACGATCCAGCTGTACCCGACGATGGGACGCTGGGCGACGGTGGGCACGATCATGGCCGCGATGGCGATGGAGGGAAGGAAGACGATATACACCTCCGGGTGTCCGAAGATCCAGAAGAGGTGCTGCCAGAACAGGGGATCGCCCCCCCGCGTGGGATCGAAGAACGGCCAGTCGAGCGCGCGTTCCAGTTCGAACAGCAGATCCCCCGCGATCAGCGGCGGAAAGGCGAAGAGGATCATCCCCCCCACCACCAGAACATACCACGCATAGAGCGGCATCATGTTCACGCGCATCCCCGGCGGGCGGCATTTCAGCACGCCGACGATCAGCTCCACCGCCGCCGCGATGGAGGCGATCTCGATGAAGGAGAGGCCCAGCAGCCAGATGTCCGAACCGATGCCCGGATCCTCGGTCGCAAGGGGGGGATACATGAACCAGCCCGAACTCGGCGCTGCCCCGAACAGGACCGAACCAAGAACGAACGTCCCCCCGATCAGGAAGGACCAATAGCCATAGGCCGAAAGCCGGGGAAACGGCATATCCCGCGCCCCGAGGAATGCCGGCAGAAGAAGGATCGCCATCGCCTCGAACAGCGGCACGGCAAAGAGGAACATCATCGCCGAGCCGTGCATCGTGAAGAACTGGTTGAACGTCTCCGCATCGAGGAAGCGCATCCCCGGAAACGCAAGCTGCACCCGCATCAGCAGCGCCAGCACGCCAGCCCCGAGCATGAAGGCCAGCGCGGTCAGCGTGTACCACTTGCCGATCTCGGTATTGTTGACCGACATCAGATAACGCAGGCCGGTCTTGGTCTTCCACACCTCGGTCAGGCGTTCTTCTTGCGCACGGGCGATGGCGGGATCGACGGGCTCGGCGAGCATGGCCTCGGTCGGGGGATATACGCCTTGGGGGCGGCGGTCGATCCGGGTCATTTCAGGCCCTCCAGATAGGCGGCAAGGTCGGACAGGGCATCATCGTCCAGCCAGTCATAGGCGGGCATCGCCACCTCGGGCTTGATGTCGCGCGTATGGGCGATCCAGTCGCGCAGATCGGGCTGCGACACCTCCATGATCCCCGCGGCGAGCGAGTGGCGGGAGCCCAGATGCGTCAGGTCCGGGCCGACATCGCCCGTGGCCTCGGTTCCGCGAATGGCATGGCAGGCCCCGCAACCTTCGGACAGGAACAGCCCCTTTCCGCGCTGCGCCGCAGGGGTGGCGGGGGGCATGGCGTCCTGCGCCGCGGCGGCGAGCCAAGCGTCGAACTCCTCCGGCGGCATCACCACCGCCTCGAACGCCATCAACGCGTGCGAGGGGCCGCAGAATTCGGCGCATTGGCCGCGATAGGTGCCGGGCAGATCGGGGGCGAGCGACAGGAACGTCTCCCGCCCCGGAAACATGTCCATCTTTCCACCGAGCGAGGGGATCCAGAAGGAATGGATGTAGCGGTTGGCATCGAGCCGCAGCGCCGTCCGTTCCCCTGCGGGGAAGCGGATCTCGTTGGCGGCGATGATGGGCGCCTCGGCGCCCTCGGGCCAGTATTCGACGCGCCACCACCATTCCTCGGCCCGGACGCGCAGGGTCAGCCCGTCCCCGGCGCTGCGCTGGTCCGGCATGATCGACAGCCCCCATGACAGCAATGCCCCGATCAGCAGCGTCGGCACGAGGATACCGCCGAACACGATCAGCCGGTTGGCATAGCGCAGCGGCATCTTGCCCGCCCGCATCCGCGTCACGAAGAAGAAGAGGAAGTTCACCGCGCACCACAGCAGGACGGCCCCGCCGAGCATCACGGAAAACAGCGTCACAATCTGTGCCGCGTCCTGCCCGCCCGGCGACAAGGCCGACTGCCGGCCCGCGCAGCCAGAGAGGACTGCGAAAGCCGGAAGCGACGCCCTTAGCGGAAAGTTCGTGATTGCCATGCCGCCCTTTCACATGTCGTGAAGGGCCAACATCACGCGAACGTGTGCGGTTCCGCCGGAACTTGTGAAAAATCAGTCGCCGGGCTGGAAACCCGTTCCCCGATCCCACGGCACCTTCAGCGCGCAGGCCGCACAGATGCCCTGAAGCGCCTTCTTAACGCCCTCTTCGAGGGTCGGATGATAGATGGGCTGATCCAGCAGATCGCCCGCCGTCATCCCGGCCGTGATCGCCAGCGCGAAATAATGCGCCAGATGTTCGGCATCCGGCATGCAGAGCGTCGCAGCGCAGATACGCCCCTCGCCGTCCGAATGGAGGCGCGCAAAGCCGTGGGCATGGCCGTCCACACGGGCGCGGCCCTGATCGGACCAGCTGGCCTCGGCCACGCGGCTGTCGTCGCCTTCGGGCGGGGTGCCGATCTGGGCCACCTGCGGATGCGTGAAGGCGATCGCCAGCGGCACCTTGCGGCGCGAACGGCGGACATCGGGGAAGGCCGCCGCATTGGCCCCCGCGACCGAGCCTTCGGACGTCGCCTCGTGCAGGACGGCGCGGTCGTGGTTCGCATCCCCCGCGATGAAGATCGGGGCCCTACCGCATTGCATCGTCTGCTTATCGAAGAGCGGCGTGCCGTGATCATCCACCTCCAGCCCCGCAGCCGTCAGATCCAGCCCCCCGAGCGCCGGGGCCCGTCCGGCCGAGACGAGCACATGCGAGAACCGCGCCTCGTGATCGCCGGCGCGGATCGTCACCTCATCCCCTGCCTCGGCCGAGACATCGACATTCAAATGCACGGGGATCGACGGCTCCAGCATCGCAACGAAGCTGTCGGCATCGTCCCCTTGCAAACCGGCGACGCTGCCCCCCTTGTCGAATACCTCGACGCGCACGCCGAGGCGGGCGAAGGCCTGCGCCAGTTCCATCCCCTGCGGCCCCGCCCCGATCACGGCAAGCGATGCGGGCAGATCCTTCAGATCGAACACCGTCTCATTCGTCAGGAGCCGATCGCCGAGGCCGTCGAAACCCTTCGGGATGATCGTCTTGGCACCGGTGGCGATGACGATGGCCTTCGCCCGCACCTGCCGACCATCCGACAGGGACAGCGTGTTCGGCCCGGTGAAACGCGCCGTCGCGGCGATCCGGGCGCTTTCGGGGATGTCGTCGAAGGATTTGCGGGTGGAATTGACGAAATCGTCGCGCAGACGCTGCACGCGCTGCATCACGGCTTCCCCATGGATCATGGGCGTCGCCTCGATCCCGAAACGCGCCGCCGAGGATACCGCATGCGCCGCCCCGCCCGCCGCGATCAGCAGCTTCGATGGCATGCACCCCACCAGCGCGCAGGTCGTACCGGCCCATGCGGGATCGATGATGACGGTGCGCGCCCCCGCCTGCCGGGCATGGCGCTCGGCGGCCAGTCCGGCGGTTCCTGCGCCGATCACGGCCACATCGCAGTCTAACTCGGTCATGCCAGTCTCCTTCGCAGGGAAACCCGGCGGAACCGGGGCCGGTTCCGCCGGAACCGAACGTGCCCCGCATCGTTCCCCTTTCTAGCAACCGGCGGAGGCAGACATGGCCAAGACACCCGACCCCCAGAAGGAAGCCGAAACGGTGCGCGACGAGCGTGCCAAGGCCGCGACCTCCGAAAAGGAAAAGCGCGCGATCGCCGAACAGGAGATCGACCCCCTGCTGAACGAGCCGGGACGCGGCACCAAGGAATGGGACTGATCAGGATTGGAAACCCTGCTGCATTACGCCCCGCTGCTCAGCGCGGCCCTCGGCGGCGTCACGGCGCTGATCTGGGTCGTGTATCTGAACGCGTTCCTATCGAGCTATCATCGGCAATCCCGCCCCTCGATCCTGATTACATCCGGCGCGGGGCGCGGGATGGACGCCCATTGCTTCGTCACCAATCTGGGGCTGGAGCCGATCTATCTCTTGGATCTGATCCTCGATCTGACGGACGAGGATGGAAACACCACCCGCGCCGTGATCCCCGAACGCAACGAGAAGCTGAAGGAGGCGTTGGACGACAGCGCCGATCCGCGGCTCATCACCAATCTCGGCCCCTTGGGCAGCGGCGAGGCCAAGCAGCTCGGCCGGTTCTCCACGCTCGTGTCGCGGGCCTGTGACGAGTATCCGGAGCTGGACCCGAATACGAAATTCACATGTCTGGAATTGACGGTCGTTGCCGTCACCGCCAGCCGTGCTGCGTTGCATGGTGCCAAACGCTGCTACGTGCTGTGCGAAAAGGACGAGCGTCAGCCAAGGATGCGTCCGACCACCATCAAGGCCGAACAGATCGACAACTGGTTCGGGCGCAGGGCGCTTGCGCGCCAGCTTCGCCAAGAGATCAGCGCACGGGATGCGCGCTGATTATCAGTTCTGCGCGGCGGCGCGGCGGGCGAAGGCCGGGATGTCCGAACGGGTCAGACCGATGTCGTGCAGCTCGCGCGTGGACAGCGCGGACAGATCGGCCACGGTGCGGTTGTAGACGGCGCGGCGGGCATTCGCGTCGCGCAGCACGGCGACGAGGTCGCGCAGCGGGCGGAACAGATCGGCGACCGGGAAGGTGGCGGTATTACGGGTGACGTCCATGTGCATATTCTCCTGCATATCTCTGCGCTGATAGCGCTAACTTACAGGTTTAATATCGGGTCGGCGGGCGTTTTCACAACCGCCGAAGCCGAAAGGCCGCCATGCCCCCACGGCATGCCTTAGATATCGGCGAAGCGCCCCTTTTGGCGCGCGGTCCACGATACGGCGAGGTGTACGCCGTCCTCTTCCACGCGCTCCTGCTCCACCACGCCCTCTTCGTGCAGCCATGCGCGGGCGCGGCCATCGGCGAAGGGAATGACGAGATCCTCGTGCTGGCGTTCCTCGTCCAGATGGCGGGTGATCGCCTCGATCAGAGGGGTCAGGCCATCCTCGTTCCAGACCGATACCGGGAAGATCCCCTCCGACGCCGCGCCCCGATCCTCCACGGATTTGCGGGCAGCGGGGTCCAAAAGGTCGATCTTGTTCCAGACCTCCAGCATGGGTACGGATTTGTCCACGCCAAGGCGCGTCAGGATGTCGTCGACATCGGCCGCCTGCTCCGCCGTTTCGGAATGGGCGATGTCGCGGACATGCAGGATCAGATCCGCCTCCAGCACCTCTTCGAGCGTGGCGCGGAAGGCGGCGACAAGCTGCGTCGGCAATTCGGAGATGAAACCCACCGTGTCCGACAGGATCACGCGGAAGCCGGTCGGAAGCTCCACCGCGCGCATCGTCGGATCGAGCGTGGCGAACAGCATGTCCTTGGCGAAGACGTCCGCCCCGGTCAGGCGGTTGAACAGGCTCGATTTCCCGGCATTGGTGTAGCCGACGAGGGCCACGATCGGGAACGGCACCTTGCGGCGGGCCGAGCGGTGCAATTCGCGCGTGCGAACGACCTTGTCGAGTTGACGGCGCAGGCGCACCACCTGTTCGTCGATGGCGCGGCGGTCCGCTTCGATCTGCGTCTCGCCGGGGCCGCCGACGAAGCCAAGCCCGCCCCGCTGCCGTTCAAGGTGCGTCCATGCGCGAACGAGCCGCGTGCGCTGATAGGACAAAGCCGCCAGTTCCACCTGCAACACGCCTTCGCGGGTGCGGGCACGATCGGCGAAAATCTCGAGGATCAGCCCCGTCCGGTCGAGGAGCTTGACGCCCCATTGCTTTTCCAGATTGCGCTGCTGCACCGGCGTCACCGGCCCATCCACCAGCACGAGATCCACCTCGGCGGCGCGGAGCGCGGCGGCCAGTTCCTCCACCTTGCCCGATCCGAACAACGTGGCGGGAACGGCCTTGGCCACGCGCACCACATCCTGCCCCACGACATCAAGGTCGGGCAAGGCGGCGGCAAGGGCCACGGCCTCCGCCAGCCCATGTTCGGGCAGGCGGCGCGAGGGCTGCGCCTTCAGGTCGGGATGAAGCACATAGGCCCGCGTGCGCTTGGCGGCGGTTTCATGCGGTGCGTTCCGTGCGGGACGCCCCTCTTGGTCGTGCGGCTGTTCAGAAATCAGTCTTCGCCTTCGTACAGGTTGATCGGTGCGCCCGGCATGATCGTGGAAATCGCATGCTTGTAGACAAGCTGCGATTGCCCGTCGCGCCGCAGAAGGACGCAGAAATTGTCGAACCAGGTGATCACGCCCTGCAGCTTTACGCCGTTGATCAGAAAGATGGTCACCGGGACCTTCGCCTTCCGAACGTGATTTAGGAAGGCATCTTGCAGGTTTTGTCGATCGGCCATTCTCTCGCGCGCCTTGATTATTCTTGTTTCCCCTTCCCGCCCGAACACGAGCGGTCGGAATCGACTATGACTGTGCAAGAAGCGGGTTTCCAGCCCAAATCAGCTATCTGCGCCACGTCGCGGGGCTGATGAGTGCAAGGATCGCCAGCGTCTCGATCCGGCCGAGGATCATCGCGACGCCAAGGACCACTTTGGCCGCTGCGCCAAGGCTGCGCCAATCCACCGGCACCTCGCCTGCCACGACCGACAAGGGCCCGGTCGTCGTCAGCGAAGCGACGCTGAGGATCAGCGCGCGTTCGAACGACACTCCTGCCAGCGTCAGCGCCAGCAGCACCACCGAGATGGAGATGAGGAACAGCATCAGGAAGATCCACGCGACATAGGCGCCGTCGCCCCGGATGCGCCGCGCCACCAGCCCGCCGCCCCCAACCGAGGAGGGGTGGATGATCCGCTCCATCTCTCGGCGTGAATGGCTGATGAGGGCGTGGACGCGCAGCAGCGTCACGCCCCCCGCCGCCGTGCCGACCCCGCCGCCGACCACCGCCAGCCCCATCAGGATCACCCCCGAGGAATCGAGCCCCGACCAGCCCCGCGCCACATCCCACCCCGCCGAGACATAGCCCGTCGTCGTCAGCATGCTGAGCATGGTGAAGAGGCTGCCCCACAGCGCATAGAGGAACTGCATCGGCCCCTCCTGCACATAATCCACGTTGCCGAGCCAATGCCGCAGGATCAAGAGCGTCGGCGCCAGCAGCAGGATCAAGCCGGCAAGGCGCAGCTCGGGATCCTCATGCACCGGGCGCGAACGGTCGGACGGGACCGAGCCGAACATGAACCGCCGCGTGACGGCGAAGGCGAGGAAGGCGAATACGAGGATTTCGGCGATATCGGGGCGCGGCGCGTGCATCATCCCCGGACCCGGCGCGATCCCCGAGGTGGAGATCGTCCCCATCGCATAGGACAGCGCATAAAGCCCCGGCTGCCCCGCGATCAACAGCAGCGCCCAAAGCAGCACCGTCAGCCCGCCATAGATCGGAAAGAGGCGCATGGCGTGGAACACGATCCGTTCGGAGGTTTCGGCGGTTTCGATCCACGCGCTGAAGGTGGGACGGCCCGGCGGACGGCCGGTCATCACTTCGATCCCGCCAAGGTTCAGCGGCTCCATGATGGCGACGGCGGTCAGAAGCACGAAGAACCCGCCCATCCAGCCGACCATGGCCCGCCACAGATGCAGGCTGGGCAGCAGGCGGCCCGGCATGTCGTAGACCGTCGCCCCCGTGGTCGTGAAGCAGGACAGCATCTCGAACCAGACGTTCAGCCATGTCGTATCCGGCACCGCCACGCGGAAGGGCAGCGCAAAGAGCACCGGCATCAGAAGATACGCGCCAAGGATCCCGGCCAACTGGCTGCGCGCCATGTCCCGCGGGCGGTGGTTCACCAGCGCGATGGACAGCATCCCCACCACGATCAGCAGCAGCACCGCCGAATAGAAGAACGCGCGCGAGACGGCATGTTCCCCCATCACCAGCGCATGGGCGGCCGGGATCAGCATGGCCGCCGCCCCGACGCCCATCACCATCACGAGAAAGGGGAGATGAAGCAGCCGCCGCATCAGAAGAAGTCGATCGAAACCTGAAGCAGGCGTTCGACCTCCGGCACATGCTTGGCCATGACGAAGATCACGATGATGTCCCCCTCCTGCAGGCGCAGATCGCCCGAAGGTTTGAGGACCTTGTCCCCCTTCATCACGCCGCCCACCAGCACGTTGTTCGGGAAATCGATGTCGCGGATGCGCTTGCCCGCCAACGAGGAGGTGGAAAGCACCTGCGCTTCGATCATCTCCGCCTCGGCGTCGCCGATCGAATAGATCTGCCGCACCCGCCCGTGCCGGATATAGCGCAGGATCGACGAGACGGTGGTCGCCCGCGGGTTGATATGCGCGTCGATGTTCAGCGGGCCCATCAGCGGGATCAGCGTCGGATCGTTGACGAGCGCGATGGCAAGGCTGCACCCCGCCTCCTTGGCGCGCACGGCGGCCAGAAGGTTGGTCTTGTCGTCATCCGTCACCGCAAGCACGGCATCGGCGCCCGCGATGTCGGCTTCCTCCAAAAGCTCGCTGTCCATGCCGTCGCCGTTCAGCACGACCGTCCGTTCCAACGCGTCGGCGGCGAATTCGGCGCGGGCGCGGTTGCGCTCGATCATCTTGGCGCGGACGCGGTGGGGCTGACGCTCCAGCGCCTCGGCCACCTGAAGGCCCACGGCGCCGCCGCCGATGATGACCACGCGTTCCTGCTTGCGGACGGGCTTGCCGAAGATCTCCAGCGCGCGGCCCACATCGCCCGAATGGGTGAAGACATAGATCTTGTCATCCGCCTGAAGCCGCGCCTCCGGCTCGGGGACGAACAGCTTGCCGCCCCGGCGGATGCCGACCACGATCGCCCGCAGCGTGGAGAACAGCTCGTTCAATTGGCGCAGCGGCGTGTCGAGGACGGGGCAGTCCTCCTCCAGAGCGATGCCCAAGAGCTGCGCCTTGCCGTCCATGAAGCTTTCGGTGTCGAAGGCCGAAGGCGCCGCAAGCCGTTGCAGCGCCGCCTCCGCGACCTCCCGCTCGGGAGAGATCACGACATCGATCGGCATATGACCCGAACGATAGAGATCGGCATAGATCGCATCGAGATAGCTCTGCGCCCGCAGGCGCGCCACCTTGCGCGTGATGGAGAAGATGGAATGGGCGACCTGACAGATCACCATGTTCACTTCGTCCGAATGGGTCGCGGCGATGATCATGTCGGCATCGCGCGCGCCGGCCCGCTTCAGAACGTCGGGATAGCTTGCAAAACCGATGACGCCCTGCACGTCCAGCGTCTCGGTCGCGCGGCGCACCAGTTCGGGGTTGATGTCCACCACGGTGACATCGTTACGCTCGCCCGAAAGCTGGCGGGCGATCTGCCAGCCGACCTGTCCTGCGCCACAGACGATGATCTTCATGCCTCGTCCTCGGTTTCCTTGCCGTTGGTTTTCACCACACCCAGCGATTTCAGTTTGCGGTGCAGCGCCGAACGCTCCATCCCGACGAAGCTGGCGGTGCGGCTGATATTGCCGCCGAAACGGTTGATCTGCGCCAGCAGATATTCCCGTTCGAACAGTTCCCGCGCCTCGCGCAGGCCCAGCGCGGCGACCGAGCCGCCGATCACCAGCCGCCCGTCCGGGGTGCCGCCCTCCTGCCCCGGAAGGTCGGACAACTCGATCGGGCCGCTCCCTTCGCCGAGGATCAGGATCCGTTCGATGATGTTGCGCAGCTGGCGCACGTTACCGGGCCAGTGCTTGGTCTGAAGCATCGCTTCGGCATCGGGGGAGATGCGGCGATGCGGCAGGCCCTGCGTGCGGTGGAACTGCTCGATGAAATGGGCGGCCAGAAGCGGGATGTCGTCGCGGCGATCCTCCAGCCCCGGCACGGCGATCGGCACGACATTCAGCCGGTCGTAGAGCTCCTGCCGGAAGCGGCCCGCCGCGATCTCCGCCCGTAGATCGCGCGAGGTGGAGGAGATGACCCGCATGTCAATGCGGACCTTGTCCACCCCCCCAACGCGGGTGAACTGCTGTTCGACCAGAACGCGCAGCAGCTTGGACTGGGTGCCGGGCGGCATATCCGCCACCTCGTCGAAATAGGCGACGCCGCCATGGGCCTGCTCGAGCAGCCCCTTTTCGATGCCGCGGCCCGGTGTCTCCCGGCCGAACAGCACCTCCTCCATCCGTTCGGGCTCGATCCCCGCCGAAGAGACGGTGACGAAGGCCGCGTTCGCGCGGCTCGAATGGGCATGGATGTAGCGGGCGGCGGTTTCCTTGCCCGACCCCGCCGGGCCCGACAGCAGCACGCGCCCGTTCGATTTCGTCACCTTATCGAGCTGCGCGCGCAGGGCCTTGAAGGCGGGCGATGCGCCCAGCATCTCGGTCGAGGTGACATCCTTGCGCCGCAATTCCATATTCTCGCGCCGCAGCCGCGAGGCCTCCATCGCGCGCCCCACCACCACCATCAACTGGTCGATATTGAACGGCTTTTCGATGAAGTCATAGGCGCCCTGCTTGATGGCGGCGACCGCGATCTCGATATTGCCATGGCCCGAGATGATGACCACGGGCACATCGGGATTGTCCCGTTTCACCGTCTTCAGGATGTCGATCCCGTCCATCCGGCTGTCCTTCAGCCAGATATCGAGGATGATCAGCATCGGCGGCTCTTCGGCGATCGCGGCCATGCAATCGTCGGAATTGCCCGCCAGCCGCACGTCATATCCTTCGTCGCGCAGGATGTCGCCGATCAGCTCGCGGATGTCTCGTTCGTCATCGACGATCAGGATGCTGCTCATCTGCCCTCTCCGGTCTTCTTGTGCTTGCGCGACGCGCGGGGCAGCCGGATGACCGCCTCCGCTCCGACACGGGTCTGTCCCTCGAACGGCGGCGCGTCATCCAGCGACAGCGTTCCGCCATGTTCTTCCACGATTTTCTTCACGATGGCTAGTCCGAGCCCCGTTCCCTTGTCCCGGTGGGTGACATAGGGCTCGAACAGGCGGGATCGATCCTCCGGAAGGCCGCAGCCGTTATCGGCGACGCGGATCACCACCCAATCGGCCTCCTCCTCCAGCGACAGCCGGATGCGGGGCGCCAGCGCGGGATCGACGGCGCGCGCCTCGTCCAAGGCCTCGCCTGCGTTCTTGATCAGGTTCGTCAGCGCCTGCGAGATCATGGTCGCATCCACCTCCACCGGCACCGGATGATCGGGCAGCGACGCCTCGATCGCGAGGCCCGCCTGCAGCGTCACCGCGTCGCGCAGCAGCCGGACGAGGTCATGCTCGCGCTGCTCCGGCTCCGGCATGCGGGCGAATTTCGAGAATTCGTCGATGATGCGGCGCAGATCGTTCGTCTGCCGGACGATGACATCGGTGTATTGCTCCAGATCGCCCGCCAGATCGCCCGCGAGGGGGCGGAACTTGCGTTTGATGCGCTCGGCCGAAAGCTGGATCGGTGTCAGGGGGTTCTTGATCTCATGGGCGATGCGGCGGGCCACGTCGCCCCATGCCGCCATGCGCTGCGCACTGACGAGTTCGGTCACATCGTCGAAGGCGATGACATAGCCCTCCAGCCCCTCGGGCGTTTCGCGGACCGACATGCGGACCAGAAGGTTCTCCTGCCGCCCCTTGCGCATCAGGCGGATCTCTTCCTGCACCGAGCCGCCGCGCTGGCGCAGCCGGTCGAACAGCATCGCGAATTCCGGGACGGCCGCCGCCAGCGGCAGATCCGTCGTCTCCAGATCCAGCATCCGCGATCCGGCCCGGTTGATGAAATCGACGCAGCCCCGCGCATCCAGCCCGATTACCCCCGCCGTCACCGAATAGAGCACGCTGTCGAACAGCCGGCGGCGACGCTCCACCTGCGCGTGGCTGCGCTCCAGCGCCTCGCGCTGGCCCTTCAACTGGCGCGTCATCTGGTTGAAGAGGCGGCCGACCATCGCGATCTCGTCGTCGCCCTCCTCTTCCACGATCTGCACGTCCAGATCGCCGGCCCCGACCCGCTGCGCCGCCCCCGCAAGCCGCCCCACGGGATGGGACAGCCGTTCGGCGAACCACAGGCCCAACCAGACCGCCGCAAGGATCAGGATCAGCGCGAAACCCAAGTACAAAAGCGCGAATTCAAAGAGCATCCGCCCCCGATCCGCCTCCAGCTGATGATAGAGGCTGACCGTCTCGCGCGTGTCGTCCAGAAGGCTCAGGATCTGACCATCCACCTCGCGCGTGACATAGAGATAGCGATCAACGAAGGCATCGAGGTGCACGAGGGCGCGGAACTCGTTGTTCGTCCAATCCTGTATGACCGCGACCCCATTGCGCGAGGCTTCGGCGATCTCGGCGGCGGTCGGCTTTTCGAAATCGAAGAGGTAGCTGCGCTCGCCCCGCGTCCGCAACTCGCCCCCGCCATCCACCAGATACGCCTCGCGCAGGCCGCGCTGCACCAGTTCCTGACCTTGGCTCAGGATCGGGCGCAGTTGATCGTCCTGCAAGAAGAAGGTGGAGCGTTTGGCCGTGTTGATATAGCCCGCCAGCGCCTGCGCATCGGCGATCAGATCCTGCCGGTGTTCATCCTCGTAGGCCTGCGCCGCGGCGAGCGAGTTGCCCACGACCCGCTGCACCCGTTCCGAAAACCACCCCTCCAGCCCGATGTTGAGCGTGACGGCGGCGAAGATGGCGACCAGCACCGTCGGCACCAGCGCCACCAGCGCGAACACCCCCGACAGCCGCAGATGCAGCCGCGACCCGGCCGAGCGGCTGCGCCGGTTCGCCACCAGCTGCGACACCCGCGCCAGCACCAGCGTCGCCACCACCATGACATAGATGAGGTCCGCCAGCAGGATCAGTCGCAGCCCCGTCGATCCGCCATTCGCCGGACCGAGGAACAGCAGCGTCGCCCCTGTCAGGATCGGCCCGAGACCGACCAGCCCGAAGGTCGCCGCCGTTTGGAAGCGGCGCTGCCGCCGCAGCCGCGACAGCCGCATGAACAAGTCGCTGCGGACAGCAGATCGCACCAGTCGCCCTCGTTTGTTCCGACGGGCGATGGACCCGCTATCTGTGGCCTTTTTACATCAGTTTGCGGCGACGTGTCACGCGGATATCGAGGTCGGTGATCTTCTTGCGCAGCGTATTGCGGTTGATCCCCAGCAGATCGGCGCATTTGGCCTGATTGCCGGCGGTGGCATCCAGCGCGATCTCGATCAGCGGGCCTTCCACCTCGCGCAGGATGCGCTGATAGACGCCGGGCGGCGGCAGCGCGCCGCCATGCAGATCGAAATACCGCTTCAGATGCCGCGCGACCGAGGCCGACAGACGCTCGCCCTCGCCGCCGCCCTTCAGCGGCTCCATCGCGGGCTGATTGCCCAGAACGGCCTCCACTTCGGACTTGGTGATCTCCGCCTCGGCCGAGGTGACGATCAGGCGGCGCAGCGTGTTCTCCAACTGGCGGACGTTGCCGGGCCAGTTGTAGGCGCGCACCAGTTCCCGCGCTTCGGCGGACAGACGGCGCGTCACGCCCATGTCCCGTTCCCCGCGGGCAAGGAAATGCTCGGCCAGAAGGGGGATGTCGTCCACGCGCTCGCGCAATGCGGGCACATGCAGCGTCACCCCGCCGAGGCGATAGAACAGATCCTGCCGGAAGGCCCCCTGCTCCATCCGGGCCTGAAGGTCGGACTGGGAGGTGGCCATGATGCGCGGGGCATGTTCGCCCAGCTGATCCAGAAGGCGCACGATGCGGGCCTGCGTATCCTCGTCGTAATCGGCGACCTCGTCGAATACGAGACTTCCGCCCTTGGCCCGCGCCATCAGCGTGGAGGGGCCGTCCGCACCCTGAAGATCGCCCGCCTGCGCCACGACGAAGGGCAGCGTCCGCCGGTCGGAGAAATCGTGGATCGCCCGCGCGATCAGCGATTTCCCGGTGCCGGATTCGCCCGTGATCAGCACCGCGAGATCGGTGTTCATCACCCGCGCCACCAGCCGGTACAGCGCCTGCATCGCCGGGGTGCGCCCGACCAGCGGCAGATCGTCGCCGCCTTCGTGCGGCTGAACCGCCCGCGGCGGCGCCCGCCGCTTGGTGTCCAGCGCCCGGGCGGACCGCTTCATCAGGTCCGGCAGATCGAAGGGCTTGGGAAGATAGTCGAAGGCCTCCGCCTCGGCGGCCTGAATCGCCGTCATGATGGTGTTCTGCGCCGAGATGACGATCACCGGCAGGCCCGGCCGCAGCCGCGAGATCTTGGGCAGCGCCTCCAGCCCGTTGCCGTCCGGCATCACCACGTCGGAGATGACGAGATCGCCCTTCCCCTCTTCGACCCAGCGCATCAGCGTCATCAACGAGGAGGTGGCGTGCACCTTGCAGCCGGCCCGCGTCAGCGCCTGCGTCAGCACCGTGCGGATCGTGCGGTCATCGTCCGCCACAAGGATCGTTCCGTCCATATCAGACCTCCATTTCGTTCAGCGCCGCGCCATGAGGGGCCACGGGAAGCGACACGCGGAAAACCGTCCGCCCCGGTACCGAATCCACGGAGATGATTCCCCCATGGTCGGAAATGATCTTCGACACCAGTGCCAGCCCAAGGCCGGTTCCGTTCTCGCGCCCCGATACGAAGGGATCGAAGATGGAGGCGGCGATCTCCGGCGCGATGCCGGGGCCGTCATCCACGATCTCCACCTGCAGGGGCACGGTGCCGCCCCCGTCCGTCCGCCGCAGACGCAGCGACAGATCGTAGAAGGTGCGCAGCCGGATCGTGCCGCCGCGCACGCCCGCCGCCTCGGCCGCGTTCTTGATCAGGTTCAAGAAGACCTGCATCAACTGATCGGGGTCGGCATAGGTCGCGGGAAGCGACGGATCGTAATCCTCCACGATCGTCATCTTGGCGGCAAAGCCCACCATCGCCGAACGCCGCGCACGGTCCAGCGCGTCGTGGATGTTCACCGCGCGGCAGGCGGGCGGGCGGACATTGCCGAACTGCTCCACCTGCTCCAAGAGCTTCACGATGCGGCGCGTCTCCTCGACGATCAGATCGGCAAGCTCGCGATCCTCGGCCGACAGGTTCATGGCGATCAACTGCGCCGCGCCGGCGATGCCCGCCAGCGGGTTCTTGATCTCATGGGCCAGCATCTCGGCCATCCCGATCGCCGAGCGTGCGGCCGAACGGACTGCCGCCACCTTGCCCAGCCGGTCCGCGATCTCGCGCGGCCAGACCAGCAGCATGACGACATCGGGAATATCGCCCAAGGGCGCGATCTGGATGTTGCACTGGATCGGGGCCTTTTCCCCGGTCGTCACATCCACATCGTTGATGAACATCGCCGACTGGTTGCGCCGCACGCGGCCAAGCGCCTCCTCCATCGGGGCGTCGATCAGCAGGCGGTCGAAGGCGGGCTGGCCCAGAAGGCTGCGCTCGGAGGCGTTGAAGAAGCTTTCCGCGACCGGGTTTATAGCGGTGATGGCGTTGCGCGCATCCAGCAGCACCGCCGGAACCGGCAGGCTGGACCAGATGAGGCCACCGGGAAGTTGCTCGGGCGTGGAAGGTACCTGCGTCATGCCGCTCGCTCATCCCCGTGAACCATGATGTCGTGAAGTGCCCGTTCCACCGCCGCGGGATCGTCCAGCGTCAGGACCGGCCCCTTGGGCAGGTTCGCCGCCTCCAGATACCAACCCAGATGCTTGCGCGCGACCTTCACGCCAAGCGCCGTGCCATAGAACGAGAGCATGGCGCGATAATGGCCGATCACCATATCGGCCAGCGCCGCGCCGGTCGGAACGGCGGGCGACGGGCGGCCATGCAGGGCAGCGGCGACTTCGGCCAGAAGCCACGGGCGGCCTTGCGCGCCCCGTCCGATCATCACGCCATCCGCGCCCGACTG
Organism: Falsirhodobacter algicola; assembly: GCF_018279165.1. Classification (GTDB taxonomy): domain Bacteria; phylum Pseudomonadota; class Alphaproteobacteria; order Rhodobacterales; family Rhodobacteraceae; genus Falsirhodobacter; species Falsirhodobacter algicola. The sequence continues at coordinate 497,285 of NZ_CP047289.1, read as the reverse complement.
GCGGCGCGCCTCGGCGGCCGTCGCCACATCGGTGATGTCGCCATTGGCGATGACGGGAATCGCGACGGCCTCCTTCACGCGGCGGATCGCGGCCCAATCGGCCCGCCCCTTGTAGAACTGACACCGCGTGCGCCCATGCACCGTGACCATGCGGATGCCCGCCCCTTCGGCGGCCCGCGCGATCTCGGGCGCGTTCAGGCAATCGGCATCCCAGCCGAGCCGCATCTTCAGCGTGACCGGCACCGACACCGCCGTCGCCACCGCCTCGATCAGGCGCAGCGCCAGATCCGGCTCGCGCATCAGGGCCGACCCGCAGGCGCCCGTACCGCTGGCCGAGGTGACGCGCTTGGCCGGGCAACCCATGTTGATGTCGATGATGCGCGCGCCCTGCCCTTCGGCATATCGCGCGGCCTCTGCCAGCCAATAGGCATCGCGGCCCGCAAGCTGCACCGAGGTCGCCTGATCGCCGAATCCCAGTTCCGCCTTGGCGCGGGCGGCGGGCTTGGCCTGCACGACCTCTTGGCTCGCCACCATCTCGGACACCACGAGGCCCGCGCCGAAACCCGCGACCAATTGGCGGAACGGCAGATCCGTGATCCCCGCGAGGGGCGCAAGAAGCACCGGCGGATCGATGGCCACGGAAGCGATGTGAAGGGTCAATTGCCTATTCCTTAAGCGTCAGCCCTCAATTACGCCCGGTTGAATCGATGCACAATTTGTCCCGGTGCTGAAGGCGCACAAATTCATGGCCGATGCCCATATAAGTGGCGAAACGCCCATTTTACCGGCGCAAGCCGTACTTTCCACGGATCGGCGCCCATGTCATAGCATGAACATGACCACAGTTGCCATCATCGTCGCCGCCGGACGCGGCACCCGTGCCGGGGGCGGACTGCCCAAACAATGGCGTCCGCTGAACGGTCGCCCTGTCGTTGCGCACACGCTGGAGGCGTTTCGCGGGCTGCGCCGCATCCTCGTGATCCACCCCGACGACCGCCCCTTGGCCGAACCCCTCGGGGTGGAACTGGTGGAGGGTGCGGGCAGCCGGGCGGGATCGGTCCTTGCCGCCCTCCGCGCGCTGGAGGGGCAGGATGTGACGCGCGTGCTGATCCACGACGCCGCCCGCCCGCTGGTGCCGCGCGCGGTGATCGACCGGGTGGTGGCCGCGCTGGACGGCGCGGTCGGCGCGGCCCCGGCGCTGACCGTCACGGATGCGCTGTGGCGCGGCGCGGCGCATGTGACCGGGACCGAGGACCGCACCGCCCTATGGCGGGCCCAGACGCCGCAGGGCTTCCGCTTCGACGCCATCCTTGCCGCGCATCTGGCCCATCCGGGCGGCGCCGCCGACGATGTGGAGGTGGCGCGCGCCGCAGGCCTTGACGTTGTCATCGTGGAGGGCGACGACAGCAACATGAAGGTGACATGGCCTGCCGATTTCGCGCGGGCCGAAGCGATGCTGAAAGGACGGAACATGGATATCCGCATGGGCAACGGCTATGACGTGCACCGCTTCGGCGCGGGCGATCACGTCTGGCTCTGCGGGGTGAAGGTTCCGCATGGGCGCGGGCTTCAGGGCCATTCGGACGCCGATGTGGGGATGCACGCACTGACCGATGCGATCTACGGCGCGCTGGCCGAAGGCGATATCGGGCAGCATTTCCCGCCTTCGGACATGAAATGGAAGGGCGCCGAGAGCCATATCTTCCTGCGCCATGCCGCCGAACGGATGCGCGCGCGCGGCTTCCGGCTGTCGAACTGCGATGTCACACTGATCTGCGAACGCCCCAAGATCGGCCCCCATGCCGAGGCGATGCGCGCGGCGCTGGCGGACATCCTCGGGGTCGATCCCGGGATCGTGTCGGTCAAGGCCACGACCTCGGAGCGGCTCGGCTTTACCGGCCGCGAAGAAGGCATCGCCGCCGTCGCGACCGCGCTTCTGGTATCGGCATGACGCGGCTCATCTGCCTCGGGTTCGGTCTGGGCCTGCTGCGCCCCGGTCCGGGCACATGGGGATCGGCGGGGGCGCTGATCCTCGGCCTGCTGATCGACCGGTTCCTCGGCTTTCCCGTGCTGGTGCTGGCGACGATCCTCGTCACCGCGATCGGCTGGTGGGCGCTGGCCCGCGAACTGCCCGACGCCCACGAGGATCCGTCCGAATTCGTCATCGACGAGGTGGCGGGCCAATGGCTCGCGCTGCTCTTCCCTGCGGCGGCCTTCTGGTGGCACGGGGTGCAGGATTGGGCGATCGTCGCCTATCCAGGCTGGGTCGCGGCGTTTCTGTTCTTCCGCCTCTTCGACATCTGGAAGCCGTGGCTGGTGGGCCGCGCGGACCGGCGCGGCGGGGCGGCGGGCGTGATGACCGACGATCTCTGGGCCGGGCTGTTCGCGGGAATCGCTACGATGATCGCCGCCGGCATCGCCCATGGGGTGCTGATGTGAGCTGGGCCGCGTTCCAGACGCTGGCCGCCGCGCGCGGGCTGGTCATCGCCACCGCCGAAAGCTGCACCGGGGGCATGATCTCAGCGGCGCTGACGGATACGGCCGGATCCTCGCGCGTGTTCGACCGGGGGTTCGTGACCTATTCCAACGCCGCCAAGATGGACCTGCTGGGCGTCGATGCCGCCACGCTGGACCGCTGGGGCGCCGTGTCCGAAGAGGTCGCGGCCCAGATGGCCGAAGGCGCGCTTGCCCGTTCGGCCGCCACTGCCGCGATCAGCGTGACCGGCATCGCCGGCCCCGGCGGGTCGGAGCACAAACCCGAAGGGCGGGTCTGCTTCGGGCTGGCGGCCCATGGCGCACCGACCCGGACCGAAACGGTGGAGTTCGGCCCCCGCGGCCGGGACGCCGTCCGCGCCGCGACCGTGGCCCACGCGCTGACGCTGCTGCGCGCGCTGGCCGAAGATCAGGCCCCGGGGCCGTAAAGCTCGGCGGCCCGGGCCTCGAAGGCGCGGACGATCCGCTGCATCGCCTCGTTGAAGACCATGCCGATGATGCCCTGCAGGATGGCATTGCGGAATTCGAAATCGACGAAGAATTCCACCTCGCAGCCGCCCTCGGGGCAGTCGCGGAAGGCCCATGTCGATTTCAGATATTTGAATGGCCCGTCAAGGTATTCGGTGTCGATCTTCTTGTCCTCGGGCCACAGTGTGACGCGGCTGCCGAAGCGTTCGCGGAACACCTTGAACGAGATGACGAGATCGGCCTCCATCAACTCCCCCCCATTGGCGACGGGGGTGCGGGAGCGGATGCGCGCCGCCGAGTTCCACGGCAGGAACTGCGGATAGGAGCCGACATCGGCCACCAGGTCGTACATCTGCTGCGCGGTATAGGGCAGCCGCCGGGTTTCATGATGGGTCGGCATGGCATCCTCCGTGACTTCCGTCGTGGTTTTCGCTACTCGGGTTCACATGTGCAAGGGGATAGCATGACGAAACGTTCCTATGTGATCGACCAGATGATCTCGGCCAAGTCCATCGCGGCACGGGTGGAGGATCTGGCGACGGAGATTACCACCCATTATTCCGGCACCGACAAACTGGTCGTCGTCGGGCTGCTGCGCGGCAGTTTCATCTTCATCGCGGACCTCGTGCGCGAAATCGGTCTGCCGGTGGAGGTCGATTTCCTCGAGGCCTCCTCCTACGGCAACGCCATGCGCTCCAGCCGCGAAGTGCGCATCCTGAAGGACCTGCGCGGAGAGATCGCGGGCCGCGACGTGCTGGTGGTGGAGGATATCGTCGATACCGGCTTCACCCTGTCGCATGTCACGCGCCTTCTGCGCTCGCGCGAACCGCGGCGGCTGGAGGTCTGCGCCCTCCTCGACAAGCCCTCGCGCCGGGAGGTGGAGGTGCAGGCGACATGGACCGGCTTCACCATCCCCGACGAATTCGTGGTAGGCTACGGCATTGACTATGCCCAGTCGAACCGCAACCTGCCTTATATCGGCAAGGTCCGTTTCACGGAGGACACATGAACCCCATCTGGCTTCTGCGCATGTCGCAATGGGTGCGTCACCCCCCACCGATGTGGAAGGTGATCCTCGTGGTCTGCGTGGTCCTCGCCTGCTTTGCGCTGTTCCTGATCGAACGCTATGTCGGCTGGCCCGATTGGATGACGTTGCAGGGCGGAAGCCGGATGAAGATCCGGCCCTAATCCCGCCACGCAAGGCAAAACTCCCACGGGCCGAGCGTCACCGTCGGCGCCGGGGGTTTCGATCCGGCCTCGGCGCCCAGCGGATGCCATTGCCCTTCGGGCATCCGCGCCTGCACCGTTCCCGCCCCAAGGTTGAAGGCGCAGAACACCGTCTCCACCCCCAGCCGCAGGAACTGCACCAGATCGCCCGAGGTCCACATCGCATCCATCGCGCCGTGGCGCAGGGTGGGATGCGCGCGGCGCAGGGCGATGGCCTTGCGGTAATGCTCCAGCATGGAGCCTTCGACCCCTTCCTGCGCGGCGACCGACCGCTCGATATGCTCGGGCACTACCGGCAGCCACGGCTTATCGTTCGGGGAAAAGCCGCCATTCGCGCCGTCATCCCACGCCATGGGGGTGCGGGCGCCGTCGCGGCCCTTGAACTCGGGCCAGAACTCCTTGCCGTAGGGATCCTGGAGATCCTCGTAGCGCAGATTGGCCTCCGGCAGGCCCAACTCCTCCCCCTGATAGATGCAGGCCGATCCGCGCAGGCACATCAGCAGCACGGCGTAGTTCTTCAGCGCCGCATCGCAGGCATGCCAGCGCGTCGGAAGGCGAACCGTGTCGTGGTTGCTATAGGCCCAGCAGGGCCACGCATCGGGCGCGGCGCGGTTCATCCGCTGGAACGTCTCCTCCAGAATGCGGGCCGTCAGCTTCGTCGGCTGAAGCAGCTCGAACGGGTAGCACATATGCACCTTGTCATTGCCGGAGGTGTATTCGGCCATGATCTCCAACCCGCGCTGCGCATCGCCCACCTCGCCCACCGCAGCGGCGGCATAAGGTTCCATCACTGCGCGAAGTTTGCGCAGGAAGTCGATGTTTTCAGGCTGGTTCTTGTCGAACAGGTGCAGCTGGTGATTGTAGGGATTGACCGAGGGCGCGATGCTGTCGTTGCGCAACTCGCGCGGCAGCGGCGGGTTGCTGCGCAGGTAACGGTCGCAGAAGTAGAAGTTGATCACGTCGAACCGGAACCCGCTGACCCCCCGCTCCAGCCAGTAGCGCAGAACGTCCAAGAGCGCCTCCTGCACCTCGGGATTGTGCAGGTTCAGGTCCGGCTGCGAGGCGAGGAAGTTGTGCATGTAGTACTGCTCGCGCCGCGAATCCCAGTGCCATGCCGTGCCGCCGAACATCGACAGCCAGTTGTTGGGCACCGTGCCATCCGGGCTAGGATCGGCCCAGACGTACCAATCGGATTTGGCGTTGTCGCGGCTCTTGCGGCTTTCCTGGAACCAGTCATGCTGCGCCGAGGTGTGCGAGAAGACGAGATCCACCATCACCCGCAGACCAAGCTCGCGGGCCTTGGCGATCACCGCCTCGAAATCCTCGTTCGTGCCGAACATCGGATCGACGCGGGTGTAGTCGGCCACGTCGTAGCCGAAGTCGTTCATGGGCGATTTGAAGAACGGGCTGATCCACACCGCATCGGCACCCAGCCGCGCGATATGCTCGAGGCGCTGTTCGATGCCCCGCAGGTCGCCGACGCCATCGCCATTGGTGTCCTGAAAGCTGCGCGGATAGATCTGATAGATCGTTGCCCCACGCCACCAGTTGCGGTCTGCCCAGTCGACAGGCTTGGCTGCTGCGTCCATGCGATCTCCTCGATTTGCCTGTTCCAAACATAAGACGGGATTGCGAAGTTGCGAGAGATGAAAGATTACCTAGACCATGAGAAAGGGAGGGCTCGATGTCCAGTTTGAGTCTGGTCGCCGATGTCGGTGGCACGAATACACGCATGGCCTTGGCTGACGGACTCACCGTCCTTCACGACAGCGTGCGGCGTTTCACCAATGCCGAGTTCGCCGGGATCGACATGGTGATCGACCGCTTCCTTCTGGACGCGGGCGAAGCGGTCGGGGGGGCCTGTCTTGCCGTGGCGGGGCCCGTGGCCAATGGGGTCGCCACGCTGACCAATCTCGATTGGACGATCGATGCGGGGCTGCTGCGCTCGGTCACGGGGGCGGCGTCGGTCGCGGTCTTGAACGATCTTCAGGCGCAGGGGCACGCCCTTGGTCACATTTCGTTGCGCAGCGTCGTTCCGGGCCGTCCGGCGGCCGAAGGGGCGGCGCGGCTGGTCGTGGGCGTGGGGACCGGCTTCAACGCCAGCCCGGTGCATATCACGCCGAACGGGCGGCTCGTCCCGCCCTCCGAAAGCGGGCACATCAACCTGCCCGCCCGCACCGAGGCCGAGCAGCGGCTTGCGCGCCATCTGGACGGCATCCACGGTATCGCCACGATCGAAGAGGCGCTGTCGGGCCGGGGCCTGACCGCGATCCACGCCTTCGTGACCGGCACCGAACGCCCGACCAAGGAGATCATCCCCCTGATCGGCACCGACACGGAGGCGACGGAATCCGCCCGCCTGTTCGTCGGGCTCTTGGGATCGGTGGTCGGCAATCTGGGGCTGGTGCACCTGCCCTTCGGCGGCATCGCCCTCTGCGGCGGCATGGCCCGTGCCCTTGCCCCGCATCTGGAAACGCTCGGCTTTGCCGAGGCTATGCGCGACAAGGGAAGGTTCTCGGACTTCGTGAGCGCCTTCCCCGTCAGCGTCATCGAGGATGATTACGCAGCCCTGACGGGCTGCGCCGCCTCGCTCAGGTGATGACGTCGGGCTCGGTCCGGCCGGTATGGCCGCCGATGTCCGCAAGTTCATGCGCCGCACGGATGATCGGGGCCAGCGCCTCCTGCGGGTCCCGATCGAAGCCGCTTTCGGCATAGCGTTCCAGATAGAGGCGCAGCGTCGCCCCCTGCGTGCCGGTGCCCGACAGGCGCATCACGATGCGGCTGCCATCCTCGAACAGAACGCGCACGCCCTGACGCGCCGAAACGGAGCCATCGACCGGATCGGTATAGGAAAAATCGTCGGCCGCGGCGATCACCATGCCCTGCACCTCGCGCCCCGGCAGATCCGGCAGCGCCGCGCGCAACGCATCCACCATCGCGGCGGCCTTGTCCGACTCGATCGCCTCAAAATCGTGGCGGGAATAGTAGTTCCGGCCGTATTTCTGCCAATGGGCGTTCAGGATCTCCTCCACCGACTGCTTGCGCGCGGCAAGGATGTTGAGCCACAGAAGCACCGCCCAAAGGCCGTCCTTCTCGCGGACATGGTCCGATCCGGTGCCGAAGCTTTCCTCGCCGCACAGGGTGGCGCGGCCGGCATCCAGAAGGTTGCCGAAGAATTTCCAGCCGGTCGGCGTTTCGAAGGCCTCGATGCCCAGATCCTCTGCGACACGGTCCACCGCGGCCGAGGTCGGCATCGACCGCGCAACCCCCGCCAGCCCGCGGGTATAGCCTTTGGCCAGATGCGCATTCGCCGCCAAGACGGCGAGGCTGTCCGAGGGCGAGACATAGATCCCGCGCCCCACGACCATGTTCCGGTCCCCGTCCCCGTCCGAGGCGGCGCCGAAATCGGGCGCGTCCGGGCCCATCATCTCGGCCATCAGCTCATGCGCCCAGGTCGGGTTCGGGTCGGGATGCATCCCACCGAAATCGGGCAGCGGCGTGCCATGGACCACCGTACCCGGTGCCGCGCCCAGACGTTTTTCGATGATCTCGGTCGCATAGGGGCCGGTGACGGCGCACATCGCATCGAAGCGCATCGTGAAACCGGCGGTGAACATCGCGCGGATCGCGTCGAAATCGAACAGCGTCTCCATCAGGGCGGCATAATCGGCCACACTGTCCACGACCTCCACGGCCATGCCGCCAAGGCTCGATTCGCCCAAGGTCATCAGATCGACATCCTGCGCCTCGAGGATGTTGTAGCTGACGATGACGCTTGCCTCGCGGTACATCGCTTCGGTGATCGCTTCGGGGGCCGGGCCGCCGTTCGCCATGTTGAACTTGATGCCGAAATCCTCATCCTCGCCGCCGGGGTTGTGGCTGGCCGACAGGATGATGCCGCCATCGGTCTTGCGCTGGCGGATCAGGTTCGAGGCCGCGGGCGTGGACAGAACGCCCCCGCGCCCGACGATCACCCGCGCCGCGCCGTTCGCCGCCGCCATGCGCAGGATCACCTGCACCGCGCGGTCGTTGAAAAAGCGTCCGTCGCCGCCCAGAACGAAGGTCTTGCCCTTGGCGCCGCCGATCGCCCCGAAGATCGCCTGAACGAAGTTCTCAAGGTAATGCGGCTGCATGAACACCCGCGTCTTCTTGCGCAGGCCCGAGGTTCCGGGCTTCTGATCATCAAAGGCAACGGTCTGAATCGTGGTCATTTTTTGTCCCTAGTCGGTGTGCCGAAAGACGAGCACGGAATGGGCGGGGGCTTCAAGCCCCCAGATCGGCGGATCAGCGGCAGGCTGCGTGCTGTCGAGAACGCAGTGCCAGTTTCGCCCCGCCGGAAGGTTCAGCGGAACGGCATGGCCGGGGTTCAGCACGACGAAGGCCGCCCCACCCTCGAAGCGAAGCTCCATGCAGAGCGCGGTCATCCCGGCCCAATCCTCCGGGGCGGGGATGCGGCCGTCGGGCAGGTACCAGACGACATCCTTATCCCCCCAGAACGCCCGCTGCCGCAGCGGCGGAAGCGAGCGGCGCAGTGCGATCAGACGGGCGACGAAGGGGGCAAGATCGTCATCGCGCCACGCGACCCAGCCCACCTCGTTATCCTGCGCATAGGTGTTGTTGTTGCCGCCTTGGCTGTTGCCCATCTCATCCCCGGCCAGCAGCATCGGGGTGCCCTGCGCCAGCAGAAGGCTCGCCATCAGGCCCCGGCGGCGCAGCGCCCGCGTAGCCTCGAGATCGGGATGGGGGCCCTCATGGCCCATGTTGTCGGAATGATTCTCGCCATGGCCGTCGCGGCCATCCTCGCCATTGGCCTCATTGTGGCGGTGGGCGTATTGCACCACATCCATCAGGGTGAACCCATCATGCGCCGTCAGGAAATTGACCGAGGTCCAAGCCGGGCGGCGGTCATGGTCGAACATCTCGGCCGAACCGGCCATGCGGGCCGCCACCGCGCCCGCCACCGCCTCTCCGCGCCAGAAACGGCGTAGATCGTCGCGGAAACGGTCGTTCCATTCGGCGAAGGGCGCGGGGAACTGGCCAAGCTGATAGCCGCCCGGCCCGATATCCCACGGCTCGGCGATCAGTTTCAGATCGCGCAGCTGCGGGTCCTGCCGGATCATGTCGAAGATCGCCGCGCGCGGGCTGAACCCCTCCGCCCCGCGGCCGAGCGTCGTAGCAAGATCGAAGCGGAACCCATCCACCCCCTGCGCCGCCCAATGCCGCAGCGTGTCCATGAACAGGCGCTGCACCGCCGGACGCGTCGCATCCAGCGTGTTGCCCGTGCCCGCATCGTCCAGATAATGCCCGTCCCGCAGCCGGTAATAGCCCCGATTGTCCAACCCGCGCAGCGACACGGACGGGCCATGCGCATCGCCCTCGCCCGTGTGGTTCAGCACGATATCGAGGATCACCTCGATGCCGGCCTTGTGGAACTTCCGCACCATGGCGCGGAAATCGTCCGGTGTGCCATAGGCCGGATGCGGCGCACACAGCGCGACCGGCTGATAGCCCCAGTAATTCGTCAGCCCCCGTTCGGCGGCGAAACGGTCGTCGATGAAGGCCTGCACGGGCAAAAGCTCGATCGCCGTCACCCCAAGGCGCGACAGATGCCGCAGCACCTGCCGCGAGGCGAGGCCGCGGAACGTGCCGCGCTGCCCCTCGGGGATCTTGGGGTGCTGCATCGTAAGCCCGCGGACATGCGCCTCGTAGATCACGGTTTCGGGCCATGGGGTGCGGGGGCGCTTCACCGGGACGGGTTCGACCTTGGTCACGATGCAGCGCGGCAGCGCACGGGCCGAATCCTCGGCCGTGCCGGGCTGCAGCGCGGGGGACCAGCGCACCGGCGCCGTCAGTTGCCGGGCATAGGGATCGAGCAGCAGCTTCGCGCCATCGAACCACAGCCCCTGCGCCGGATCGAAGGGGCCATGGGCGCGAAAGCCGTACTGCGCCCCCTCGCCCACGCCCTCCACCGTCACGGTCCAGACATCGCCCTCCCGCAGCATCGGAATGCGACGCTCGGGATCGAAGAGGCACAGCTCCACCGCCTCGGCATCGGCGGAATGGACGGCGAAGCGGGTCCCGTCCTTCAGAAGCACCGCCCCCAGCGTCATCGCAGGATCTGGCGATACAGCGCCTCGTACGCCTCGGCCGAGGCCTGCCAGCCGACCGGATGGCGCATCGCGTTCCGCTGCACCTGCGCCCAGCCGTCCCGATCGTTCCACAGTTGCAGCAGGCGGCGCAGCGCCCCCGACATCGCATCGGCGGTCGTCGGCGTGAAGGTAAAGCCGGTGGCCACCCCCGCCGTCATGGAGGCCGGGTTCACGTTGATCACGCTGTCGGCCAGACCGCCCACCTGCGCCACCACCGGCAGCGTGCCGTAGCGCAGCCCGTACATCTGCGTCAGCCCACAAGGCTCGAACCGCGAGGGGACGAGCACCGCATCCCCGCCCGAGAACATCAGATGGCTCAGCCCTTCGTCATAGCCCACACGCACGCCCACCCGGTCGGGATAGCGCAGCTCCAGCGCGCGCATGGCGCTTTCCAGCCCGCTATCGCCCGCACCGAGGATCGCGACACCGCCGCCATGCTCGATGAATTCGGGCAGCACCTCGGGCAGAAGATCGATACCCTTCTGATGGGTCATCCGGCTGACGACGATCACCAGTGGGCCCGGCACCTCCAGATCGAAGGCTTCGCAGAGGACGCGGCGGTTCTCCATCTTGCCGCGCAAATGATCGAAGCTGTAAGGGCGTTCCTCCGCCTCGGGGGACCAGACCTCGGTATCGACGCCGTTCAGGATACCCGACACGCTGTCGGCCCGCGACGCCATGACCCCTTGCAGCCCCATGCCGTATTCCGGGCGCATCAACTCGATCGCATAGTTCGGGGATACGGTCGTGATCCGGTCGGCGGTCACCAGCCCGGCCTTCAGGCTGGACAGCCCGCCATAATATTCCAGCGATCCGGGATGAAACTCCCATGACGGCAGGCGCAGCGTGTCCAGAAGATCGACATGCGCCCAGCCTTGGAAGGCGATGTTGTGGATGGTGATGATGCTGGAAACATCCGTCGGCCCGCCGAAGGCCAGATAGGCCGGGGCAAAGCCCGCCTGCCAATCATGCGCGTGCATCACCTGCGGCCGCCACCCCCCACGCAGCCCCTGCCGGCAGATCCGCGCCGCCACCCATGACAGCGCGGCAAAACGCTGCGGGTTGTCGTCCCAATCGCCCCACGGGCCGGAATAGGGGCCGCCCTCGCGGTCATAGAGATGCGGCGCATCCAGCAGCAGCATGTCGATGCCGCCGATCGTGCCGGCAAAGACGCGGCCCGCGCCGCCGAACAGATCCTCTTCGTAAAAGACCTCGGTCATCCCCTCCAGCCGCCAGCGGATGCTGCGATAGGCCGGCATCAGAACGCGCATGTGCACGTCCCGCGTCGCCAGCGCCGCAGGCAGCGCACCGGCCACGTCCGCAAGGCCGCCTGTTTTCAAAAGCGGCACGCATTCGGATACGACGGAGAGCACACGGATCGAACCAGCCATCTCGCTTACAACTCCTCGATGAAGCCAAGGCCTGTCTTGCAATCTATGCGAAAACGGTCCGGCGGGTAGCGAAAACTGGGGTCGGCCTGCAACGTATCCTCCTTCGCGCCCTCCCCGGCGCGTATGTTCAGTCCTGTCGGAACACCACGACCGACAAAGGCGGCAGTCGTATCTCGGCCGAATGGGGCCGACCGTGCCATGGCTGGTCCTCGGCGTGGATGCGGCCGAAATTGCCGCGATCCTGCCCGCCATAGATGGCGGCATCGGTGTTCATCACCTCGGCCCATGTGCCGCCCGAGGGCAGCCCGATGCGATAGGGCCGGTCCACGGGCGTCATGTTCACGGCCACGACGATCGGCGGATCGCCCGCAGCGCCCCGGCGCAGGAACACGAAGACCGACGCCTCGGCATCGCCCGCCTCGATCCATTCGAACCCGTCGGGACGCGAATCATGGTGATGCAGCGCGCCGTTCGAACGATAAAGCGTGTTCAGATCCCGGATCAGCCGCTGCACCCCCCGATGTTCGGGAATATCGAGCTGGTGCCAATCGAGGCTCTGCTGATGGGTCCATTCGCGCCCCTGCGCGAATTCGCAGCCCATGAACAGCAGCTTCTTGCCCGGATGGGTCCACATGAAGCCGTAATAGGCGCGCAGGTTGGCGAACTTCTCCGCCCCCTCGCCCGGCATCTTGGCGATCATGCTGCCCTTGCCGTGCACCACCTCGTCATGGCTGATCGGCAGGATGAAATTCTCCGACCATGCGTAATGCAAGCCGAACGTCATCTGGTGATGGTGGTATTTGCGGTGGATCGGGTCCTTCTGGATGTAGGACAGGGTGTCGTTCATCCAGCCCATGTTCCATTTGAACCCGAACCCAAGGCCCCCCTGATCGACGGGCCGCGACACGCCGGGGAAGGACGTGGATTCCTCCGCCGCCGTCATGATCCCAGGATAGGTGCCATAGGCCGCGACGTTCATGTCGCGCAGCATGGCGATCGCCTCGAGGTTCTCGCGCCCGCCATGGATATTGGGCACCCATTCCCCATCGGCCCGCGAATAATCGCGGTAGAGCATGGAGGCCACGGCATCCACACGCAGTCCGTCGACGTGATATTCCTCGAGCCAATAGAGCGCGTTGGCGGTGAGGTAGTTCTTCACCTCGCGGCGGCCGTAATTGTAGATCAGGGTGTTCCAGTCCTGATGGAACCCCTCGCGCGGGTCGCCATGCTCATAGAGCGGCGTTCCATCGAACCGGCCCAGCCCGTGAATATCCGACGGGAAATGCCCCGGCACCCAATCGAGGATGACCCCAAGCCCCTTGCGATGCGCCGCATCGATCAGGGCGCGGAACTCGTCCGGGGTGCCGTGGCGGATGGTCGGGGCGAAGAGGCCGATCGGCTGATAGCCCCAGCTGCCATCGAACGGGTATTCCGAAACCGGCATGAATTCGAGATGGGTGAACCCCATGTCATGGGCGTAATCCACCAGCTGATCGGCCAGTTCGACATAGGACAGCATCCGGTCGCCCGGCGCGCGCCGCCAACTGCCCAGATGCACCTCGTAGATGGAGATGGGGGCATCGACGCCGTTCTCGCGGTGCCGCCGCTCCATCCACTCGTCATCGCTCCAGAGCGGGCCACCGAGATCGCGTACGACCGAGGCCGTCGCCGGGGCATGTTCCGAGCCGAAGCCGACGGGATCGGCCTTGTGGGGCAGGATCTCCCCGGCCGCGGTGCGGATCTCGTACTTATAGCTTTCCCCGACGCCGACCCCCGGCACGAAGATCTCCCACACGCCGGTGGCACCGCGCTGGCGCATCGGGTGGCGGCGCCCGTCCCAGAAGTTGAACCCGCCGATGACCGAAACGCGCTGCGCGTTCGGCGCCCAGACGGCGAAATGCGTGCCCCCGACGCCCTCATGCTCCATGGGATGCGCGCCCAGCGCGTCCCAGAGTTGATGATGCGTCCCCTCGCCCAGAAGGTATTCGTCGATCTCGCCAAGGACGGGGCCGAAGCGGTAGGGATCGTCCACGATCCATTCGGCGTCCCCGGCCACCGCGCGGATGCGATACTCGCGGGATTTGGTCTTGCCGACGAAGAGGCCGGGGAATCCCGGAACCTCGGTCGTAGCGCCGCCCGGTTTCAGCCAGACCTTCTCGGCTCCGGGCTGCCAGACGGTCACGCGCCATTCCTTGCCGGCCGGATGCGGCCCGAGGAACGCGAACGGATCGCCGTGCCGTCCTTCGCAGATCGCCTGCGCCGCCTGCGGATCGATCCTCGCCGCCGCCCTTGCCCCCGTCACGCGCGGTTCACCTCATATAGCCGGGTCGATGTCCCAGATGTCGTTCATGTAACCGCGGATCGTGCGGTCGGAGCTGAAATAGCCCGAGCGGGCCGTGTTCAGCGCCGCCATCTTCAGCCAGCGGTCGCGATCAGAGAAGGCGCGGTCCACCTCCCCCTGCGCTTGGATGTAGGAGTCGAAGTCCGATGCGACCAGGAAATAATCATGGTTCCACACGCGGTGAACCAGCTGGTGATATCGCTCCGGCTCATCGGGCGAGAATCGCCCCTCGGCGATCATCTGCAGCACGTCCAGAAGCGGCTGGCTGGCCTCGATCGCGTGGCGGGCATGTTCGGGATCCTCGCGGCGTTTCACCACCTCTTCGGCGGTCAGACCGAAGAGGAAGAAGTTGTCCGCCCCCACCTCCTGAAGGATCTCCACATTGGCGCCGTCCAGCGTTCCGATCGTCGGGGCGCCGTTGATCATGAACTTCATGTTCCCCGTGCCCGACGCCTCCTTACCGGCGGTGGAGATCTGCTCGGACAGGTCCGCCGCAGGCACCAGCCGTTCGGCCATGGAGACGTTGTAGTTCGCCGGATACACCACCTTCAGCAGATCGCCCGTGACGGGATCGTTGTTCACGACCGCGGCCACGTCATTGATCAGATGGATGATCTCCTTGGCGACGGCATAGCCGGGGGCGGATTTCCCGGCGAAGATCTTCACGCGCGGTACCCATCCGGCATCGGGATTTTCCCGGATCGCCTTCCAGCGGGCCACCGTTTCGAGGATGTTCAGAAGCTGGCGCTTGTATTCGTGGATGCGCTTCACCTGCACATCGAACAGCGCGTCGGGATCGACGACGACGCCCGTCGTGCGCTGAAGCCATGCGGCAAGGCGCACCTTGTTCGTGCGCTTGGCCTCTCCGAAGGCCCGAAGGAAGGCGGGGTCCGTCACATGCGGCTCCAGCGCCTTCAGCCGGTCGAGATCCGCCTCCCAGCCGCTGCCGATCGTGTCGGTGATCAGGCCCGACAGCGCCGGGTTGCACATCTTCAGCCAGCGGCGCGGCGTCACGCCGTTCGTCTGGTTGATGATGCGGTCGGGGTGCAAGGCGTTGAGTTCGGGGAACAGGTTCTTGCGCACCAGATCGGTATGCAGCGCCGAAACCCCGTTCACCCGGTGCGAGGTGATGAAGGCCAGCTCCCCCATCCGCACCTCGTGATGCTTCACGATGCCGACGTAATGCGGGCGGGCGCGATGCTCCTCAAGGTGCCAGCCGTCGATCTGCTCCACGATCTGCATATGGCGCGGCAGGACGGTGCCGAAGGTGTAGGTGGACCACCGCTCCAAAGCCTCGGGCAGAAGGGTGTGGTTGGTATAGCCGAGGCAGCGCTGGGCGATGTGCAGCGCCTCGCGGAACTCCATCCGGTGATCATCGACCAGAAGGCGGATCAGTTCGGCCCCGGCGATGGCGGGATGGGTGTCGTTCATCTGGATCGCGACATGCTTGGGCAGCGCGCGCAGATCGGCATGGGATTGCAGATAGCGGCGCAGAATGTCCTGCAGCGCGGCCGAGGTCAGGAAGTATTCCTGCTTCAGGCGCAGTTCCTTGCCCTGATAGGTGGTGTCGTCCGGGTAGAGAACGCGGCTAAGGGTGCGGGCCAGCGTTTCGGGCTGGGCGGCGGCGGTGTAATCGCCGTGATTGAACCGCTCCAGATCGAAGGGATCGGTCGGGCGCGCCGACCACAGGCGCAGGGTATTGGCCCAGCGCGCCTGCCAGCCGATGACGGGCGTGTCATGCGCCTGCGCAAAGACCGATTCGCCCGGCACCCAGACGGCGGCGCCGTTGCGCGTTTCCACATGGCCCTTGAAGGGGATGACGTACTGCGCCTCGGGGCGGTCGAATTCCCACGGATGGGGATGGTCGAGCCACGTCTCCGGCGCCTCGATCTGCCGCCCGGCATTGAAACTTTGGCGGAACAGCCCGTGTTCGTAGCGGATGCCGTAGCCATAGGACGGACAGCCCAGCGTCGCCATGGATTCCATGAAGCACGCCGCCAGCCGTCCCAGCCCGCCATTGCCCAGCGCGGCGTCGGGCTCATCCCCCACCACGTCGCGGAAATCTTGGCCCAAGGCACGCATCGCGGCCTCGGCCTCTTCGTGCAGGCCGAGGTTGATCGTGGCGTCCTCCAGCAGGCGCCCGATCAGAAACTCCATCGACAGGTAATAGACGCGCTTGCGATCCTCGGCCCAAGTGCGGCGGGTGGCCGCGAACCAAGGCTCCATGATGCGGTCGCGGCAGGCATGGGACAGGGCCATGCGCCAATCGAACAGGGTGGCGTTCTGGGGATCCTTGCCGACGGTAAAGGACAGATGTCGGAGAATGTCGGCCTGAAGGGTAGTTGCGGTCACGATGCATCTCTCTTTGCCAAGAGCAGTGTCATCATGTGAGCGGTCTGCCGCGCCGGTCAAGCGCCGTCGCTCATTCCCCCCATGTGCGGCGCAGCACCGCCAGCCAGTTGCGGTGGAATATCTTCTTCAGAAGCTCGTCATCATAGCCGTGACGGCGCAGCGCTGCTGCAAGCGCAGGCAGTCCTGCCACATCCTTGATCCCTTCGGGCACCGTCGCCCCATCGAAGTCCGACCCGAGGCCGACCCGATTCTCCCCCAATTCGGCGATCAGGTGATCGAGATGGCGGCAGATCGGCTCCCAGCCGATCTCGGCGCCGCGGCGGCCGTCCTCGCGCAGGAAGGAGGTGGCGAAGTTGATGCCGACCATCCCGTCCCGTTCGCGGATCATGTGCAGCTGCCGGTCCGTCAGATTGCGCGAGGACGGGGTGACGGCATGGGCGTTCGAATGGGTGGCGACCAGCGGCGCATCCGACAGCGCGGCGACATCCTCGAACCCCGCCTCGTTCAGATGCGACAGATCGATCATGATCTTCAGCGCATTGCATTCGCGCACCAGCCGTTTGCCGGCATCGGTCAGCCCCGGCCCGATATCCGGCCCCGAGGGGAAACGGAACGGCACGCCATGCCCGAAGATGGTCGGGCGGCTCCAGACCGGCCCGAGGGAGCGCAGGCCAAGCCCGTGGAACAGATGCAGCATATCGAGATCGGCATCGATCGCCTCCGCCCCTTCGATATGCATCACCCCGGCGATCACGTCCTCGGCCATGGCGGCTTCGATCGCGCCGGCGGTCCGGCACAGGCGGAACGCCCCGCCCGACGAACGCTCCATCCACAGAAGATGCCCGGCCATCCCAAGCGCCCAGACCTGCGCCTCGGCCAGGTCCAGCGCCGGAGGCAGCGGCACGTCGTATTGCGCGCCCATCATGTCGCGGTCCACGGCCCGCTCCTCCCGCCCGGCCCGCGGCGAGGGGACGTAGATCGCGAACATCCCGCCCGCGAAACCGCCCGCCTTCATCCGCGGCAGATCGAGATGCCCGGCCCCCTCGCCCGTCAGCCAGATCTCCTCGCGGCGGCGCGGTTCGCGCATCAGACGCAGCAGGAAATCGTTGTGGCCGTCAAAGGCGGGAATCTTCAGGCTCGACATCGCGCATTCTCCGTTTTGCACGGAAGGTGGCATGATCCTGCGGGCTTGGCCATAAGGGAAAGGGCTTCCACCGGCGCGGCGCATCGGCCATAACCTGCGCCTTGGGGAGGACAGATATGACCGAGATGCCGACAAGGGGACGCCGCCTTGGCGCGCCCGACCCCCTGGATGCCGCAGCGCGGGCCGGATGGCTCTATTACGCCGGCGGGCTGACACAGGATCAGATCGCCGCGCAGATGGGCATCTCGCGCCAACGGGCCCAGCGGCTGGTCAGCCGCGCCATGCAGGAAGGGCTGGTGCGCGTCCGGCTGGAACACCCGCTATCGGAATGCCTCGAACTGGAGGCCCGGCTGCGCGACCGCTTCGATCTTCACGAGGTGCGCGTCGCCCCATCCTTGGGCGAGGATATCGACCGCTCGCTCGGCCCGATCGCGGCGGCGCTGTTCGATGCCGTGCTGGGACGGGAGACGACGGGGATCGTCGGCCTCGGCATCGGGCGCGCCCTTGCCGCCATGGCCGCCGAGGTGGAGCATCGCGCCCGCCCCGATCAGACGCTCGTATCGCTGATCGGCAATATCGCCGACGACGGCTCCGGCAGCCAGTTCGAGGTGATCATGACGCTGGCGGCGCGCATCCATGCCCCGCATTTCCCGATGCCCGCCCCCGTGCTCGTCGCCTCGGCCGAAGAGCGGCGCAGCGTGCTGAACCTGCGGGCGGTGCGGACGGTGCGCGATCTGGGCCAGCGGGCGGATGTGATCTTCCTCGGCGTCGGGCAGATGGGCGCACGGGCGCCCCTCCTGACCCAAGGTTTCCTGACCTCGGACGATCTGCATGCGCTAGAACGTCGCGGTGCCGTGGGGGAGATCACGGGGTATGTCTACGATGCGGACGGTCAGTACATCGACACTCCGCTGGGCGAACGTCTGACCTCGGTTCAGGTCCATCCTTCGGCCGAACGGCTGACGGTGGGCGTCGCGGGGGGCAAGGCGAAGATGGCAGCGTTGCGCGGCGCGCTGAAGGGTGGCATCCTGAATGGACTTGTCACGGACGAAACGACCGCACGCGCGCTTCTGGACGGACGACACGACTAAGATGCACGGAAATCGGGCCACCCCGACCACGTTTGCCCAAAGGTTCACCGCAATACGGCCCCACGAAGACGACACAAGGGCCTTGACCTTCCTCACCAGCCGGTGAACATTTGGCAACGAGTTGGGCATATGCTCATTCGCAGGGAGGATACTATGAATACGACCATTCGCGGGCTCATGGGTGCCTGTTGCGTCGCCGCGCTGGGCCTGCCGGCCGCAGCCGAGACGATCACTGTCGCGACCGTCAACAACGGCGACATGATCCGGATGCAAAGCCTCATGGCCGATTTCAAGGATAAGAACCCGGACATCGACGTGAACTGGGTCACGCTGGAGGAGAACGTCCTTCGCCAGCGCGTGACCACGGACATCGCGACGAATGGCGGGCAGTACGACGTGCTGACCATCGGCAACTACGAAGTCCCGATCTGGGCGCGGCAGAACTGGCTTCTGCCCCTGGAAGACATGGGCGCCGATTACGACGTGGACGATTTCCTGCCGGCCGTGGCGCAGGCGCTGACCGTGGACGGCACGCTCTATGCCGCGCCGTTCTATGCGGAATCCGCGATGGTCATGTACCGCACGGACCTGCTGGAAAAGGCCGGGCTGACCATGCCCGAGCAGCCCACCTGGGCCTTCATCACCGAAGCCGCCGAGAAGATGACCGACAAGTCGAACGGCGTCTACGGCATCTGCCTGCGCGGCAAGGCCGGCTGGGGCGAGAACATCGCCTTCTTGACGGCGATGGCCAACTCCATGGGCGCGCGCTGGTTCGATACCGACTGGAACCCGCAATTCGACAGCCCGGAATGGAAGGAAACGCTCGATTCCTACCTGAACCTGATGACGAATTACGGCCCTCCGGGCGCATCGTCGAACGGCTTCAACGAGAACCTCTCGCTGTTCCAGACCGGCAAATGCGGTATGTGGATGGATGCGACGGTCGCCGGTTCCTTCGTGTCGAATCCGGACGATTCCACCGTGGCCGACAGCGTGGGCTTCGCGCCCTTCCCGCACAAGGACGGCGTAGACAACCACGGCAACTGGCTGTGGTCGTGGAACCTCGCGATCCCGGCATCGTCCAAGAAACAGGACGCGGCCAAGGCCTTCGTCGCTTGGGCGACCTCGAAAGAGTACACGAACCTCGTGGCTCAGGAGCAGGGCATCTCCAACGCACCTCCCGGTACGCGCACCTCTCTCTATGAGAACCCCGAATACATCGAAACGGCGGCCTTCGCCGAACCGACGCTGAACGCGATCGAGTCGGCCGACACCCAGAGCCCGTCGGTTCAGGACGTGCCCTATACCGGCGGTCAGTTCGTCTCCATCCCCGAGTTCCAGGCCATCGGCACCGCCGTCGGTCAGGTCTTCTCGGCGGCGCTGGCCGGCACCACGAGCGCGGATCAGGCCCTGTCCTCCGCACAGGCGCTGACCAAGCGCGAAATGCAACGCGCCGGCTACCCGAAGTAATCCGCTGATCCGGCAATAGACACGGGGTGCGGCGGTCTCCGCCGCACCCCATTCGCAACATAAGGACCGCCCGCATGGCCACCCAAGCCTCTCGCGCCGCCGGACGCCTGATGATCTCTCCCGCCGTGATCCTCCTCTTTCTGTGGATGATCGTGCCGCTGGGCATGACGATCTATTTTTCGTTCCTGCGCTACAACCTGCTGATCCCCGGCGATAACCCGTTCACGGGTTTCGAGAATTACCGCTACTTCTTCACGGACCCGAATTTCTGGCCGGCGCTGTTCAACACGCTGCTGCTGGTGGGCGGTGTCCTGCTGATCACGACCGTGGGCGGCATTCTCCTCGCCCTGCTGCTGGATCAGCCCATGTGGGGCCAAGGCGTCGTGCGCGTGTTGGTCATCGCGCCCTTCTTCGTGATGCCGACCGTGTCGGCGCTCGTGTGGAAGAACATGTTCATGAACCCGGTCAACGGCCTCTTCGGCTGGTTGGCGGGGGTGTTCGGTCTTCCGCCCTTCGATTTCCTATCGCAGGCGCCGCTCTTCTCGATCATCCTGATCGTGGCATGGCAGTGGCTGCCCTTCGCCACGCTGATCCTTCTGACGGCGCTGCAATCGCTGGACAGCGAGCAGCTCGAAGCCGCCGAGATGGACGGCGCCGGCCCCGTCAGCCGCTTCTTCCACATCATGCTGCCGCACCTGTCGCGCGCGGCCACGGTGGTCATCCTGATCCAGACGATCTTCCTTCTGTCGATCTTCGCCGAGATCCTCGTGACCACGAACGGCGGTCCGGGCAATGCCTCGACCAACCTGACCTACCTCGTCTATTCGCAGTCGCTGCTGCAATATGACGTGGGTCTGGGCTCCGCCGGCGGCGTCATCGCCGTGATCCTCGCCAACATCGTCGCGATCTTCCTGATGCGGATGATCGGCAAGAACCTGGAGACGTAAGATGGCGCGCGCAAGCACCCCGCAACGCAAGGCGCTGGTCACGGTCGTGGCCTGGCTCATCGCCTTCCTGATCTTCTTCCCGATCCTGTGGACGATCCTGACGAGCTTCAAGACGGAGATCGACGCGATCTCCATCCCGCCGAAGTTCCTCAACTTCCACTGGACGCTGGAGAACTACGCCACCGTTCAGGAGCGCTCGGACTACTTCCAGCACTTCATGAACTCGGTCATCATCTCGGTCGGCTCCACCGTGCTGGCGCTGATCGTCGCGATCCCCGCGGCATGGTCCATGGCCTTCGTGCCGGGCCGCCGCACCAAGGACGTGCTGATGTGGATGCTGTCCACCAAGATGATGCCGGCCGTCGGCGTTCTGATCCCGATCTACCTGATCTTCCGCGACTGGGGCCTTCTGGATTCCCGCACCGGGCTCGTCATCGTGCTGATGCTGATGAACCTGCCGATCGTGGTCTGGATGCTCTACACCTACTTCAAGGAAATCCCCGGTGAGATCCTCGAAGCCGCCCGCATGGACGGTGCCTCGCTCGGCAAGGAGATCGTGTACATCCTGACGCCGATGGCCGTTCCGGGCATCGCCTCCACGCTGCTGCTGAACATCATCCTCGCGTGGAACGAGGCGTTCTGGACGCTGAACCTCACGGCGGTGAACTCCGCCCCGCTGACCGCCTTCATCGCCAGCTACTCCTCGCCGGAGGGGCTGTTCTATGCAAAACTCTCTGCCGCCTCGACGCTGGCCATCGCACCGATCCTGATCCTCGGCTGGTTCAGCCAGAAACAGCTCGTGCGTGGCCTCACCTTCGGCGCCGTCAAATAAGGAAGAATCCCATGGGTCAAATCGAACTCAAAGGCGTGGCGAAGCGGTTCGGCGATGCCGAGGTTATCCCGCCGCTGGACCTGACCATCAACGACGGCGAATTCGTGGTCTTCGTCGGCCCCTCGGGCTGCGGGAAATCGACGCTGCTGCGTCTGATCGCGGGCCTCGAGGATGTCTCGGGCGGCAAGATCGAAATCGACGGCCGCGATGCGACCGCCGAACGTCCGGCACAGCGCGGCCTTGCGATGGTGTTCCAGTCCTATGCGCTCTATCCGCATATGTCGGTGCGCAAGAACATCGCCTTCCCGCTGAAGATGTCCAAGATGCCGCAGGCGGAGATCAACGAGAAGGTAACGAACGCCGCCGAGGTGCTGAACCTCACCAACTATCTCGACCGTCGTCCGGGGCAGCTTTCGGGCGGTCAGCGGCAGCGGGTCGCGATCGGCCGCGCCATCGTGCGCAGCCCCAAGGCGTTCCTGTTCGACGAACCGCTCTCGAACCTCGATGCCGCGCTGCGCGTGAACATGCGGCTGGAGATCTCGGAGCTGCACAACGAGCTGAAGACGACCATGATCTACGTCACCCACGATCAGGTGGAAGCGATGACCATGGCCGACAAGATCGTCGTGCTGCAGGCCGGCCGCATCGAACAGGTCGGCAGCCCGCTGGAACTGTATCGCAGCCCGAAGAACCGCTTCGTCGCGGGCTTCATCGGCAGCCCGAAGATGAACTTCGTCGGCGGCGCCGAGGCGGCCAAATACGACGCGCATGAAATCGGCATCCGCCCCGAGCATGTCTCGGTCGGCGAGACGGGCGCGTGGCGCGGCCGCGTGACGGTGTCCGAACATCTCGGCTCGGACACGTTCCTGCATGTCGAAACCGATCTCGGCCTCATCAACGTGCGCGCGGATGGCGAGGTGAACGTGCGTCACGGCGACACGATCTGGCTGACGCCGAACCCCGCCTGCATCCACCGCTTCGACGCCAAAGGCATGTCGATCTGATCGGACGGCGGGCCCGCCCCCATTGGGGTGGCGGGCTTGCCATCGCGCGATGCGCGGTCCACAACAACCGCCCGGGGGGCGCGCGGATGCGCCTCCCGGGCGACGCCGTTTCCTTCCGGCCGCGCGGTCACGGCGAGACATCCGTGCGGTCCACATCGTCGCCCGGACATGCAACGCCGATGGCGGCAACTGGATGAGCTGACATGAAACTGAACGAAGCCAACCTGAACGCGCTGCCCGCGGGCATCAACGTGCCGAACTACGATCGCAAGGCGCTGACGCCCGGCATCGTGCATATCGGCACCGGCAACTTCCACCGTGCCCATATGGCCGTCTATCTCGACGATCTGTTCGGCATGGGCCTCGACCACGACTGGGCCATCCTCGGCGCCGGCGTGCGCGAGGGCGACGAGAAGATGCGCCGCCTGCTGGAGACGCAGGATTACCTCTCCTCGGTGACCGAACGCGCCCCCGATTCCACCAGCACCCGCATCATCGGCGCGATGCCGGGCTTCGTGCCGGTCGATCCGACCAATGCCCCGCTGATCGCCGCGATGTCGGATGCCGCGATCCGCATCGTCTCGTTGACGGTGACGGAAGGGGGGTATTTCATCGACCCCAAGACCGGCACCTTCAGCCCCGAGCATCCCGCGATCCAGCGCGACGCTGCGAACCCCGACGCGCCGGAAACGGTGTTCGGCGCGATCATCGCCGCGCTGAAGGCCCGCCGCGCCGCCGGTCTTCAGCCCTTCACCGTGATGTCTTGCGACAACGTTCCCCATAACGGCCATGTCACGCGCGATGCGGTGATCGGCCTTGCCCGCCTGTCGGATGCGGAACTCGCCGAATGGATCGGCACCTCGGTCGCGTTCCCCAGCTCGATGGTGGACCGCATCACCCCCGCCACCGGCCCGCACGAGATCCAGATGATCGCCGGCCTCGGCCTCGAGGATGCGGCCCCCGTCACCTGCGAGCCGTTCCGCCAATGGGTGATCGAGGACAACTTCCCCGCCGGTCGTCCGCAACTGGAAAAGGTGGGCGTCACCTTCACCGAAGCGGTGGACGCCTATGAGACGATGAAGATCCGCATCCTGAACGGTGGTCACGCGATCCTCGCCTATCCGGCGGGCCTGCGCGACATCCACTTCGTCCACGAGGCGATGCAGGACGATCAGATCCGCGCCTTCCTCGACAAGGTGGAGCAGACGGAGATCCTGCCGATCGTGCCGCCGGTGCCGGACACGGACCTTTCGGCCTATAAGCAACTGATCCTCGAACGTTGCGCCAACTCGGCCGTGGCGGACACGATCCGTCGGCTGTGCCTCGACGGCTCGAACCGTCAGCCGAAGTTCATCGTCCCTTCCATCCGCGACGTGGTGGCCAAGGGCGGCGATGCGACGGGTCTGATCCTGCTGTCGGCGCTGTGGTGCCGCTATTGCTTCGGCACCAGCGAGACCGGCGCCGAAATCGCCCCCAACGATCCGAGCTGGGAACAGCTGACGCTGGTCGCCGCCCGCGCCAAGGACGATCCGTCGGTCTGGCTGGCGATGCGCGAAGTCTATGGCGATCTGGGCGAGAATGCGGCCGTCGTCGCGCGATTCGATCAGCTTCTGCGCGCGGTCTGGGCCGATGGCAGCCAAGCCGTCATCGCGCGCTATCTGGACGGCACGCTCTGATCCATGCCGGGGGGCCGGACTGCCGGCCCCCCGCATCGCGCCCTTCAGGCGAGGGGCTGCGCGGTTTCCACCAGCCGCGCGAAGAAGGCGGCGCCGATCGGTGCCACCTCGTCGTTGAAATCGTAGCTGTCGCTGTGCAGTCCCGCGCCCGGACCCGTTCCAAGGAACAGATACGCCCCGGGCCGCGCCTCCAGCATATAGGAAAAGTCCTCCGCCCCCATCTCGCGCGGGTGGTCGGCCTCGACGGCCAGCGCGACGCCGCGCGCCACGTCGGCGGCAAAGACGGCTTCTTCGGGATGGTTCACGGTGGGCGGATACCCAAGATCGTACTCCACCACCGCCTCCACGCCATAGGCGGCGGCATGGCCCGCGATCAGCGCGCGGATGCGCTCTTCGGCCAGGCGGCGCACTTCGGGCGTGAAGGAGCGGATGGTGGCGGTCATCCACGCCTCGCTCGGGATGATGTTGGAGGCGCTGCCCGCATGAATCTGCGTGACCGACACCACGAGATTGTCGAGCGCCGATGCGTTGCGCGACACGACCGTCTGCAAGCCCTGCACGAGGCCAGCCATCGCGATCACCGGATCGACGGTCGTGTGCGGCATCGCGCCATGCCCGCCCTGCCCGCGCAACGTGACCGTGACCGTATCAACCGAGGCCATCAGCGGCCCCGGATTGGTCATCATCGTGCCGAAGGGCCGACCCGGCCAATTGTGGATGCCGAAGACGCGGGCGATGTCGAAGCGGTCCATGATCCCCTCGCGCACCATTTCCAGCGCGCCGCCATCGCCTTCCTCCGCCGGTTGGAAGATCAGCGCGACCCGGCCCGAAAAGGCCCGCGTCTCGGCCAGATAGCGGGCCGCCCCCAGCAGCATCGTCACATGCCCATCATGGCCGCAGGCATGCATCGCCCCCGCCCGCTGCGAGGCGTAGGGCAGGCCCGTCACCTCGGTCATCGGCAGCGCGTCCATATCGGCGCGCAGCCCGATCACCGGGCCGGGGCCCTGCCCCTCGATGATGGCGACGATGCCGGTGGTGGCGATCCCCTCATGCACCTCGTCCACGCCGAAGTCGCGCAGGCGGGCGGCGATGAAGGCGGCCGTGTCGTGGCAGTCGAAGGCGACCTCGGGCTGGCTGTGCAGGTGGCGGCGCCATGCCTTCATATCGTCGGCCATGGCGGCGATGCTGTTCGGGACGGGCATGATGGACTCCTGATCCGCGAGGGTTGTAGCTGTCACATGAACCGGAAAACGCGAAGGTCCGCAATGAGCGACGATACCGAAATCACCCGCCTTCTGACGATCATGCGCCGCCTGCGCGATCCCGAGGGCGGCTGTCCGTGGGATCTGGAACAGGATTTCGCCTCCATCGTCCCCTATACGATCGAAGAGGCCTACGAGGTCGCCGACGCGGTGGAGCGGCAGGCATGGGACGAACTGCCGGGCGAGTTGGGGGATCTGCTCTTGCAGGTCGTGTTCCACGCGCAGATGGCCGATGAGGCGGGGATGTTCACCTTCGAGGATGTCGCCCGCGCCATCGCCGACAAGATGGTCGCGCGCCATCCCCATGTCTTCGGCGCGGACGCCGCCCGCAACACCGAGGCACAGTCCGAGGCGTGGGAGGCGATGAAAGCCGCCGAGCGTGCGCAGCGGCGGGAAACGCGCGTTCTGGACGGTGTCGCCCTCGGCCTGCCCGCCGCGACGCGGGCGCTGAAGCTGCAAAAACGCGCGGCGCGCGTCGGTTTCGACTGGCCCGAGGTCGATCAGGTTCTGGCCAAGATCCTCGAAGAGGCCGGGGAACTCGTCGAAGCTCGAAACACCGCCGCCCCCGAGGAGATCCGCGACGAATTCGGCGATCTGCTGTTCGCGGTCGTGAACCTCGGGCGCCATCTCGGGGTCGATCCCGAAACCGCCCTGCGCGGAACCAATGCCAAGTTCACCCGCCGCTTCGCCTTCATCGAAGATCGCCTTGCCGCCGAGGGCCGCACCCCCGCCGACAGCACGCTGGAGGAGATGGACCGCCTTTGGGATGCGGCAAAACGGCAGGAACGTGCCGACAGGCGTTAACCAATTTGCAACCGGTTCGCATGACCCTAGTTCCGTCACGGTAATTGAAAGACGACGAGACGATGATGCGGCAGATGGTGATCCTCGATACCGATTGCAGTCAGGACGCTGCGATTGCTGCGCTGTTCCTGCTTCTGGCCCCCGGGCGGATGGATGTGGCGGGGATCACGGTCGCAGACGGCCCGAGCACCGATGCGTGGCAAAGGGCCCATGCGCTGCGCGATGTCAGCCGCCGGAACGACGTGCCGATCCTGCCCGGCGGGCCCGGCGATGCGACCGAGGCCGCCGCCTTCATCATCCGCACCGTGCGCGCGAACCCGCCCGACAGCGTGACGATCTGCTGCTGCGGCCCCCTGACCAATATCGCGGCCGCGCTGCGGCAGGCCCCCGATATCGGCCGCCGCCTGCAATCGATCGTCCTTGCGACGGGCCGGGACGATGCGGGCAAGGATCTGGCCTATCTGCGCGCCGATCCCGAGGCGGCGCGGACGGTGCTGGAATCCGAGGCATCGCTCGTGGTGGTGCCGGACGATTTGGGCCTGCCCCTCACGCATGGCGATCTGACCTGCCTCGGCGCGGCGGGCGATGCGGGCCGCCTTGCCGCCGAGATGCTGGGCACCGCGGTTCAGATCCTCGATGCGGGGGCCGTCGCCTATCTGCTGCAACCGCATCTGTTCCTCGGTCGCCCCCTGCGGCTGGAGGTGACGGAGGACGACATCATCGTCGATCGCAACCCGCCCTGCCGCAGCCACACCGATCTGATCTATATGATCGCGGTGGATCAGGACGCCCTGCGCACCATGGTCAGCCGCGCGCTGTGCAGCTGATCAATCGCGCGGCAGGATCACGCTGAAGGTGCTGCCCTTGCCCTTCGCGCTTTCGATGCGGAAGCGGCCGCGATGGCGATTGACGATGTGCTTCACGATCGCAAGGCCCAAGCCCGTCCCCCCCATCTCGCGCGAGCGGTGGTTGTCCACGCGGTAGAACCGCTCGGTCAGCCGCGGGATGTGGATCGGATCGAAACCGTCGCCATGATCGCGCACCGCCAGAACCACCGCCGGCGCCCGCAGCGCCTTGCAATCGTCTAGCGAGATGTCGATCTCCACCAACCCGCCGGTGCCGCCGTATTTGAGCGCGTTCTCCACGAGGTTCTGGAACACCTGAAGCATCTGATCGGGATCGGCGGGGATCAGGACCGGATCGGCGACGCCCGTCACCTCGAGGCGGATGTCGCGTCCATCGGCGACGGGGCGCAGCGTCTGCACCGCCATCCGCACGATCGCCGAGATGTCGACTTGCGTCGTCGGGCGCACCCGCTCCTCGGCCTCCACCCGGCTCAGCGACAGAAGATCGCGGACCAGCCGGTTCATCCGCTCCGCCTCGCGCGCCATGATGCCGAGGAAGCGTTCGCGGGCAGCCGCGTCGTTGCGGGCCGCGCCTTGCAGCGTTTCGATGAACCCCAGAAGCGAGGTCAGCGGCGTGCGCAACTCATGGCTGACATTGGCCACGAAATCGCGGCGGATCAGGCCCGCGCGTTCCTGCTCGGTCACATCCTCGAAGGTGCAGAGGGCGCTCCCCCCCTCCACCGGGGCGACGGTGACACGGTAAATCGTCTCATAAGAGGGGCCGGTGACAATATGACGCGCCGTTGCCTCCTGCCGGTGGCGCAGCGTCCCTTCGATCGCATCGAGCAGGCTGGGCTGCCGCATGGCCAGCACATAGTGCCGTCCTTCGATTCCTGCGCCGAAAAGGCCGATCGCGCGGCTGTTTGCCACATGAATACGTTCATCATCACCGATGACGACGGCCGGCAGCGGTATACCTCGTACGACGGAACGCAATAAGAGGTGTGATGGAAAAGGCGTGATCGTCATCATTTTGTTTCCGTATGGAGCGACGGGTGTATACCCTAACTGCGTATGAAGGGAGTTGCGCCCGCGTGACGTGTAAGCCATTCAGGCCCCTATGCTAGTTCTATGGTCACTCCAGTGAAAATTCTGTGTAACACTACAGGGAATTATAAGGTCGCCATGAAGCAGCCCCAGGGCGAGGTCACATGCAGGAAGGATGGCATCTTCCTTTTGATCGACGCACCCCATGCGTTGCGCAGCATCGACACCGAGGGTGCGGTGCCCGGAATCGTGGTCGCACGCTATGTCGATGTCAGTCAGCATCTCTTGTCGCGGGTCTGCCCGGACCGCATTGTGGCGCCGTTGTTCGGCCGCGATTTCGATGCGCATGAACTGCTGACCCGCCTGCGCCGCCTGTCATGGGCCGGGCGGGTGGACATCCTGCTTCCCGAACTGCCCCGCCCCGCCGCCGTCGAGGAAGAGCTCTGCGGCATCGCCGGCGGGTGCGAGCTGCATTTCATCCGCCAAGCGTGGTGAGGCCCTCGCGGAAGCGGCGCATGTTCTGACGGTAGCGCGCCGCCGAGGCGCGCAGCCCGGCCCGCTCTTCGGGGGTCAGGGCGCGAACGACCTTCGCCGGCGATCCCAGAACGAGGCTGCCGGCCGGGATCTCCCGCCCCTCGGTCACGAGGGCGCGGGCACCGATCAGGCATTCCTCGCCGATGCGGGCGCCGTTCATCACCACCGCCCCCATGCCGATCAGCGTGCCGTCGCCCAGCGTGCAGCCGTGCAGGATCGCGCCATGCCCCACCGTGCACTCCGCGCCCACCGTCAGCGGAAAGCCGAGATCGGTGTGCAGCATGCACAGATCCTGAATGTTGCTGCCCTCGCCCACGCGGATCGGCTCGTTGTCGCCGCGCAGGACCGCGCCGAACCAGACCCCCACGCCCGAGCCGAGCGCCACCTGCCCGATCACATGCGCCCCCGGCGCGACCCAGACATCGCCCGAGGCGGGCAGCATCGGGGACTGGTTCTCCAGATCGTGCATCATCGCGCTGCAAACTCCTCGTTCAGATCGCGCACCAGATCGGTCAGGTCGGGCTGGCGGTCCCGGCGCAGCCGTTCGGCCACGAGGATCGCGCGCAGCTTCTCCTCCGTCTCATCTATGTCGGAATTCACGAGGACATAGTCATATTCGGCCCAATGGCTGATCTCGTCCCGGCTTTTGTCCATGCGCCCGCGGATCACCTCGTCGCTGTCCTGCCCGCGCCCGCGCAGGCGCCGCTCCAGCTCCGCGATCGAAGGGGGCAGGATGAAGATCGACACCACGTCCCGGCCAAGGGCGGAATTGCGGATCTGCTGCCCGCCCTGCCAGTCCACGTCGAACAGCGTGTCCCGCCCTTCGCGCATCGCCGTTTCGACCGGCGCGCGGGGGCTGCCGTAGAAATTGCCGAACACCTCGGCATGTTCCAGCATCTGACCGCCCGCGATCATGGTCTGGAACGCCTCGCGCGTGCAGAAGTGATAATGCTCGCCATCCACCTCGCCCGCGCGCGGGGTGCGCGTCGTCGCCGAGACGGAGAAGCGGATATCGGCATCCCATTCCATCAGCCGCCGCGACAGCGTGGATTTCCCCGCGCCCGAGGGGGAGGAGAGTATCAGAAGAAGTCCGCGCCGCATGCCACCATCCTGCCTGTCATCGTTCCCGGCATCTGCGCGAGGGGCCGGACCCGGGTCAACCCTTCACCCTGCCTGTTCCTGCGCCTTTGCCCTTGCATCTTAACCATTTGTTCATCTTTGGCGGGACATCGCCGCAAGCCGTGGTACATCCACATCCGCTGTTGTTGGTTTCCGTCCGGTTAATGGTGTACGAGTTGTCCCTAGTTTTTGAGTATCCGGCGAAAGGCCGAGCCATGAAGGACCGGTTCCCGATGATAGCCTCGATCCGCGCCTGCTGGCAAAGCCTGCGCGCCGGCGAGGATCTGCCCGCCCGTTCCCAGATCGACCCTGTCCTTCTGGGAACGGCGCTCCCCCATGCCTTCTTGATCGAGCGCAGCGCCCCCGGCGTCTTTCGCTTTCGCCTTGCGGGGCGGCATCTGACCGATCTGATGGGGATGGAGTTGCGGGGCATGCCGCTGACCGCCCTGTTCGTGCCGGCCGATCGCACCCGCCTGTCGATGCTGGCCGAAACGCTGTTCACCGATCTGACGGTGATGGAGATGCAGCTGTCGGTTCCCGGCGCGCCGCCTTCGGTCGCGGCGCGGCTGGTTCTACTGCCGCTGCGCCCGCGCGGCGGCGGCGAGATGGCCCTTGGCGGATTGCAGATGGACGGCACCACCGCCATCGCCCCCTGCCGCTTTGCGCTGCACCGCCATCTGCAGGAACCCCTGCACGGCCTGCAAGAGGATGCCGCCCCCTTCCAGCCCGCCCCGCGCCCGTTCGGGCCGCGTCTCGCATGGTCCCGCAAGGAAGATTGATTGCGCAAAACACCCGCAGCTTGAAATCTTCCATCAATAACGCTTCCGTTACGGTCATTTTCATATTGACCTCGCCTCGGCTTGCCCCTAGGTTCCCCGAACGCAACAATTGGGGGCGGAGGATGTCCGCAGTCATGGTTCATGGGACGACAAGGCGCATGGACCGGTGACGGTTGACCATCACGGTTTCCATGCGCCCCCGCCCCGGGGGCTTTTTGTTGCGCGGCAAAGCAGGACGGAGAAAGCCATGACTCGGATGAGTGGCGCGAAAATGGTGGTGCAGGCCCTGAAGGATCAGGGGGTGGAGGTCGTCTTCGGCTATCCCGGCGGCGCCGTGCTGCCGATCTATGACGAGATCTTCCAGCAGTCGGACATCCGCCACGTCCTCGTGCGGCACGAACAGGGCGCGGTGCATATGGCCGAAGGCTATGCCCGCTCCACCGGCAAGCCGGGCGTGGTGCTCGTGACCTCCGGCCCCGGCGCCACGAACGCCGTGACGGGCCTGACGGACGCGCTGCTCGATTCCATCCCGCTCGTGGTGCTGTCGGGTCAGGTGCCCACTTTCCTGATCGGCACCGACGGCTTCCAAGAGGCCGATACCGTCGGCATCACCCGCCCCTGCACCAAGCACAACTGGCTGGTGAAGGACACCGACCGTCTGGCCGCCACCATCCATGAGGGCTTCCATGTCGCTACCAAGGGCCGCCCCGGCCCGGTGCTGATCGACATTCCCAAGGATGTGCAGTTCGCCACCGGCACCTATGTCGCGCCGGATGCGATCCGCGTGCCCCACTACCAGCCACGCACCGCCCCCGACATGGACGCCGTGACCCGCATGGTGGAGATGATCGAGACCGCCGAACGCCCGGTGTTCTACACCGGCGGCGGGGTCATCAACTCCGGCCCCGAAGCGAGCCGCCTGCTGCGCGAGATCGCGGATGCTGCGGGCATTCCGGTGACGTCCACGCTGATGGGCCTCGGGGCCTATCCCGCCAGCGGCAAGGGCTGGCTGGGGATGCTGGGGATGCACGGCCTTTATGAGGCCAACATGGCGATGCATGGCTGCGATCTGATGCTGAACATCGGCGCGCGGTTCGACGACCGGATCACCGGCCGCGTGGCCGATTTTTCGCCGAGATCGGCGAAGGTGCATGTGGATATCGACCCCTCGTCGATCAACAAGATCGTGCGGGTGGATCTGGGTGTGGTCGGCGACGTGGGTGCCGTGCTGGAGGCGGCTCTGCGCCTTTGGACCGAACGCGGCCGCCGCCTGAACCGCGAGGCGATCGCCCGCTGGAACGCCCAGATCGACGAATGGCGCGCCGTGCGCTGCCTGCGCTACCGCCCGTCCACCACGACGATCAAGCCGCAATACGCGCTGGAGCGTCTGGAAGCCCTGACCAAGGACATGGACCGCTACATCACGACCGAAGTCGGCCAGCATCAGATGTGGGCGGCGCAGTTCCTCGGCTTCGAGGCGCCGAACCGCTGGATGACATCGGGCGGCCTCGGGACGATGGGCTACGGGCTTCCGGCCTCCATCGGGGTGCAGATCGCCCATCCGGACGCGCTGGTCATCAACGTCGCCGGAGAGGCGTCGTGGCTGATGAACATGCAGGAGATGGGGACCGCGATGCAGTTCCGCGCCCCGGTGAAGCAATTCATCATGAACAACGAACGGCTTGGCATGGTGCGTCAGTGGCAGGAACTGCTGCATGGCGAACGCTACAGCCATTCGTGGTCCGAGAGCCTGCCCGATTTCGTGAAGCTGGCCGAGGCGTTCGGCGCCAAAGGCATCCGCTGCCACGATCCGGCGGATCTCGACGACGCGATCATGGAGATGATCCGCTATGACGGGCCGGTGATCTTCGATTGCTTGGTGGAGAAGCACGAGAACTGCTTCCCGATGATCCCGTCGGGCAAGGCCCATAACGAGATGATGCTGGGCGATGCGGATGTCGAAGCCGCCTTCGGCGGCAAGGGCTCGGCGTTGGTGTAAGGGGACGGATATGGCACTGAACATCAAGAGCGGCTCCACGAGCCATTCGGCCTACGATCTGCGCGATCCGAACGGCGAGATCATCGAATCCCACACCCTTGCGGTGCTGGTGGACAACGAAAGCGGCGTTCTGGCGCGGGTGATCGGCCTGTTCTCGGGGCGCGGGTACAACATCGAAAGCCTGACCGTGGCGGAGGTGGACCATGAGGGCCACCGCTCGCGCATCACGGTGGTGACGACGGGCACCGCGGTCGTGATCGAACAGATCAAGGCGCAGCTCGGGCGGCTCGTGCCGGTTCACGCCGTGCACGATCTGACCGTGGAGGGGCCGAGCGTGCAGCGCGAACTGGCGCTGCTGAAGGTGGCCGGCAAAGGTGATGCCCGCATCGAGGCGCTGCGTCTGGCCGAGATCTTCCGCGCCAACGTGGTCGATTCGACGCTGGAGAGCTTCGTCTTCGAAATGACCGGCACCGCCGAGAAGATCGAGGCCTTCGCCGACCTGATGCGCCCGCTGGGCCTGCGCGAAATTGCACGAACCGGCGTCGCGGCTCTAGCGCGCGGAATGTGACGGCGCTACACCCGCATCATGGAACATACGCGCACACGACCGCCTTCGCTGATCCGGGAATTCCTGAACTCTTCCACCTCCGGGGGGATCGTGCTGATCCTCGCCTCGGCGGCGGCACTGATCGTGGCCAATTCCGGCCTCGGCGAGGGGTATGAACACCTGCTGGAGATGCGGATCGGTCCGCTTCCGGTGCTGGAATGGATCAACGACGCGCTGATGGCGCTGTTCTTCCTGAATGTCGGCCTCGAGATCAAACGCGAGGTGCTGGACGGGCAGCTTGCGACATGGCCGCGGCGCGTTCTGCCGGGGGCTGCGGCCCTTGGCGGGATGGCGGTTCCGGCGATCATCTTCCTCGCCGTCAACCTCTCGATCGACGGGGGGCGGCCCAGCGGTTGGGCCATCCCCTCGGCGACCGACATCGCCTTCGCCCTTGGGGTGCTGTCGCTGCTGGGATCGGCGATCCCGGTCTCGCTGCGGGTGTTCCTTGCGGCGCTGGCGATCATCGACGATCTGGGGGCGGTGGTCATCATCGCGCTCTTCTACACCTCGGATATCGACATGCCGATGCTGGCGGGTGCGGCGGTGTCCTTCGCGGCGCTGCTGGCTCTGAACAAGGCGGGCGTGATGCGGCTGCTGCCCTATCTCGTGATCGGGGCGGTGCTTTGGGTCTTCACGCTGGAATCAGGTGTGCATGCGACGATCGCGGGCGTTCTTCTGGCGCTGACCATTCCGCTGCGCCCCTCGCCCGGCGCGCCCGACGACATGACCTCGCCGGTGAATCGGCTGGAGCATGCGATCAACCCGTGGGTCACGTTCTTGATCGTGCCGCTCTTCGGCTTTGCCAATGCCGGCGTCTCGTTCGAGGGGATCGGCCTGTCGAACCTGCTCGATCCGGTGCCTCTGGGCATCGCGGCGGGGCTGTTCGTGGGCAAGCAGGTCGGCGTCTTCTCCACCGTGTGGGTGGTGATCCGCGCCGGATGGGCCGATGTGCCCGCCCATGCCACGCGGCGGCAGGTCTATGGGGTCAGCGTGCTCTGCGGGATCGGCTTCACCATGAGCCTGTTCATCGGGCTTCTGTCCTATGCCGATCCGGCCCTGCAGAACGAGCTGAAGATCGGCGTGCTGGTCGGCTCGGGCCTGTCGGCGCTGGTCGGGGCCGCGATCCTGATCGGGGCCAAGCGCGAAGCCGTTCCCACGCGCTCGCGCTAATCCTTCATCAGCGCATCGAGGCGGGCGCGTTCCGCCTCGGTCAACGGCTCGGGCGGGGCAGGCTTGCGGCGCAGCGCCGCCCCCGCGATCACCGCCCCCAGCAGAAGCAGCAGCGGCCCCGCCCCCCACAGGATGAGCGAACTGCCCCGCGCCGGCGGCGAGAGCAGCACATATTCGCCGTAACGGGCGACCACGAAATCCACCACCTCCTGATCGGTATCCCCCGCCTCCAACCGCTCGCGCACCAGAAGGCGCAGATCGCGGGCGATGCCGGCGGTGCTGTCGTCGATCGTCTCGTTCCGGCAGACGGGGCAGCGCAGGCCCGCGCTGATGTCGCGGGCGCGGGCCTCCAGCGCCGGATCGGGCAGGATTTCGTCGGGTTGGACGGCAAAGGCCGGCCCCGCCAGCAGCAACGCCGAAAGCAGCAAAGCGCGCATCATGCCGGACGCGCCTGTGCCGCCGGGGCGCGCGCCGCGCCCGCCGCCATCCGCCGCCGCCGGTCCGACAGGCTCATCCCGCCGCCCAGCGCCATGATGAAGGCCCCGCCCCAAATCCAATTGGCAAAGGGTTTGAGATAGCCGCGCACGGCATAGCCGCCCCCATCCTGCGGATCGCCGATCACGAGGTAGATGTCGCGCAGAAGGCCGTGGTCGATCCCAGCCTCGGTCGTGGGCATTCCCGCCACGGGATAGAAACGCTTTTCGGGGTGCAGCGTCGTCACCGCGCGCCCGTCCCGCATCACCTGCATATCGGCGATGGTGGTGGTGTAATTTGCGCCCTGCCCCTCGCGGACGGCCTGCAAGGTGATGTCATAGGGACCGAGGGCATAGCTTTCGCCCACGCGTAGGACGCGGATATCCTCCTGCTGCCATGCGGTGATGGCGCTGATGCCGAAAACGGTGATGGCAAAGCCCAAATGCCCCAGCGCCTTGCCCCAATCGGCCCGCGGCAGGCGGCGCAGACGGCGCAAGCGCCCCGGCCCGCGCCCGGATCGCTGCGCCAGATCCACCAGCACCCCTGCCGCGACCCAGCTTGCCAGCCCCACGCCAACAGGCCCCAGCGCCGAGCGGTTTTCCTGCATCGCCCAAGCCAGCGCCGCCAGCGCCAGCGCCAGAACCAGCGCCCCGCGCAGCGGCCACAGCGCCCGGCGCAGCGCTGCCCGCTTCCACGGGATCAGCCCCGCCACCGGCAGCACCAGCGCGATCAGCACCACGAAGGGCGTGAAGGCCGCATCGAAGAACGGCGCCCCCACCGACAGCGTCCGCCCCCATGCCATCTGCGCGACCAGCGGCCAGATCGTCCCGATGAACACGACGAAGCAGGCCACCGTCAGCAGAAGGTTGTTCAGCACGAGCCCGCTTTCCCGGCTGATGGTGGAGAAGATGCCCTTCGCCTCCATCGCGCCGGCACGGATGGCGAAAAGCGTCAGCGCCCCCCCCATGAACAGCGCAAGGATCACGAGGATCACCACGCCCCGCTGCGGATCGTTGGCGAAGGCATGGACCGAGGTGATCACCCCCGAGCGTACGAGGAACGTCCCGATCAGCGAAAAGCCGAAGGCGAGGATCGCCAGTAGGATCGTCCATGCCTTGAGCGCCTCGCGCTTTTCCACCACGACGGCCGAATGCAGCAGCGCCGCCCCGATCAGCCATGGCATGAAGGAGGCATTCTCCACCGGGTCCCAGAACCAGAAGCCGCCCCAACCAAGCTCGTAATAGGCCCACCATGACCCCATCGCGATGCCGATCGTCAGGAACAGCCACGCCGCCAGCGTCCAAGGCCGCACCCAGCGCCCCCATGCGGCATCGACCCGCCCCTCGATCAGGGCGGCGATGGCAAAGGCGAAGGGCACGCTCATCCCGACATAGCCGAGATAGAGGAACGGCGGGTGGAAGGCGAGGCCGGGGTCTTGGAGCAGCGGGTTCAGGTCATGCCCGTTGAAGGGGGGCGCCGCCAGCCGCAGAAAGGGGTTCGAGGTCAGCAGCATGAACAAGAGGAACGCAAGCCCGATCATCCCCTGCACCGCCAGCACCCGCGCCCGCAGCCGGTCCGGCAGCTCTGCGCCGCGCCACGCCACCATCGCCCCGAACAGCGCAAGGATCATGGACCAGAGGAGGAGCGATCCCTCGTGGTTCCCCCACACGCCCGAGATCTTGTAGAGCATCGGTTTGAGCGTATGCGAATTGTCCACCACCAGCCGCAGTGAAAAATCGGAGGTGACGAAGCCATGCATCAGCGCCGCGAAGGCCGCGATCAGCAGCAAAAGCTGTATCTTCGCCGCCGCCGTTCCCAGCGCCATCCATCCGCTCCAGCCCCGCTGGGCACCGATCAGCGGCACGGCGGCCTGAAGCAGCGCCACCCCGCAGGCCAAAACCAGCGTGAAATGGCCAAGTTCGTCGATCATGCATGGCTCCCAAGGCTTGCGGCGGAAAGCTTAGGGCCACCCGCTCCGATTTAGAATAGCATCCCGCGAACGTGATCCTATGTTGCGCGCAAAGCGAAAGGAGCCTTCATGCCACAATCCTGCATCTTGATCGGCGCACCGATCGACAGTGGCCAGCGGCGGGCGGGGTGCCTGATGGGTCCGGCGGCCTACCGTGTGGCGGGCCTCGGCGCGACGCTGACCGCCCTTGGCCACCGCGTGGAGGATCGGGGCGATGTCGCCCTGCCCGCCCTGCGCCCGGCCGAATGCGGCAATCCCGCCGTCCATGCCCTGCCCGAAACCGTCGGCTGGACCGAGGCGCTGTCGGCCACGGTGCAGGCGGCGCTGTCGGATGGCGGCTTTCCGGTGGTGATGGGGGGCGATCACTCGCTCGCGCTCGGATCGGTGGCGGGGGCGGCGGCGCATGCCCATGCGGCGGGCCGGCCATTGTTCCTGCTATGGCTCGACGCGCATTCCGATTTCCACACCCCGCAGACGACGACCTCGGGCAATCTGCACGGAACGCCCGTCGCCTATATCGCCGGGCGCGCGGGGTTCGACGCGTTCCCGCCCTTCCCGGCCCCGCTGCCCCCGCGCAACATCTGCCTCTTCGGCATCCGCTCGGTCGATCCGGCCGAGCATGAGGCCCTGCTGGAGCATGAGATCGAGATCAACGATATGCGCGTCCTGGACGAGTTCGGGATCGTGGTGCCGCTGCGCGCCTTCCTCGACCGGGTGGAGCAGGCGGGCGGGATGCTGCATGTCTCGCTCGATGTCGATTTCCTCGACCCCTCGATCGCGCCGGCGGTCGGCACCACGGTGCCCGGCGGCGCCACCTTCCGCGAGGCGCATCTGGTGATGGAGCTTCTGCACGAGAGCGGTCTCGTCACCTCGCTCGATCTGGTGGAGCTCAACCCCTTCCTCGACGAACGGGGACGAACGGCGAAGATGATGGTCGATCTCGTGGGCTCGCTGATGGGGCGCAAGGTGTTCGACCGGCCGACGCGCAGCTTCTGAACGGGCCGGCGGCATTGTGCCGCCCGCCCCCAACCGTTATAGTCGGCACGACAGAAGTACCAGAAAGCGCAGCCCGTGACCGATACGCCCGACCTTCCTGAAAACGCTGACGAAAATCGCGGCCCGACCGGTCCGCAGGTCTCCATCAGCGAGGAGATGCGGACGGCCTATCTCGACTATGCCATGAGCGTCATCGTCTCGCGCGCCATTCCGGACCTGCGTGATGGGCTGAAGCCGGTGCATCGGCGCATCCTGCATGCGATGAACGAAAGCGGAAACACCGCCGACAAGGCCTATCGCAAATCGGCCCGCCCGGTCGGCGATACGATGGGGAAATACCACCCCCATGGCGATTCCGCGATCTACGACGCGCTGGTGCGGATGGCGCAGCCCTTCTCCATGAGCCTGAAGCTGCTGGACGGTCAGGGGAACTTCGGCTCCATGGACGGCGACAGCGCGGCCGCCATGCGCTACACCGAAGTGCGGATGGACAAGCCCGCCGCCTTCCTTCTGGCCGATATCGACAAGGATACCGTCGATTTTCAGGACAACTACGACGGCAAGGACCGCGAGCCGACCGTTCTGCCCGCCCGCTTTCCCAACATGCTGGTCAACGGCGCGGGCGGCATCGCCGTCGGCATGGCGACCAACATCCCGCCCCACAACCTTGGCGAGGTGATCGACGGCACGTTGGCCCTGATCGAGGATCCCGACCTCTCCACCGAGGCGCTGATGGAGATCATCCCTGCCCCGGACTTCCCGACGGGCGGGCAGATCCTCGGCC
This sequence comes from Falsirhodobacter algicola, assembly GCF_018279165.1. Taxonomy (GTDB): domain Bacteria; phylum Pseudomonadota; class Alphaproteobacteria; order Rhodobacterales; family Rhodobacteraceae; genus Falsirhodobacter; species Falsirhodobacter algicola. The sequence continues at coordinate 458,311 of NZ_CP047289.1, read as the reverse complement.
GGTCGGGCGCGCGCAAGGCCTATCTGGAAGGTCGCGGTTCGGTCATCATCCGCGCCAAGACGCGCGTGGAGGAGGTCCGCAAGGACCGCTACGCCATCGTGCTGGACGAGATCCCCTATCAGGTGAACAAATCCTCGATGATCGAGAAGATTGCCGAGATGGTCCGCGAGAAGAAGATCGAGGGCATTTCGGGCGTGGCGGACGAATCCGACCGCGTCGGCGTACGCGTCGTGATCGAGCTGAAGCGCGATGCCACGCCCGAGGTGGTGCTGAACCAACTGTTCCGCTTCACCCCGATGCAGACCTCGTTCGGCTGCAACATGCTGGCGCTGAACGGCGGCCGCCCCGAACAGCTGACGCTGCGCGATTTCCTCACGCATTTCATCACCTTCCGCGAGGATGTCGTTGCGCGCCGGACGGCGTATGAGCTGAACAAGGCGCGCGAGCGCAGCCATATCCTCTGCGGTCTGGCCGTCGCGGTCGCCAATGTCGACGAGGTGGTCGCCACGATCCGCTCCTCCGCCGATCCGGCCGAGGCGCGCGAGAAGCTGATGACCCGTCGTTGGCCCGCCGAGGAGATCGCGCCCTACATTCGCCTGATCGACGATCCGACCCACACCATGAACGAGGACGGGACCTACAACCTGTCCGAGGCGCAGGCCCGCGCCATTCTGGAACTGCGCCTTCAGCGCCTGACCGCGATGGGCGTGAAGGAAGTCACCGACGAGTTGCAGGAACTGGCCGCGAAGATCCGCGACTATCTGGAAATCCTCGGTTCGCGCGATCGGATCATGGCCATCATCTCGGCCGAACTGCGCGAGGTGCGCGACCTCTTCGCCGTCCCCCGCCGCACCGAGATCATGGACTGGTCCGGCGACATGGAGGACGAGGACCTGATCGAGCGCGAGGACATGGTCGTGACCATCACCTCGGGCGGGTATATCAAACGCACGCCGCTGGCCGAATTCCGCAGCCAGCGCCGCGGCGGCAAGGGCCTCTCCTCCATGGCGACCAAGGAGGACGATGTCGTCACGACCCTGTTCGTGGCCAGCACCCATGCGCAGCTTCTGTTCTTCACGACCGACGGCATGGTCTACAAGCTGAAGACGTGGCGTCTGCCGCTGGCCAGCCGTCAGGCGCGGGGCAAGGCGATCGTCAACATCCTGCCGATCCAGCCCGGCATCTCCATCGCCGCGCTGCTGAAGATCGACGAGCCGGAGGATCAGTGGGACGATCTGCAACTGGTCTTCGCCACCAGCGCCGGCGATGTGCGCCGCAATGCGCTGTCCGATTTCACCAACGTCAAACGCAACGGCAAGATCGCCATGCGGGTGGAGGATGGCGTCAGCCTCGTGAACGTGCGCGTCACGAACGAGAATGACGATGTGATGCTGATCACGGATTCGGGCCGGGCGATCCGCTTCCCCGTCACCGATGTGCGGATCTTCAAGGGCCGCGAAAGCACCGGCGTGCGCGGCATCCGCCTTTCGGGCGAGGATCGCGTCGTCTCCATGTCCGTCATCCGCCACTTCGAAGCGGACCCGGCGGAGCGCGCCGCCTATCTGAAGCAGCGCCGCCTGATGGCGGGCGTCACCGAGGATGAGGCGGAGACCGATGACGAGGACGCGGCCGAAGCGGGCCAACTCTCGACCGAGCGTTATGCCGAACTGTCGGCTGCCGAGGATCTGATCCTGACGATCACGGCGCAGGGATCGGGCAAGCTGTCCTCCAGCCACGATTACCCGGTGCGCGGGCGCGGCGGCATGGGCGTGAAGGCGATGGACGGCGCGATGCGAGGCGGCCCGCTGGTCGCCTCCTTCCCGGTGGAGATGGGCGATCAGATCATGCTCGCCACCTCCACGGGTCAGTCGATCCGCGTCCCGGTGGAGGGGATCAGCTTCCGCTCCCGCTCGGCCGGGGGGGTGCGCGTGTTCAACACCGGAGAGGGCGAGCACGTCGTCTCCGTTGCGCGGATCGCCGATCAGGCCGACGAAGACGCGGTCTGATCCTCTAGATAATCCGCGATGTAATGCTTGTTGGCGATGGTCATGACCACCGCCAACAAGGGCGTCGCCAGCGCAAAGCCCAAGAGGCCGAACAGGTATCCCAGCATCAACTGGAAACTAATCGTCAGCGCCGGGGGCAGCGATACGAGTTCCTGTTGCAGGCGCGGGGTCACGAGGTAACTCTCCACCGCCTGCACCGCGACATAGAGGCCGACGATCAGCAGCGCCGTGTTCATGCCCTGCGACAGGCCCAGCAGCACCGCCGGCACCGCCGCCACGACCGGCCCGATATTGGGCACGAAGGTCGCGATCCCCGCCAGCACCGCAAGGATCAGCGCCAGCGGCACGCCCAGCACCGTCAGCCCGATGAAGGTCAGAAGCCCGATCACCGCCATGGACCCGAACTGCGCCGTCAGCCACGAGCGGAGCGCGCCGCCCGCATCGCTCAGCATGGCGCGGGTGCGGGGGCGCAGTTCGGGCGCCAGAAGCGCGACGACGCCCTGCCGGTAGATCCCCGGCGAAATGGCGCAATAGATGCCGATGAACGCCACGAGGAAGGTGTTTCCTAGAATCCCGATCGTGGAGGATACCGTGGCCAGCGCCCCCATCCCGCTTGGGATCATGGAGGCGAAATCGACCTGCTGGCGCACCTGCTGCATCCATGGATTGGCGTTCACCATATGCTCCAGCCGCTCGATCGCCGAAGGCAGCTGCGACAGAAGCTGCACCAGCTGCTGGAACAGCGCCTGCGAGGCATTGGTGAAGAACAGCACGATCATCACCAGCAGCAACACCGAAAACGCCAGAAGGCCCCAGCCGCTGCCGATTCCCGTATGCCGACCGATCCATGCCCCGCCCCCGCGCAGGAACACCGCCACCAAGACGCCGGCGAAGATTAGGAGCGGAACCTGCGGCGCAAACAGGATCACCGCCACCATCAGCGCCGCGATCACCACCACCGATACCCAGCTTCTTATCCTCATGGCGTTGATCCCCCGTCGCTTTTTTCACCGATGACAGTAGCGTGCCTGCCCTGCATGGCCACCTTCCCGAATCCCACCGCTCCGATTATGAGAGGCGCATGACACAGGAACTTCACATCGTTGGCGGCGGCATGGCCGGATCGGAGGCCGCTTGGCAGGCTGCTTCCATGGGCGTGCCCGTCGTTTTGCATGAAATGCGCCCGAAGGTCGGCACCTTTGCCCACCGAACGGGCAGTTTCGCGGAAATGGTCTGCTCCAACTCCTTCCGCTCCGACGATGACGAACGGAACGCGGTCGGGCTTCTGCATTGGGAGATGCGGCAGGCGGGCGGCCTCATCATGCGCATGGCGACCGAGCATCAGCTTCCGGCCGGCGGCGCGCTGGCGGTGGACCGCGACGCCTTTGCCGAAGGCGTGACGCAGGCGCTGCGGGACCATCCGCTGATCCGCATCGTCGATGCCGAAATCACCGAACTGCCGCAGGACGGCGCGTGGATCTTCGCGACGGGCCCCCTCACCTCGCCCGCGCTGGCCGAGGCGATCGGCACCGTCACCGGGGCCGAACGGCTGGCCTTCTTCGACGCCATCGCCCCCATCGTGCATGCCGACAGCATCGACATGACCGTGGCCTGGCGCCAGTCCCGCTACGACAAGGGCGAGACGGAGGAAGAGCGGACCGCCTATATCAACTGCCCGATGGACAAGGCGCAATACGAGGCGTTCATCGCCGCCATGCTGGCCGCCGACAAGACCGAGTTCCACGAGGGCGAAACCGCGGGCTATTTCGACGGCTGCCTGCCGATCGAGGTGATGGCCGAGCGCGGCCCTGAAACGCCGCGCTTCGGCCCGATGAAGCCCATCGGCCTGACCAATCCGCACAACCCGGACGTGAAGCCCTATGCCGTCGTCCAGTTGCGGCGCGACAACAAGCTCGGCACGCTTTATAATATTGTCGGTTTCCAGACGAAGATGAAATACGGCGCCCAGACCGAGGTGTTCCGCATGATTCCGGGGCTGCAGGACGCGGCCTTCGCCCGGCTGGGCGGGATCCATCGCAACACCTTCCTGAACTCGCCCACCCTCTTGGATGACCGGATGCGCCTGCGCGCGCGGCCGAACATCCGCTTTGCCGGGCAGGTGACGGGGGTCGAGGGCTATGTCGAAAGCGCCGCGATGGGGCTTCTGGCGGGCCGCATGGCCGCAGCCGAGCTTCTGGGCCGCGATCTGCCGCCGCCCCCCGCCGATACCGCGATGGGCGCGCTGGTGACGCATATCACCGGCGGGGCCGAGGCCAAGACGTTCCAGCCGATGAACGTCAACTTCGGCCTCTTCCCCCCGATCGACGCCAAGGGCGGGCGCCGCGGCCGCAAGGACCGCTACAAGGCCTATACCGACCGCGCGAAGGAGGCGTTCACCGCGTGGCTCGCTATGTGACACGCTTCGCGCCCTCGCCCACCGGGCCGCTGCATCTCGGCCACGCCTTTTCGGCGCTGACGGCATGGGCGCGGGCGCGGGATGCGGGGGGCACCGCCCTCCTGCGGATCGAGGATCTGGACCGCTCGCGCGCGCGGCCCGAATGGGAGGCGCGGATATTCGAGGATCTGCACTGGCTCGGCCTCGATTGGCCACGCCCCGTGATCCGCCAGTCGGACCGGCAGGCCGCCTATGACGCGGCGCTGGCGCGGCTTGCGCCGCTGACCTATCCCTGCCGCTGCACGCGCGCCGATATCCGCGCCGCGCTGAATGCACCGCAAGAGGGCGCGCAGGGGCCGGACGGCATCATCTATCCCGGCACCTGCCGCCATCGCCGGATGGAGGATGCGGGCCCGGACGATACGATCCGCCTCGATATGGCGCGCGCCATGGCGGCGGCCGGGCCGCTCACCTTCGTCGAAACCGGGCAAGCCCCCGGCCCGCGCACCGTGACGGCCGAGCATATGATCCGGGGCGTGGGCGATGTGATCCTGTCGCGGCGCGGCATGGGCGCGGCCTATCACCTTGCCGTGGTGGTCGATGACGCGCATCAGAACGTGACCGAGGCGGTGCGCGGCGCCGATCTGGCCGATGCGACGCCGATCCATGTCCTTCTGTCGCGGCTGCTGGGCCTGCCGGTGCCGCAGTATCACCACCACCGCCTGATCCGCGATGCGGCCGGCCGCAGGCTGGCCAAACGCGACGACGCCCGCGCCCTGTCCACCCTGCGCGACGAAGGCCTGACCCCGCACGACATCCGCCGCCTGCTCTGGCCCGACGGCCCCGCCCCGCTTTGACCTGAGGGCGGAGCTATGACACTGTGCCCCTTGCACCGCGGCGGTGCAGCCGGTGGGGCGCGCCCCACCCGTTCTGAGACCGGAAGATCATGATGACACAGAAGAACACGCGGATCGCCTATGGCCTGAACATGGGCCTGATCGGCCCGACGGCCCTGTCGCTGTGGTCGGCCATCCGCTCCACCCCCTCGCTGGGCCATGTGGAGATCCTCGATGTGGAGCTGACCGAGGCCGCGCGCGACATTCTGCGCCGCATCGCCGGGCCCGCGGGCGTCGCCATAACCTTCCACGCCATGCAGGATTCCGATTTCGACGCCGCCCGGCACAAGGGCCGCCATGTGCCCAAAGCCGCCCTTGCCCGCCTGTTCCTGCCCCGTCTGGTGGAGGATCGCGTCCTCTACATCGACGGCGACACGCTGGTGCGCCGCGATCTGGCCGAAGCGTTCACTGCCGATCTGGAGGGCAAGCCCCTTGGCGCGGTGCGCGATTTCGGCTGCCTTCAGGGCCTCGACCGGGTGCGCCGCGGCAAAAGCTGGTCGCACCGCGAGGTGACGGAACAACTCGTCGCGCCCTTCCCGGTGGAGGATTACTTCAACTCCGGCGTGCTGCTGATGGATTGCGCGGCGATCCGCAACGAGGGCACGCTGGCGCAGGACATGATCACTTTTGACCGGGCGCAGGAATACCGCACCGTCGATCAGGATTTCCTGAACGAGCTGTTCAAAGGCCGCGTGAAGCATCTGAACCCGGCATGGAACGCCTCATGGGGCCGCACGGCGCAGCAACGGACATGGATCGGCCTGCACGGCCATGACGGCCCCGAGACACAGCGCGAGGCGGATGGGATCTATCACTTCCACGGCCCGCTGAAACCGTGGCGCAAATTGCCGAGCAACCGCTGGCGCCGCAGCATCCCCGCCGTCGCCCGCTACAAACTCGCCCTCCGGTCGTTCCGCAAAGCGTTCCCGGACGTTCCCTTCGACTGATCCGGGGGCGATTGCCTTCGAGGACAGCGGCCGTCACGCCGCAGATTCAGGCGCGCAGGATCGCGTCATCACGCAGGAGCTGGCTTTCCTGATCGTGCACGACGATGCGTCCTATGGCCTCCTCGATCGGCTCCCCTCGATAGGCACTGTAAGAGCCATGACTGGAGGTCACTTCGATCAGCCGAACGTGATCCGGTTTCGCCGCGGCCAGCCGCCTGATCGGCGCGATCGGTACCTTGGGATCGTCCGGATTGTGAAGGGCGAGCACAGGCACCGGCGATAGCGCACGCTCCGTCGCATACGGAAATGCCCCGGATGCCGAAGAGACCGAGGTTATGTTTTCCGGCTGCGTGCGCCCCGTAATATGGCCCATGTAAAGGGTGTTGAGCGCGGTCATCGCCCCTGCAGAGGATCCAGACAGGCAGACATCGTGATGAAGGCCGTGTTCGTCATGGGCGGACGTGACCCAGCGGAGCAACTGAACGATGTCATCCAGCGCTATCATAGGCAGCCTTCGCGTATGATGGCGTTTCATGCCTTCGTTCAGAGTTTTGACCTCACCGTCCAGTACATGCAGCCTTTTCCACCCGATGGCATTTTTCGGCTTCTGTCCGCGCAGCCGATAGCTCGGGAAAGCTGCATGATAGCCCTGATTGTTGAATTCCTGCGCCATACCGCTGTGGTGCCTGTTGCCGCGTCTTCCCGATGTGAAACCGCCTGAATGCAACCAGATCACCGTACCGCGCGGCGATGGCCCCGCGCAGTGGAATACGTCAACTTCGAGAGCCAACGGACCGGTCTCGGTTTCTCCGACACCATACTGAAAAGTCGTCTTACTCAAGGCACTGCACCGATCTACGAACGCTATCCGGCGCGGGCGGTGGGCGTCGATGAGTGATTGCCCGATGCCGGAACAGGATGTCTTCTCGATGCCAAGCAGACCATAAGGACAAGCGACGCGCAACCGCACGGGCCCTCGATGCAGATCCATGTTCAGATGCTGGTCGGGGCGAGAAGATTCGAACTTCCGACCTACGGTACCCAAAACCGTCGCGCTACCAGGCTGCGCTACGCCCCGATGCGTGATCCCCTAGCGGGTATCACGGACAAAGAAAAGGGGTCACCCGCAGGGCCAGACCGCCTTTGACTGATCGAGCGCAGGAGAGCGCATCTCGCTCCCCTCCTCGATGCCCAGACGGCGGGCGAGGCCGCCGTTCACTTCGATCACCATCTGGATGTCATCGCCGCCGGGGATCGGGGTTTCGTCATGCGGGCGGGCATTCTCATGCACGCGGCGCACGATGCCGGTATCATCGACGAAGATCATATCGAGCGGAATCAGCGTGTTGCGCATCCAGAAGCTGACCGATTGCGCGTGATCGTAGACGAACAGCATCCCCGCCGAACGCGGCAGGCTTTCGCGGAACATCAGCCCGCGCGCCCGCTCGGCGGCGTCATCGGCCACCTCCACGGTAAAGCGCGCGGTTCCAGCGCCGCGGAACTCCACGGTGTCGGGGCGGCATTCGGCGGCCGCCGCCCCCCCTGCGATCCCCATCAGGGCAAGGCAGGCTATTCCGATTCGCGCAGCGCAGCTTCCCATGACACCACCTGTACCGCCGTCATTCCACGGCGCCCCTCGGTCGCGCGGAGGGCGACGGCCTCCCCCGCGGCCAGATCGGAAAAACCCGAAGCACGCAAGATTTCCATATGCAGGAAGATGTCCTGCCGCAGCCCGAAGACATTGGCGAAGCCAAAGCCCTTGATCTTGTCGAACCATTTCACCCGCGCCGGCTGCAACGGCTGCTTGGCGGCCAGTTCGGGATCGAGGCCCATCTCCTCCAATGGGCGCAGGGCGATGCCTTCGGGAAGCCCGATATCCAGCACCTCCATGACCTGATCGCCCTTTTCGGTGCTCTCGACCCGGATGGTGATCTGTGCGCCATCGGCGACCGAACTCTGCCCGTAATTGCGCAGGACGTTCGCGTGAAGAAGGATGTCCCGCTCCGCCCCGTCCGAGACGACGAAGCCGAAACCGCGTGCCGGATCGAACCACTTCACCGTCCCCTGCAGGACGCGTATGTCCCTGTCTTCGTTCTGCATGCCCGAGGTCTCACCCCATTTTTTTTGTTTTCTGGCCTAGCTTTGACGTAGTTTGCGCGAAAAGCGCAAGTCCCCGCGCGCATGCCCTAGGGTGAGAGGCGTCGGACGTTCCACTCCGCCTCGGGCGAGGGGCGCTGCCAGAGGAAACGATCATGCAGGCGAAAGGCACCGTCGGCCCAGAACTCGATCTGCGTGGGCACGATGCGGATGCCGCCCCAGAAGGGCGGGCGCGGCGGCGCACCGGCATGGCGCGCGGTGACCTTCGCCACCTCGGCCATCAGCGCGCCGCGGCTTTCCAGCGGCGCACTCTGCCGCGAGGCCCATGCCCCGAGGCGGCTTTGAAGCGAGCGGGAGGCGTAATAGGCATCCGCCTGCGGCCCCTCTTCGCGGCTGGCATGGCCGCGCACGCGAATCTGGCGGCGCAGCGATTTCCAGTGCAGCACGAAGGCCGCCTTGCCCGACTGCGCGATCTGCCGGCCCTTGGCGCTATCGTAGTTGGTATAGAAGACGAAGGCCGCGTCCTCGATCTCCTTCAGAAGGACCATGCGCACATCGGGCATGCCCTCTTCGTCCACGCTCGCCAGTGCGATCGCGTTGGGATCGTTCGGCTCCAGCGGCTCGGCCGCCGCAAGCCAGTCGCGCGCGATCCCGAACGGGTCCTGCCCCGCAAAGATTCCCGTACGTTCCTGCACCGCGCGTCCCCCACCACAGTTGCCATTCCGCCAGACCCTATGGCCCAATTCCGGAAACGCAAGTGCGGCGGCTTGATGCGGGCGAAAACATGGCCTAAACCCGCCGAATAACGAATAACGTGGCGAGGGAAGCCGGATGAACGGATTGCTGGCTGGAAAACGCGGCCTGATCATGGGCCTTGCGAACGACAAATCCATCGCCTGGGGCATCGCGAAAGCCTGTGCCGACCAGGGTGCGGAGCTTGCGTTCTCCTACCAGGGCGATGCGCTGAAAAAGCGTGTCGAGCCGCTGATCGCCACCATCAACAGCGACATCATGATCGAGTGCGACGTCTCCAGCGAGGAGTCGATGGACGCGCTGTTCGAGACGCTGCAACAGAAGTGGGGCAAGCTGGACTTCGTCGTCCACGCCATCGGCTTCTCGGACAAGAGCGAGCTGCGCGGCCGTTATGTGGACACGTCGGCTGCGAACTTCCGCATGACGATGGACATCTCGGTCTACAGCTTCACCGCGATCTCGCGCCGCGCGGCGGCGATGATGCCCGAGGGCGGCAGCCTGCTGACGCTGACCTATTACGGTGCCGAAAAGGTGATGCCGCATTACAACGTGATGGGCATCGCGAAATCGGCGCTGGAAACCTCGGTCAAGTACATCGCCGAGGATCTGGGCCGCGACGGCATCCGTGTGAACGCCATCTCCGCCGGTCCGATCAAGACGCTGGCCGCCAGCGGCATCGGCGATTTCCGCTACATCATGAAGTGGAACGAGCTGAACTCGCCCCTGCGCCGCAACATCACGCAGGAAGAGGTGGGCAAATCCGCGCTCTATCTGCTGTCGGATCTGGCATCGGGCGTGACGGGCGAATGCGTCCATGTCGATGCCGGCTATCACGTCGTGGGCATGAAGGCCGTGGACGCGCCGGACATCGAAACGCCGAAGAAGGACTGACGCCGTGACGCCGAGGAGGAGGCCGTCATGACGCTGGCCGCCTTCCTTGCGGTCTGGGCCGTGCATCTTGCCGCAGCCATCAGCCCCGGCCCCGCCGTTCTGATGGCCGCGCGCACCGGCGCGGTGGAGGGGCGGCGGACGGGCTCGTTCCTTGCCGTCGGCCTTGGCATCGGTGCCACCTTCTGGGCGGCGGCGGCGCTGTTCGGCCTCTCGCTTCTGTTCGCGGCGGCGCCCGCGCTTTTGGGCGCGTTCAAGCTGGCGGGTGCGGCCTTCCTGATCGTGACCGCCATTCAGATGTGGCGCCATGCCGATGAGGCGCTGGTGCTGGATGCGCGCCCGCCCCGCGGCGCACTTTCGGCGCTGCGGCTGGGGGTTGCGACGCAGCTTGCCAATCCCAAGCCCGCCATCTTCTTCGGCGCGGTCTTCGTCGGCCTCGTGCCGCCGGGCGTTCCGCCGCTGATGCTGGCCGCGCTCCTTTTCGTCGTCTTTCTCAACGAAACCCTGTGGAACATGCTCGTCGTGCGTATTTTCTCTCTCGAGAAGGTGCGCCGGGGGTATATCCGCCTCAAATCCATCCTCGACCGGGTGTTCGGGGGGCTCTTCGCGCTCCTCGGCATCCGCATCGCATTGTAAGGAGGCTTCATGTCCCCCGATCACCGCCTGCCCCATGAAAAGGGCTTCCATATCAGCTGGGATCAGATCCACCGCGACAGCCGGGCGCTGGCGTGGCGCCTCGATGGGCATGGCCCGGAAAACGGCGCATGGCGCGCCGTGGTCGGCATCACGCGCGGCGGCCTCGTGCCCGCCATGATCGTCAGCCGCGAGCTGGACGTGCGCGTCGTCGATACGATCAGCGTTAAAAGCTATTCCCACCAGTCGCGCAGCGAAGCGGTCGTCACCAAGGCCCCGCAGGCCGATCTGATGGGCGACGGCGAAGGCATCCTGATCGTCGACGACCTCGTGGACAGCGGCAAGACGATCGAACTGGTCCGCAAGATGTATCCCAAGGCCCATTTCGCCACCGTCTACGCCAAGCCGCAGGGCCGCCCGCAGGTGGACACCTTCATCACCGAGGTGAGCCAAGACACTTGGATCTTCTTCCCTTGGGACATGGCGCTGCAATACGTTCAGCCCTTCCGCGGCACCGACTGATGCCGCTGCTGGCCCCCGCCCTCGCCGCGACCTGCGCCCCGCCCGTGATGGAGGCCCGCCGCTGGCTGGCGGGGGCCAGCTTCCCCCCCGAACGGCCGCTGATCAACGTCAGTCAGGCCGCGCCGGTCGATCCGCCGCCCCTCGCCCTGCGCGAGGCGATGGCCGAGGCCGCCCTGTCGCGCCCCGAGGCGCATCTCTATGGCCCCGTCCTCGGCAATCCCGAACTGCGCGCCGAACTGGCCACCGCCACCGCCGCCCATTATGGTGGCACGGTGGGGGCCGAACAGGTTGCGATCACCCAAGGGTGCAATCAGGCTTTCTGCGCCGCCATCGCCACCCTCGCCGCGCCGGGGGATGAAGTGATCCTGCCGACGCCGTGGTATTTCAACCATGCGATGTGGCTTCAGATGAACGGCATCCGCGCCGTGCCCCTGCCCTGCGGCGCGGGCCTTCTGCCGGACCCGGAGGCAGCGGCGGCGCTGATCGGCCCGCGCACCCGCGCCATCGTCCTCGTCACGCCGAACAATCCCAGCGGCGCCGAATATCCCGGCGGCCTCGTCGAGACGTTCCACGCGCTGGCGCGGGCGCATGACATCGCGCTGATCCTCGATGAGACCTATCGCGATTTCGACTCGCGCACGGGGCCGCCGCACGAACTGTTCCGCGATCCGGACTGGCACCGCGATGTCATCCACCTCTATTCCTTCTCCAAGGCGTTCCGGCTGACGGGCCACCGCGTCGGTGCGATGATCGCCGGCACCCGCCGCATGGCCGAGGTGGAGAAATATCTCGATTGCGTCTCCATCTCGGCGTCGCAGATGGGGCAGATCGGCGCGCTCTGGGGCCTGCGGAACCTTGCCCCATGGGTCGCGGGGGAGCGGGAGGAGATCCTGTCCCGCCGCCAGCGCATGGTCGAGGGGCTGGCGGCGCTGGACGGATGGGACGTGATGGGCTGCGGCGCGTATTTCGCCTATGTCCGCCATGCCTCGACCACCCCCTCGCCCGATCTGTGCCGCAGGCTGGTCCATGAGGCAGGCATCCTGATGCTGCCCGGCACCATGTTCCGCCCCGACGGCGGCACGGACGAGATGCGCATCGCCTTCGCCAATATCGACGCCGCCGGAATCGACGATCTGTTCACGCGGCTGCGCGCCTTCGCCCTCTGATCTTGCCCCGCTGCGCGCAAGCCCGTAGGAAGGCGCGGACCATATCCAAGGGGGATCGGCATGGCGGAAGGCAAGAAACGCGGAAACAAGGCGATGTCGGTCGTCGTGTGGATGCTGATGGCGATGCTGGTCCTTGGCCTCGGCGGCTTCGGGGTGACTAATTTCGGCACCAACACCCAGAACATCGCCACCGTCGGCGATCAGGAGGTGGACGCGAACGCCTATGCCCGCGCGCTTCAGCAGCGGCTGCAGGATCTGTCTCAGCAGACGGGGCAAAGCTTCACGCTGGCGCAGGCGCAGCAGTTCGGCCTCGATGCGCAGGTGCGCCAGCAGCTCTTCTCCTCGGCGGCGCTGCAAAACGAGGCGGAGAAGATCGGCCTGTCGGTCGGCGACAAGGTCGTGGCCGATCAACTGCGCGACACGCCCGCCTTCGCCGGAAGCGACGGGTTCAACCGCGCCACCTACGAACGCGTGCTGGAACAGAACGGCCTGACGCCGTCCGGCTATGAGACCTCGCTGCGCGAGAGCATCGCCCGGTCGCTTCTGGTCGGGGCCGTGTCGGGGGGCTTTGCCGCGCCGCAGCCGGTGACGGATGCGCTCTATGGCTATATCGCCGAACGCCGCGCCTTGTCGGCCCTGCCCGTGACCGAGGCCGATCTGCCGACCCCCGTGCCCGAACCGACCGAGGACGACCTGCGCGCCTTCTATGACGCGCATTCCGATCAGTTCATGGCCCCCGAGACGCGGCAGATCACCTATGCCGCGCTGCTGCCCGAAACCGTGGCACCGAACCTGCCTGTGGACGACGCGGCGCTGCGCGATCTCTATCAAAGCCGCATCGACGAATTCGTGCAGCCCGAGCGGCGGCTGGTGGAGCGGCTCGTCTTTTCCGACGACGCCGCCGCGCAGGCCGCGATGGACCGCGTGACGGCGGGCACCAGCTTCGAGACGCTGGTTTCCGAACGCGGGCTGGAACTGTCGGATATCGACCTCGGCGATGTCGCGAAGGGCGATCTCGGCGCGGCGGGCGATGCCGTCTTTGCACTGCAAGAACCCGGCGTGGTCGGGCCGTTCGCGACCGATCTCGGCCCCGCGCTGTTCCGCATGAACGGCATCCTGTCGGCCCATGAGGTCACGTTCGACGAAGCGCGCGACGATTTGGCGACCGAGTTCCAAGCCGACGCCGCCCGCCGCGCCATCGCCGACCGCCGCGAGGCGCTGGACGATCTTCTGGCCGGCGGGGCCACGGTGGAGGATCTGGCCAACGAGCCGGACGTGACACTGAACACCATCGACTATTCGGAGGCCACCGACGATCCGATCGCGGGCTATCCGGCCTTCCGCAACGCCGCCGAAGCCGCCGAGGAAGGCGACTTCCCGGAACTGATCGCGCTCGAAGATGGCGGTTTGGCCGCGCTGCGCCTCGATTCCATCACGCCTGCGGCGCCCATTCCCTTCGATCAGGCCCGCGATGCCGTGACCGAGGCGTGGCGCGCCGATGCGCTGCACACCGCCCGCATGGCCCGCGCCAACGAGATCGCCGCCGCCGTGACGGAGGGGGCCGCGCTCGCCGATTTCGGCGCAGTGACCCGCGTTCCCGAAGTGGCGCGCGACGGCTCCATCCCTTCGGCCCCGGCCTCGCTGGTGGGGACGGCGTTCGACATGGACGACGGCGCGGCCAAGGCCGTCGAGGCGCCGGACTGGATCGGCGTGCTGCGCGTCGATGCCGTCCGCCCCGCCGCCCAAGACGGCGATGGCAGCGCCGCACTGAAACAGCAGCTTGCCGCGCAGCTCGAAGGCGGCCTCGCGCAGGACGCCCAACAGCTCTTCACGCAGTCGGTCGCCGATGAGGCCGGCATCCAGATCAACCAGTCGGTCATCGACGCCGTTCACGCGCAGATTCCATGATGCAGATCTTTCCCGATTTCACCGCATTCGAGAAGGGCTGGGCCGAAGGGCGCAACCAAGTCGTCTATGCCCGGATCGCGGCCGACCTCGACACGCCCGTATCGCTGATGCTGAAGCTGGCGGCCGCGCGCGCCGACACCTTCATGCTGGAATCCGTGACGGGCGGCGAGGTGCGGGGCCGTTATTCGGTCGTCGGCATGAAGCCCGATCTGATCTGGCGCTGCGAAGGGGGGCGCGTCGCCATCAACCGCGCCGCCCGCATCGACCGGGACACCTTCCAGAACGACGACACCGCGCCGCTCGACAGTCTGCGCGCGCTGATCGCCGAAAGCCGGATCGACATGCCGCAGGGCCTGCCGCCCATCGCGGCGGGGCTGTTCGGCTATCTCGGCTATGACATGATCCGCCTCGTGGAGGATCTGCCGAACGTCAATCCCGACACGATCGGCGTGCCCGATGCGATCCTGCTGCGCCCATCCGTGATGGCGGTTCTGGACGGGGTGAAGGGCGAGGTGACGGTGGTCGCCCCCGCTTGGGCCGCGCAGGGGCTGTCCGCCCGCGCCGCCTATGCGCAGGCCGCCGAGCGCGTGACGGATGCGCTGCGCGATCTGGACCGCACGCCCCCCGCCGCCCATGCCTTGGGCGAGGTGCAGCCGCTGGGCGAGGTCACGTCTAACTTCACCAAGGACGGTTTCAAACAAGCGGTGGAGGCGGCCAAGGACTACATCCGCGCCGGCGACATCTTTCAGGTGGTGCCCTCGCAGCGGTTCAGCCAGCCCTTCCCGCTGCCGCCCTTTGCGCTCTATCGCAGTTTGCGGCGGACGAACCCCTCGCCGTTCATGTTCTTCTTCAACCACGGCGATTTCCAGATCATCGGCGCCAGCCCCGAGATCCTCGTTCGCCTGCGCGAAGGCGAGGTGACGATCCGCCCCGTCGCCGGCACCCGCAAGCGCGGCGCCACCCCGGCCGAGGATCAGGCGCTGGCCGACGATCTGCTCGCCGATCCCAAGGAACTGGCGGAACATCTGATGCTGCTCGATCTGGGCCGCAACGATGTGGGCCGCGTGGCCAAGATCGGCACCGTGCGCCCGACCGAGAAATTCGTGATCGAACGCTACAGCCATGTGATGCACATCGTCTCCAACGTGGTGGGTGAACTGGCGGATGGCGAGGATGCGCTGTCCGCGCTCTTGGCCGGGCTTCCGGCGGGCACGGTGTCGGGCGCGCCCAAGGTCCGCGCCATGGAGATCATCGACGAGTTGGAGCCGTCGAAGCGCGGCGTCTATGGCGGCGGCGTCGGCTATTTCGCCGCGAATGGCGAGATGGATTTCTGCATCGCGCTGCGCACCGCCGTGCTGAAGGACCGGATGCTGCACATCCAGTCCGGTGCGGGCATCGTCTTCGACAGCGATCCCGAAAGCGAATGGCAGGAAACGGTCAACAAGGCGCAGGCGCTGCGCCGCGCGGCCGAGGATGCGGGCCTCTTCTCCGGCGAGGGGAACTAGGGCGCGTCTTCGGGCGCGGGCAGCCGGGGCGCGTCGCTGCGGCCCGGCACGCTGCCGCCCGAGGGCGCGGCGCTGCGCACCTCCGGGGGTGGTCCGGGCGGCAGGGGCAGCAGTTGCGACAGCATCACCAGCGCCGCAACGCCCAACACTGCGCCGCAGACAAACCCCGAAAACATCCGTCCTGCCATGCACTTCCTCCGCTGCCCTTGACGCCCGACCGTCTGCGGGCCCATGTATAGCCCGACCGTGAAGGCGGTTCACCCCCATAACGACGGCCTGCCCCATGCTTCTCCTGATCGATAACTACGACAGCTTCACCTACAACCTCGTGCATTATCTCGGGGAATTGGGGGCCGAGGTCGTCGTGCGCCGCAACGACGCGCTGGATGTGCAACAGGCGATGGGGCTGAACCCTTCGGCCATCGTGCTCTCGCCCGGCCCCTGCGATCCGGCGCAGGCGGGCATCTGCCTCGCGCTGACCGAAGCCGCCGCCGAAACCCGCACGCCGCTGCTGGGCGTCTGCCTTGGGCATCAGGCGATCGGACAGGCCTTCGGCGGCACCGTCACCCGCTGCCACGAGATCGTGCACGGCAAGATGGGCACCATGCATCACGCCGATACCGGCATGTTCAAGGGCCTGCCGAACCCGTTCCAAGCCACGCGCTACCATTCGCTGGTGGTGGACCGGGCGAGCCTTCCTGATTGCCTCGAAGTGACCGCATGGCTGGAGGACGGGACGATCATGGGCCTGCGCCACCGCGACCTGCCGATCGAGGGGGTGCAGTTCCACCCCGAGAGCATCGCCTCCGAACACGGCCACCGCATGATCCGCACCTTCCTGGAGGGCGCGCGGGTGCCGCTGACGGCATGAGCGCGCTGAAACCGCTGATCGGGACAGCCGCGACGCGGCCGCTGACTCGCGCCGAGGCCGACACCGCCTTTGCCTGCCTGTTCGAGGGCGAGGCGACCCCCGCCCAGATCGGCGGCTTTCTGATGGCGCTGCGCACCCGCGGCGAGACGGTGGAGGAATATGCCGCCGCCGCCGCCGCCATGCGCGCCAAATGCCTGCCGGTGACGGCCCCCGAGGGCGCGATGGACATCGTGGGCACGGGCGGCGACGGCAAATGCACGCTGAACATCTCCACCGCGACGGCCTTCGTCGTGGCGGGCGCGGGGGTGGTGGTGGCCAAGCATGGCAACCGCAACCTGTCGTCGAAATCGGGCGCGTCGGACGCGCTCGGCGCGCTTGGGCTGGATGTGATGGTCGGGGCCGAGGTGGTGGAACGCTGCCTTGCCGAGGCCGGGATCGGCTTCATGATGGCCCCGATGCACCATCCCGCCACGCGGCATGTAATGCCCGTTCGGCTGGAACTCGGGACGCGCACGCTCTTCAACATCCTCGGCCCGCTGACCAATCCGGCGGGGGTGAAGCGGCAGTTGACAGGGGCCTATGCGCCGGAACTGATCCGTCCGATGGCCGAAGTGCTGCGCTTGCTGGGATCGGAGACGGCATGGCTGGTGCATGGCGGCGACGGCACGGATGAGCTGGCGATCTCAGCCCCGTCGAAGGTGGCCGCGCTGGAACACGGCACCATCCGCGAGTTCGAGATCGCGCCCGAGGATGCCGGCCTGTCGCCCCATCCCTTCGAGGCGATCGTCGGCGGCAGCCCCGAGGAGAACGCCGCCGCCCTCCGCCGCCTTCTGGACGGAGAGACGGGCGCCTATCGCGATGCGGTCCTGCTGAACGCCGCGGCGGCATTGGTGGTGGCGGGCCGCGCGGCCAACCTGCGCGAAGGGGCGGAGATGGCGCGCGCCAGCATCGACAGCGGCGCCGCGAAGGCAAAGGTGGCGGCCCTTGTCCGCCTGACGAACGAGGTGAGCGCATGAACGTTCTGGACCGCATCAAGGCCTACAAGCTGGAGCATGTGGCCGCCTGCAAGGCCGCGCGCCCCCTGCATGTGGTGGAGGAGGAGGCCGCCGCCGCGTCTGCCCCCCGTGGCTTTCACCGTGCGCTGGCCGCGGCCCCGCGTTTTGGCCTCATCGCCGAGATCAAGAAGGCCAGCCCCTCCAAGGGCTTGATCCGCGCCGATTTCGATCCGCCCGCCCTTGCCCGCGCCTATGAACAGGGCGGCGCCACCTGCCTGTCGATCCTGACCGACGGGCCGAGCTTTCAGGGCGCGGACGCCTTCCTGCCCGCCGCGCGCGGGGCGGTAAGTCTGCCCTGCCTGCGCAAGGATTTCCTCTACGACACCTATCAGGTCGCCGAGGCGCGGGCGTTGTCGGCCGATTGCATCCTCATCATCATGGCCTCCGTCTCGGACATGCAGGCGGCGGAGCTGGAGGCGGCGGCGCAGCATTGGGGCATGGATGTGCTGATCGAGGTGCATGACGGTGCAGAACTGGATCGCGCGCTGCGTCTGACCTCGCCAATGATCGGGATAAACAACCGCAATCTCAAGACCTTCGACGTCACTCTTGACACCACGCGCGAGCTTGCGCCCCGCATCCCCAAGGATCGGATGATCGTCTGCGAAAGCGGGATCTTCACTCGCGACGACATGGAGGCGATGCGCGACGTTGGCGCTGGCGCCTTCCTGATCGGCGAAAGCCTGATGCGGCAGGCCGATGTCGCCGCCGCCACCCGCGCCCTGATGGAGGCGTGATGCTGACGCATTTCGACGGCAAGGGCGACGCGCATATGGTCGATGTCTCGGACAAGGCGGTGACCTCGCGCATCGCCACCGCCGAAGGGCATGTCCGCATGCGCCCCGAGACGCTGGCCCTCGTGGAAGAGGGCGCGGCGAAGAAGGGCGACGTGCTGGCCGTGGCGCGGCTGGCGGGGATCATGGGGGCCAAACGGACGGCGGACCTGATCCCGCTGTGCCATCCGCTGCCGATCACGAAGGTCGCGCTGGATCTGGTGGTGGATCGCGCCCTGCCCGGCATCCGCATCGCCGCCACCGTGCGCACCACCGGCCAGACCGGGGTGGAGATGGAGGCCCTTACCGCCGTCTCCACCGCTGCGCTGACGGTCTATGACATGCTGAAAGCGGTGGAGAAGAGCATGGAGATCGGTGGCATCCGCGTCACCCTGAAGGATGGCGGCAAGAGCGGGCGGTACGAGGCATGATCCCCGTCGCCGAAGCCTTGTCGCAGGTTCTGGCGCTGGCGCGCCCGACCGAGCCCGAAACCGTCCGCCTGCAACAGGCCTGCGGCCGCGTGCCGGTAGGCCCGCTTGCGGCGCGGCGCGATCAGCCGCCCTTCGATGCCTCGGCCATGGACGGTTATGCCTTCCGCGGCCCGGCCCGCATCGGCGACACGCTGCGGATCGTCGGCGAAAGCCAAGCCGGCGGCGGCTATGCCGGAACGCTGACGGATGGCGAGGCTGTCCGCATCTCCACCGGCGCGCCGATCCCGGATGGGGCGACCCATGTCGTCATGCAGGAGGACACCCGCCGCGAGGGCGAGCGGCTGATCTTCACCGCCGATGTGCCCACCGTGCGCCATATCCGCCGCCGCGGGCAGGATTTCCACGCAGGTCAGCCCTTTGCGCCGCGCCGCCTGCGCCCAGCCGATCTGGCGCTTCTGGCGGCGATGGATGTCCCCGAACTTGCGGTGTACCGCCGCCCCGTCATCGCCATCATCGCCACCGGGGATGAGCTGGAGATGCCCGGCTCCCCCATGCGGGACGATCAGATTCCCGCGGCCAACGGTTTTGCACTGAAGGCCATGGTGGAGGCCGAGGGCGCGATCGGCCGCATGCTTCCCATCGCCCGCGACGATGCGGACCATCTGCGCGCCGTCTTCGAACTGGCGCGGGGGGCGGATGTGATCGTGACGATCGGCGGCGCCTCGGTCGGCGATCACGACAAGGTGGCCGAGGTCAGCGCCGCGATGGGCATGTCGCGGACGTTCCACAAGGTCGCGATGCGCCCGGGAAAGCCGCTGATGGCGGGCCGGTTCGGCGAGACGCCGATGCTGGGCCTGCCGGGAAACCCGGTGTCGGCCATCGTCTGCGCGCATCTGTTCCTGCTGCCCCTGATCCGCGCCATGACGGGGCGCGAGGCGGAGCATCAGATGCGGCACGCCCCGCTGACGGCCGATCTGCCCGAAAACGGCCCGCGTGCGCATTACATGCGCGCCCATGTCGGGCCCGACGGGATCGTGCCCTTCGCCGAACAGGACAGCTCGCTCATGCTGCGCCTGACCGAGGCGAACGCCCTGCTGGTGCGCCCGCCCCACGATCCGCCCCGCCGCGCGGGGGAGATCGCGGCTTACCTTCCGTTCTAGAACCCGCGGCCGCCCTGCGCCGCCTCGGCGCGGACGGCCGCGATGCGGTCGCCATTGGCCGGGTGCGTCCCAAGGAAGCGATCGCCCGGATCGGGCAGCCGCTGAAAGAACCCGATGCCCTTCACCGGATCGTAGCCCGCCGCGATGGCTATGCGGGTGCCCAGACGGTCGGCCTCCAACTCGTGACTCTTGGAATAGACGCGCCCGCCAAGGCCCGCCCCCACATCCGTCAACGTGTCCGGATCGAACCCGCCCAGCGAGGCGACGATCCCGCCCAAAAGCGCGCCCGCCGTAGCCGTCTGCGTCTGCCGGTCGATGTGGCCTAGAATGTGGTGCGCGGCTTCGTGGCCCAGCACGAAGGCCAGTTCGTCGGTGTTGCGCGCATCGTTCACCAGCGCGGTCGTGAAGCGGATCACCGGACGCCCCGACGCATCGCGCGACTGATAGGCGTTGGCGACATTGCCCTGACTGTCGTCGATGGAGATCTGGAAATCGCAGTTCACCCCCTGCGTGCGCTGACGGCAGAGGGATTCGGCTACCGGCTCCACCCGGGCGCGGGCGGTGTTGAAGGCGGCCCGCGCCGCAGCGGGCGACAGCGCCGGCCCCGCAGCCGGCATTGGCAGTGCAGGCATCGGCGTTCCGGCGGTGTCCGGCAGCGGCGCACATCCGGCCGCCATCAGGATCAGCAGGGCAATCCCCGTCTTGCGCATCCTCGTCTCCGTCATGGTATCGCAGGGGATCTAGGGCCGCCCCCACAAAAAGGCGAGAGGGCCGTGGCACCGGGCGAAACCTGCGCTATGCTGTTATCCATGTTCACCATCGAGCACCGCTTCGACGCCACCGTGATCACCCTCATCGACGAGGGCAGCCGCGCTCTGTGCGAGGACGCGACCGTCCGCGCCGGAGAGGACAGGATCACGCTGGAACAGCTCGACCCCGAGACCGACACCGTGATGCGGATCGAGCTGTCGCTGGCGCAGGCGCGCGACCTTGCGGCGGCGCTGGATCTGCCCGAAGGCAGCTATCGCCTTGGCCCCAAGACGTGAATTGCGGGGGGCAGCGCCGCGCGCTATGAGCGCGGTCATGACACGCATCCTCGCCCTGATTCTGTTCCTTCTTCCAAGCGTCGCGCTGGCCGAGGCGCAAACCTGCACGACCTCGGTCGGGGGGCAGCGCGTCAACCTGTTCTACGAACCGGACGATGCGCAGGTGGAGGCGAACCGCACCCGGCGCGAGGCGCTGCTGGGCGGATGGGGCGCGCTCGATTGCCCGTCCTATGTCACGCTGCGCTATCTGACGCCGGATCTGACCGACGAACAGCGCCAGCCCTTCTGCCTGCAATGGGACAAGGAGGGGGAAACCTATTCCGGCTATGCCGAGGGCGACCGCGACGCCTATCTGCGCTGCCGCACCCCGCGCCGGGGCATCTGCGAACGGGTGAACACCTCGGTGCAGACCTCGCTTGCGGTGGCGGGCCTTGCCGACGCCCCCGAGGGGACCGAAGGTCTGGTCGGCGGCGCGAAGGCCGTAACGCGCCCCGGCGGCGCGGTGGTGCTGTCGGGCGCCGGGGCCGCCGTGCAGCAGAGCATCGCCGGCGCATCCGGCGCGGCGGGCGCGGCCCTTGCCACGCCCATCGGGCTGGCAGCGGCGGCGGTCAGCGTGGTCGCCGTGGGCGGTGCCGTCTATCTGTGCAGCGAATGAGGCGCTGCTCCCCGCAAAGGAGATGACCATGCCAGTCCCCAACCCCGCCGCCATCGAATTCCTGCGCACCCGGCGGTCGCGCCCGGCCAAGGCGCTGACGCTGCCGATCCCCACCACGGACGAACTCGCCGCGCTGCTGGATATGGCCGCGCGCAGCCCCGATCACGGAATGCTCGCGCCGTGGCGCTTCGTCGTGGCGGGGCCGGAGACGATGCCCCGCCTTGCCGCCTTGGCCGAGGAGCGGGCCATCGCCCTGAACCTCGACGTGGAAAAGCGGGCCAAGGGCCGGGCGCAATTCGACCTTGGGCATCTGGCCGTCATCGTCGTCGCCAGCCCCAAACCCTCCGACAAGATCCCGCAGATCGAACAGACGCTCTCGGCGGGCGCGGTCTGTCTGTCGCTGGTGAACGCGGCCCTCGCCTCGGGCTGGGGGGCGGCGTGGATCACGGGATGGGTGTCGCATGATGCGGGCTTCGGCGCTGGGATCGGGCTTGCAGGCGAGGAGTGGATCGCGGGCATCGTCCATATCGGAACGGAAACGGCGACGCCGCCCGAACGCCCCCGCCCCGATGTGGCCGCGCTGACGACCCGGCTCGCCCCATGATCCTGACCTCGTTCCTAAAGGCGCTGTCGCAGGCCTTCGATCCGCGGTTCCGCCGGGTGCTGCTTCAGGGCATCGGGCTGACGCTGCTGCTCTTGGCGGCGCTGACGGTGCTTTTGGTCTGGGGGCTGGAAGTGCTTACCCCCGACAGCGTCACCCTGCCATGGGTGGGAGAGATCGGCGGCCTCGACTGGGTGGCGGGCGCGGGCGGCGTTCTGGTGATGCTGGCGGCGTCGGTGTTTCTGATGGTGCCGGTCGCCTCGGCCTTCACCGGGTTCTTCCTCGAAACCGTGGCCGAGGCGGTGGAGACGCGCCATTATCCCGCGCTGCCCCATGTCACGCCCCTGCCATGGTCCGAGCAGATACGCGAGGCGAGTTCCGCCTTTGCGCTGCTGATGGTGGCCAACATCGCCGCACTGGCGGTCTATGCCTTTGCGGGGCCGCTGGCGCCGATCCTGTTCATCGCGCTGAACGGTTATCTGTTGGGGCGGGAGTATTTCATTCTGGTGGCGATGCGCCGCCTCGGCCGTCTGCGGGCCAAGGACCTGCACCGCCGCCACGCGCTGCGGCTGTGGCTGGCGGGGGCGCTGATGGCGGCACCGCTGTCGGTGCCGGTGCTCAACCTCGTGATGCCGGTGCTGGGCGTTGCGACCTTCACCCACATCTTCCATCGGCTGACGCGCCCGTCGTAACGGGCGCGCCGGCGTCATTCCTTGGGAATGACGCGCAGGCCCAACTCGCGCAGCTGCTCGTTCGTCGGTTCGGACGGCGCGCTCATCAGCATGTCCTCGGCGCGTTGGTTCATCGGGAACATGATGACCTCGCGGATGTTCGGCTCGTCCGCCAGCAGCATGACGATCCGGTCGATCCCGGCCGCGCAGCCGCCATGCGGAGGCGCGCCGTAGCGGAACGCCTTGACCATGCCGCCGAACCGCTTCTCCACCTCGGAGTTGGGATAGCCGGCGATCTCGAAGGCCTTGAACATGATCTCGGGCTTGTGGTTGCGGATGCCGCCGGAAATCAGCTCATACCCGTTGCAGGCAAGGTCGTACTGATAGGCATGCACCTTCAGCGGATCGCCCTCCAGCGCCTCCATCCCGCCCTGCGGCATGGAGAAGGGGTTGTGGCTGAAGTCGATCTTGCCGTCGTCGGTCTTCTCGTACATCGGGAAGTCGACGATCCATGCGAAGCGGAAGCAGTCCTTCTCGGTCAGGCCCAGTTCTTCGCCGATGACGTTGCGCGCGCGCCCCGCCACGGCCTCGAAGGCATCGGGCTTGCCGCCGAGGAAGAAGGCGGCATCGCCCTCGCCCAAGCCGAGCTGCTGGCGGATCGCCTCGGTCCGCTCGGGGCCGATGTTCTTGGCCAGCGGGCCGGCGGCTTCCATCGACCCGTCTTCGGCCTTGCGCCAGAAGATGTAGCCCATGCCCGGAAGGCCCTGTTCCTGCGCGAACTTGTTCATCCGGTCGCAGAACTTGCGGCTGCCGCCCGTCGGCGCCGGGATCGCGCGGATCTCGGTCCCCTCCTGCTCCAGCAGCTTGGCGAAGATGGCAAAGCCCGAGCCTGCGAAATGCTCGCTCACGACCTGCATCTTGATCGGGTTGCGCAGGTCCGGCTTGTCCGAACCGTACCACGCCATCGCATCGCGATAGGCGATGCGCGGCCAGTCGGCATCCACGGTCTTGTCGCTGAACTCTTCGAACAGGCCTTGGATCACGGGCTGAACGGCGGCGAAGACGTCCTCCTGCTCCACGAAGGACATCTCGATGTCCAGCTGGTAGAAGTCGGTCGGGCTGCGGTCGGCGCGCGGATCTTCGTCGCGGAAGCAGGGCGCGATCTGGAAGTAGCGGTCGAAGCCCGCCACCATGATCAACTGCTTGAACTGCTGCGGTGCCTGCGGCAGCGCATAGAACTTGCCCGGATGCAGGCGCGACGGCACGAGGAAGTCGCGCGCCCCTTCGGGCGAAGAGGCCGTGATGATCGGCGTCTGGTATTCGTTGAAGCCCTGATCCCACATCCGGTTGCGGATGGACCGCACCACGTTCGAGCGCAGCATCATGTTGCGATGCAGCTTTTCGCGGCGCAGATCGAGGAAGCGGTAGGTCAGGCGCGTTTCTTCGGGATAGTCCACCTCGCCGAAGACGGGCATCGGCAGTTCGGCCGCCTCGCCCAGAACGGTGACGGCGCGGGCATAGACCTCGATCTCGCCGGTCGGCAGCTTGGGGTTCACGAGGCTGGCATCGCGCGCCTTCACGCTGCCTTCGATGCGGATCACCCATTCGGCGCGCACCTTCTCCAGCTCCACGAAGGCGGGGCTGTCATTGTCGCAGATCACCTGCGTGATGCCGTAATGGTCGCGCAGGTCGATGAACAGGACACCGCCGTGATCGCGCACACGGTGGACCCAGCCCGACAGGCGCACGTCCTGCCCGACATGTCCGGTATTCAGATCGGCACAGGTATGGCTGCGATAGGCGTGCATGACGCTCCCCTTCCTCACGGGCTTTCGGTTCGGGTCGGAGGAACACCGGCACGCCTGCGAAGTCAAGCCGTCAAGGCAGTGTCACACTGTCATGATCAAAGGGGACGAACGACAGGAGCACACCGATGGACGACACCTCTGCCCGCGACTGGCTGGAAGCCGAACTGGCCGATGCGCTGGACGAGGATTACGAGCTGGAGCTGGAGGACGCCCAGCTTTCCGCCGAGATCCGCCGGATCTACCGTCAGGCCCATCCCGCCGGGATCCCCCGCGCCGAGTATTTCCGCACCCTCATCCGGCTGCAATCGGAGCTGATCCGCCTGCAATCTTGGGTGCAGTATCACAAGGAAAAGGTGGTCGTCCTGTTCGAGGGGCGCGATTCCGCGGGCAAGGGCGGCGTGATCAAGCGCATCACGCAGCGGCTGAACCCGCGGGTCGTGCGCACCGTCGCCCTGCCCGCCCCGTCCGACCGCGAAAAGACGCAGTGGTATTTCCAGCGCTATGTCCCCCATCTGCCCGCGGGCGGAGAGATCGTCCTCTTCGACCGCAGTTGGTACAACCGCGCGGGCGTCGAACGCGTGATGGGATTCGCGGACGAAGATCAGGTGGAGCAGTTCTTCGAGGACGTTCCCGAATTCGAACGGATGCTGGTACGCTCGGGCATCCGGGTGGTGAAATATTGGTTCTCCATCACCGACGAGGAACAGCAGATGCGCTTCTTGATGCGCATCCACGATCCCATGAAACAGTGGAAGCTGTCGCCGATGGACCTGCAATCCCGCGTCCGGTGGGAGCAGTACACCAAGGCCAAGGAGCAGATGTTCGCCCGCACCAACATCCCCGAGGCCCCGTGGTACATCGTGGAGGGCAACGACAAGAAGCGCGCCCGCCTGAACTGCATCGACCACCTGCTGACGCTGTTCCCCTACGAGGATGTCCCGCACGAGGAGATCACCCTGCCCGACCGGGTGTTCAATCCCGACTACGAGCGCAAGGTTCTGCCGCCCGAACTCTATGTGCCGCCCAAATATTAGAACGGGCGCACGGCATTGCCGGAATAGAAATAGATGCCGAGGCCCACGGTGAAGATGATCAGCCCGGCCACCGAATGCATCACCCATGCCATGGGAAAGCTGCGCCGCACCGAATGGGCCCATGCGAAGGCGAGCCCGCCGGCGAAGGTCATGACCGTGACGACCGCGCTCCAATACATCAGATGGGCGAGCGAGAAGAACGCAGCGTTCAGCACCATGCCCGCCGCCCCGCCCGGCAGGATGTCGCGGTAGCGGCGGAACCACAGCGCGCGGAACACCACCTCCTGCGGCAGGGCCGACAGCAGGGGATAGAGGATGACGATGGCCAAAAGGCGCTGCGGATGATCCAGCAGGGTGGCGAACATGCGCTGCGGGGCCGCGATCTGCATCACGGCCATCCCCGCCAGCAGCGTCGCCAGCGCCAGCCCCGCCACCGCCCGCCAGCGGATCGCCCGCCAGCCGCGCGTCAATTCGTGCCAGCGGAAACCGGGCGTCGCCCACAAAAGCGCCAGCCCCACCAGCATGAAGGCGAACAGCCCCTCGAACAGGCGGTCCGGCGGCAGGTAGAAGGCGACGGCGACCGGCACGATCACGAAGAAGGCGACGAATTCGACGTAGAGAAGCAGGCGCGGGGCATCGATCTGCCGGATTTCGGTCATACGGGCGGTGTCCTTGCAGGCGTGACATCGGAAACTGGGGGCGCAAGGCCACCGAGCAAGCCCGGCGCACGGGCATGTGACGAGGGCCGGATTCGCCGTCCTGCAACGGGCGCGGCCCATGGAAGTTCCCCGCATGGCGTGTTGAGGGTTGCGCCGTGCTGCCGCATCTCTATAAACCGCGACAATTTGCGTAAACCTGCCCCGAATCCGACCGCGTCCGCTTGGGCTTCGGGGGCTGCCACATGGGGCCACATATGCCGAAAAGAACCGATATCACCTCCATCATGATCATCGGCGCCGGCCCCATCGTGATCGGGCAGGCCTGCGAGTTCGATTATTCCGGCGCACAGGCCTGCAAGGCCCTGCGGGAGGAAGGCTACCGGGTCATCCTCGTGAACTCGAACCCCGCGACGATCATGACCGATCCGCAGCTCGCTGACGCCACCTATATCGAGCCGATCACCCCCGAAGTCGTGGCCAAGATCATCGAGGCCGAACGCCCCGACGCCCTGCTGCCGACCATGGGCGGGCAGACCGGCCTGAACACGGCGCTGGCGCTGGCCGATATGGGCGTGCTGGACAAGTTCGGCGTGCAGCTGATCGGCGCCAAGCGCGAGGCCATCGAGATGGCCGAAGACCGCAAGCTGTTCCGCGAGGCGATGGACCGCCTCGGGATCGAGAACCCCAAGGCCACCATCGTCGCCGCCCCCAAGGTGAACGGCAAATACGACATCAATGCCGGCGTCGCCGAGGCGATGGCCGCGATCGAATATGTCGGCCTTCCGGCCATCATCCGCCCCGCCTTCACGCTGGGCGGCACCGGCGGCGGCGTCGCCTACAACCGGGACGATTACGAACGCATCGTCCGCTCGGGCCTCGATGCCTCGCCGGTGGCGCAGGTGCTGGTCGATGAAAGCCTGCTCGGCTGGAAGGAATACGAGATGGAGGTCGTGCGGGATCGCAACGACAACGCCATCATCGTCTGCTCCATCGAGAACGTCGATCCGATGGGCGTACATACCGGCGACAGCATCACCGTCGCCCCCGCCCTGACCCTGACCGACCGCGAATATCAGGCGATGCGCAACGGCTCCATCGCCGTGCTGCGCGAGATCGGGGTGGAGACCGGCGGTTCCAACGTGCAATGGGCGATCAACCCGGCCGATGGCCGCATGGTCGTGATCGAGATGAACCCGCGGGTGTCGCGCTCTTCGGCGCTGGCCTCCAAGGCGACGGGCTTCCCGATCGCCAAGATCGCCGCCAAACTCGCCGTCGGCTACACGTTGGACGAGCTGGACAACGACATCACCAAGGTCACGCCCGCCAGCTTCGAGCCGTCGATCGACTATGTCGTGACCAAGATCCCGCGCTTTGCCTTCGAGAAGTTCCCCGGCTCCAAGCCCGAACTGACCACCGCGATGAAATCGGTGGGCGAGGTCATGGCGATCGGCCGGACCTTCCACGAATCGATGCAGAAGGCCCTCGCCTCCATGGAGACGGGCCTGTCGGGCTTTGACGAGATCGCGATCGAAGGCGCGCCGGAGCGCACCGCCATCGTGAAGGCGATCAGCGCCCAGACCCCCGACCGCATCCGCCTGATCGCGCAGGCCATGCGCCACGGGCTGTCCAACGACGACATTCAGGCCGCCACCAGCTTCGATCCGTGGTTCCTTGCCCGCATCCGCGAGATCGTGGACGAAGAGGCCCGGATCGCCGAGGCCGGCCTGCCCAAGGACGCCGAAGGCCTGCGCCGCCTGAAGATGTTCGGCTTCACCGATGCCCGCCTCGCCGCGCTGACCGGCCAGTCGGAGGCGGCGGTGCGCAAGGCCCGCCGCGCCCTCGGCGTCACGGCGGTCTTCAAGCGCATCGACACCTGCGCCGCCGAGTTCGAGGCCCAGACCCCCTATATGTACTCCACCTACGAAGCCCCGCTGATGGGCGAGGTGGAGGACGAGGCCCGTCCCTCGGACGCCAAGAAGGTCGTCATCCTCGGCGGCGGTCCGAACCGGATCGGTCAGGGAATCGAGTTCGACTACTGCTGCTGCCATGCCTGCTTCGCGCTGACCGCTGCGGGCTACGAGACCATCATGGTCAACTGCAACCCCGAGACCGTCTCCACCGACTACGACACCAGCGACCGGCTCTATTTCGAGCCGCTGACGCTGGAGCATGTGCTGGAGATCCTGCGCGTGGAGCAGGAGAACGGCACCCTGCACGGCGTGATCGTGCAGTTCGGCGGGCAGACCCCGCTGAAACTGGCCAACGCGCTGGAGGCCGAAGGCATCCCGATCCTCGGCACCACGCCCGACGCGATCGACCTTGCCGAAGACCGCGAGCGTTTCCAGCAACTGCTGAACGATCTGGAGCTGAAGCAGCCGGTCAACGGCATTGCCAGCAGCGACGAACAGGCGCTTGCGATCGCCGAACGCGTCGGCTTCCCGCTGGTGATCCGCCCCTCCTATGTGCTGGGCGGGCGCGCGATGGAGATCGTGCGCGATATGGACCAGCTGAAACGCTACATCACCAGCGCGGTGGACGTGTCGGGCAAGAACCCGGTCCTTCTCGACAGCTATCTGTCGGGCGCGATCGAGGTGGACGTGGACTGCCTTTCGGACGGGCAGAACGTCCATGTCGCCGGCATCATGGAGCATATCGAGGAAGCGGGCGTCCATTCGGGCGACAGTGCCTGCTGCCTGCCGCCCCACTCGCTCAGCCCCGCGCTGATCGAGGAGTTGAAGCGTCAGTCCATCGCCATGGCCCGCGCGCTGAACGTGGTCGGCCTGATGAACGTGCAATTCGCGATCAAGGACGGCGTGATCTATGTGCTGGAGGTGAACCCCCGCGCCTCGCGGACGGTGCCCTTCGTCGCCAAGGCGACCGACAGCGCCATCGCCTCCATCGCTGCGCGGCTGATGGCCGGCGAGTCGCTGAACGCCTTCCCGCTGCGCGAGGCCTATCCCGCCGGCGTCGGCCCGGACACGGCGCTGCCGCTGGCCGATCCGATGACGCTGGCCGATCCGATCACGCCGTGGTTCTCGGTCAAGGAATCGGTGCTGCCCTTTGCGCGCTTCCCCGGTGTCGATACGCTGCTGGGGCCGGAAATGCGCTCCACCGGCGAGGTGATGGGCTGGGACCGCACCTTCCCGCTGGCCTTCCTGAAGGCGCAGATGGGCGCGGGCACGCATCTGCCGGAAAGCGGCCGGGTGTTCCTGTCGGTGCGCGACGCCGACAAGACGGACGCACTGGCCGAAGCCGCACGCGGCCTGATCGCCCTTGGGTTCGAGATCGTGGCGACCAAGGGCACGGCCCAATGGCTGTCGACGCAGGGCGTCGCCACCACGGCGGTGAACAAGGTCTACGAAGGCCGCCCGAACATCGTGGACCGGCTGAAGAACGACGACATCGCGCTCGTGCTGAACACGACCGAAGGCGCGCAGTCGGTCTCCGACAGCCGCGAGATCCGCTCGGTCGCGCTCTACGAGAAGATCCCCTACTTCACCACGGCCGCAGGCTCCATCGCGGCGGTGGCGGCGATGCAGGCACGGGGCGAAGGGTACGGCGTGCGCACGCTGCAAGGCTGAACGACGAAGCCGCCCCTCGGGGCGGCTTTTTTCATGGGAACATCGCCGGCGCCCGCGTGTTTGAACATTTCAAGAACACGCGGAGGCGACCCATGACGGAAAATCCCAAATCCCATCCCGTCGGCAATGCCGAAAAGAACCCCGAAGACTGGGTGACGGGCGACGAGGCCATGACCGGCGCACAGGCCAGCTACCTCAAGACCCTGTCCGAAGAGGCGGGCGAAACCTTCGATGATGGCCTGACAAAGGCCGAGGCGAGCGAGCGCATAGAGGCGCTGAAAGAAAAAACGGGGCGCTGAGGCCCCGTTTTCCTTGTCTCAGCTGTCCATCTTCAGCGCGCTGATGAAGGCTTCCTGCGGAATCTCCACCTTGCCGAACTGGCGCATCTTCTTCTTGCCCGCCTTCTGCTTGTCCAGCAGCTTACGTTTGCGCGTCGCATCGCCGCCATAGCATTTGGCGGTCACGTCCTTGCGCATGGCGCTGATCGTCTCGCGCGCGATGACGCGCCCGCCGATCGCGGCCTGCACCGGGATCTTGAACATGTGGCGCGGGATCAGCTCTTTCAGCTTCTCGCACATGACGCGGCCGCGTGCTTCGGCCCGGTCGCGGTGCACCATCATCGCCAGCGCGTCCACCGGTTCGTCGTTCACCAGAATGGACATCTTCACGAGGCTGTCCTCGCGGTATTCGCTGATCTGGTAATCGAAGCTGGCATAGCCCTTCGTGACCGATTTCAGACGGTCGTAGAAGTCGAACACCACCTCGGCCAGCGGCAGGTCGTAGACGACCATCGCCCGGCTGCCCGCATAGGACAGGTCGAGCTGAATGCCGCGCCGATCCTGACACAGCTTCAGGATATCGCCGAGATATTCGTCCGGCACCATGATGGTGGCCTTGATGCGCGGCTCTTGGATATGGTCGACATAGGTCAGATCGGGCATGTCGGCCGGGTTGTGCAGATCGCGCACCTCCCCGTCCTTCATGTGCAGCTTGAACACCACGGACGGCGCCGTGGTGATCAGGTCCATGTCGTATTCCCGCTCCAGCCGGTCGCGGATCACCTCGAGGTGCAGCAGCCCAAGGAAGCCGCAGCGGAAGCCGAAGCCAAGCGCGGCCGAGGTTTCCATCTCGAAGCTGAAGGAGGCGTCGTTCAGCGCCAACTTCTCGATCGCGTCGCGCAGATCCTCGAAGTCATTGGCATCGACCGGGAAGAGGCCGCAGAACACCACCGGCTGCGCGGGTTTGAACCCGGGGAGCGGTTTGTCCGTACCCTTCTTCTCGGTCGTGATGGTGTCGCCGACGCGGGTGTCGCGGACCTGCTTGATCGAGGCGGTGAAGACGCCGATCTCCCCCGGGCCCAGTTCGGCGATATCCACCATCGCGGGCTTCAGCACCGCCAGACGGTCGATGCCATAGACGGCCCCGGTCTGCATCATCTTGATCCGGTCGTTCTTGCGGATCACGCCGTCCATGACGCGGATCATCACGACGACGCCCAGATAGGGATCGTACCACGAATCGACCAGCATCGCCTTCAGCGGCGCATCGCGGTCGCCCTTGGGGGCCGGCAGGCGGTGCACGATCGCCTCCAGCACGTCCGGGATGCCCAGACCGGATTTGGCCGAGATCGGAATGGCCTCGGAGGCGTCGATGCCGATCACGTCCTCGATCTGCGCCTTCACGCGGTCGGGTTCGGCGGCAGGCAGGTCGATCTTGTTCAGGACCGGCACGATGTCGTGGTTGGCGTCGATCGCCTGATAGACGTTGGCGAGCGTCTGCGCCTCCACCCCTTGCGAGGCGTCCACGACCAGAAGCGAGCCTTCGACCGCGCGCATCGACCGGCTGACCTCGTAGGCGAAGTCCACATGGCCGGGGGTGTCGATCAGGTTCAGCACATAGGTGTGGCCATCCTTGGCCGGATATTCGATCCGGACGGTGTTGGCCTTGATGGTGATGCCCCGCTCCCGCTCGATGTCCATGCTGTCCAGCATCTGGGCTTTCATGTCGCGTTCGGCCACCGTTCCCGTCAGCTGAATCAGCCGGTCGGCAAGGGTGGATTTTCCGTGGTCGATATGCGCCACGATGGAGAAGTTGCGGATGCGATCAAGCTGGGTCATGGCGCGCATATGACCATGAAACCAAGGCCGGTCAATGCCCTTCGCATGCGGTCACGACTGCGCGAGACGGCGGCGGGCGGTTGAAGAATCTGCCACTTTGCCGATACTGCCTGCCATTCGCAACGAAGGGCGGCGCAAGACCGCCCCGCAAGACGAGGCAGATGATGAAGAAAACCCTGTTCGCCCTGGCCGCCGCCACCCTGATGCCGGCCTTCGCCCAAGCCGGCCCGGTGGAGAAGGCCTGCCTGCGATCGGATCGCGGTGCCGGGAAATCGAGCCTATGCGCCTGCATTCAAGGCGCGGCGGATGCCACCCTGACCGGGCGCGATCAGCGCCGCGCCGCGAACTTCTTCGAAGATCCCGATGCCGCGCAGCAGATGCGGGTGTCCAAGGGCGCCTCCGACAGCGCGTTCTGGCGCCGGTATCAGGCGTTCGGTCAGACCGCCGAGGCCTATTGCGGCTAAGGCCGCCGATGCGGGGCCAAAGCGCCCCGCCCCAAACGAAAAGGCCCCGCCGAAGGCGAGGCCGATATCGTCGTGCGGATCAAGGCGCGGGATCAGGCGGCGGTCTGAACCTTCGCGATCTCTTTCTTCACTTTCAGCGCGCGGTCCGAAAGCTCGTCGTCCTTGGCTTTGGCCAGGAACGCGTCAAGGCCGCCACGGTGATCGACCGTACGCAGCGCCGCAGCCGACACGCGGAACTTGAACGACTGGCCCAGCACGTCGGAGATGAGCGTTACGTCGTTCAGGTTCGGCAGGAAGCGCCGACGGCTCTTGTTGTTGGCGTGCGAGATAGTGTTGCCCGTCATCGGGCCTTTACCGCTCAGTTCGCAGACGCGCGACATGATGTTGATCCTTCAAACATGATGGCACCGCCGAAAAGGCAGCGCGCCGAAAATCCGTTGGGGGTCCATAGTGGCAATCCACCGCCGCGTCAAGCGGGAAGCGGCATGGCCCCGATCCTTCGGCACCATATATAGCGGCGGAAGCCGAAAGGACAGACCATGCGCATGATCACCACCGCCCTTCTTGCCGCCGCCCTGACGGTGGGCGCGGCCCCGGCCCTGCCCCAAGACACCCAGCAGGCGACCTTCGGATTGACCATCCGCGGCATCACCGCCGGCAGTCTGCGCCTGTCGGGTCAGGTGGTGGACGGGCGCTATGCCGTCAGCGGCGCACTCGAAAGCGGCGGTCTGGTCGGCATCCTGCGCCGCATCCGCTATGACGCCAGCGCGCAGGGGCGCGTGGCCGATGGCCGTTTCGTCCCCTCCAGCTACAGCGAGCGGGCGGACAACAACGGCCGCACCCGCAGCGCCCAGATTGATTACCGCGCGGGCGTGCCGCAGGTGAAGGCCTACGATCCGCCCCGCGCGCGGGACGAGGACGATGTCCCCCCATCGACGCAGGGCGGAACGGTCGATCCGCTGACGGCGCTGTACGCGACGCTGCGCGATGTGCCCAAGGGTCAGGAATGCGGCCGATCCCTCCGCATCTTCGATGGCCGCCGCGCGACCGAGATCGCCTTCGCCGCGCCCCGCCGTCAGAACGGCACCACCACCTGCAACGGCGAATTCCGCCGCGTCGCTGGATATTCCGCGCGCGAGATGGCGGAAAAGAGCGTCTTTCCCTTCACCATCACCTATCAGCCCGCTGGCACCATGATGCGCGTGACGCAGGTGCGCACCGACACCGTCTATGGTCAGGCGCGGCTGACCCGGCGCTGAGCCTTGAGGGCACCCGCCCGCCTTGCTATGCACGGCCCAAAGGAGATCCCGATGCCGCAGTTCCTGTCCACCCGCGACGCTGATTTCGACCGGGCCTTCACCGCCCTTCTGGGCATGAAGCGCGAGGACAGCCCCGATGTGGATGCGGCCGTGGCCGCGATCATCGCCGATGTGCGGGACCGGGGCGATGCCGCCGTGATCGAACTGACATCCCGCTTCGACCGGCTGGACCTGACGCCCGAGACGATGGCCTTTTCCGCCGAGGAGATCGCCGCCGAGATCGCCAAGGTTCCGGCCGAGGATCGCGCGGCGCTGGAACTCGCGGCCGAGCGCATCCGCGCCTACCATGCCCGCCAGATGCCCGAGGACGCATCGTGGACCGATGCGGCAGGCGCGACGCTGGGCTGGCGGTGGACACCGGTATCGGCGGCGGGGCTCTATGTGCCGGGCGGGCTGGCGAGCTATCCCTCCTCGGTGCTGATGAACGCGATCCCGGCCAAGGTCGCCGGGGTGGAGCGTCTGGCCATCGCCTGCCCCACGCCGGGCGGCACGGTCAATCCGCTGGTGCTGCTGGCGGCGTCACTCTCGGGGGTGGATGTCGTCTATCGCATCGGCGGGGCGCAGGCGATCGCCGCCCTTGCCTATGGCACCCAAACCGTGGCCCCGGTGGACAAGATCACCGGCCCCGGCAACGCCTTCGTCGCGGCGGCCAAGCGGCGGGTCTTCGGCAAGGTCGGCATCGACATGATCGCCGGCCCCTCCGAAATCCTCGTGATCGCCGATGCGGACAACGATCCCGACTGGATCGCCCTCGACCTGCTGAGCCAAGCCGAGCATGACGAAAGCGCCCAATCGATCCTGATCACGACCGATGCCGCCTTCGGGCAGGCCGTGGCCGAGGCGGTGACGGCGCGCCTTCGAACGCTGGAACGCCGCGCCATCGCCGCCCGCAGCTGGGAGGATTTCGGCGCGATCATCGTCGCCCGCGATCTGAGCGAGGCGGCCGCCCTGTCGAACCGCGTCGCCCCCGAACATCTGGAACTGTGCGTGGCGGACCCGGACGCGCTGGCCGCGCGCATCACCCATGCGGGCGCGATCTTCCTTGGTGCATGGACGCCCGAGGCGATCGGCG
This sequence comes from Falsirhodobacter algicola, assembly GCF_018279165.1. Taxonomy (GTDB): domain Bacteria; phylum Pseudomonadota; class Alphaproteobacteria; order Rhodobacterales; family Rhodobacteraceae; genus Falsirhodobacter; species Falsirhodobacter algicola. The sequence continues at coordinate 423,278 of NZ_CP047289.1, read as the reverse complement.
ATTACGTCGGCGGGCCGAACCACGTCCTGCCCACCGCCCGTTCGGCGCGCTTCTCCTCCGGGCTGTCGGTGATGGATTTCCTCAAACGCACCACCCTTGCCCGCATGACGCCCGAGGCGCTGGCCGCGATCGGCCCGGCGGCCGAACGGCTCGCCATCTCCGAAAGCCTCGAGGCGCACGGCCTCTCGGTGCGCGCCCGCCTCGACCGCCTGAACCGGAGCGCGGGATGACCCGCCTGTCGCGGATCGACATCGACGCCCCTCCCTCCGCCATGGAGGCCGAGCGCCGCGCCGCGGTGCGCGACCTTTTGCAGGATAACAGCTTCGCGCTCTTGGACGATGCCCCGCCCGGCCCCTACGCCCTTGGCCTTGCCATGCGCGAGGGGCGGATCGTCTTCGCGCTAAGCGCGGGCAACGCCCCTGCGGCAGAGTTTCACCTCTCTCTCGGGCCACTGCGGCAGGTCATCAAGGATTATTTCCAGATCTGCGCCGCCCATGCCGAGGCGGTGCGCCACCTGCCCCCGGCCCGGATCGAGGCGATCGACATGGCCCGGCGCGGCATCCACAACGAAGGGGCGGATCTGTTGCAGGACCGGCTGGCGGGCAAGGCGCGGATGGACCGCGATACCGCCCGCCGCCTGTTCACGCTGATCTGCGCGATGCAGCGATGACAGAGGTTCCCGCATCCGTCCTGTTCTGCTGCGACCACAACGCCGTCCGCTCCCCCATGGCCGAGGGGCTGATGAAGCAACTCTACGGCACGCGCAGCTATGTGCAATCCGCCGGGGTGAAGGGGGAGATGGAGGTGGACGGCTTCTCCATCGCCGTCTGCCGCGAGATCGGCGTCGAACTCGACCGCCACCACGTCCGCTCGTTCGAGCAGATGCAGGAGCGGGGCGAGGAACTGTCCGGTTTCGATCTGATCGTCGCCCTCTCCCCCGCCAGCCATGAGACCGCGCGGGCGCTGACGCGGCTGTGGCATCTGGATGTGGAATATTGGCCCATCCTCGATCCCACCGCCATCGGCGAGGATCGGGAGACGAAGCTTGAGGCCTACCGCCAGGCGCGCGACCAGATCCGGGACCGGATGCTGGCGCGCTTCGGTGCCCCCCGCCCCTAGGCCGGGCGGAACAGCAGATGCCCCGCGACGCCGCCGCCGCCATCGCGCGGATGCGACACGCCGTCCATCACGGGCACGTCGGGCAGATCGAACGGGCTCATCCCATCGAGGCAGGCGAGGTTGATGCCGTATTCCTCGGGGCGGGAGCGGCGCTGATGATGGGTATAGACGCCGCAGCGGCGGCAGAAGTAATGCCGCGCCGTCATCGTGTTGAACTGATAGAGCGTGAGCAGATCCGCGCCCTCGACGATCTCCAGATCCTCCAGCCGCGCCGAAACGGCCACCGCCCCGCGCATCCGGCACAGCGAACAGGTGCAGCGCCGCGCGGTGTTCAGCCCGTCCACCAGCCGCACGCGAAAGCGCACGCCGCCGCAATGGCAACCGCCCGAATGGATATCCCCGACCATCGCTCGTCCCCCTTACGCGGCCGCGGGCCGCTTTTGCACTTGAAAAATCCGAACCACGGGCGCATCTACGCCCCATATTTGGCGCGGCAGATCGCGCATCATCCCAAATCGGAGAGACCATGGCCAAGGAAGACATTCTCGAATTCCCCGGTGTCGTCAAGGAACTCCTGCCGAACGCGACATTCAGGGTCGAACTCGACAATGGCCATGAATTGATCGCGACGATGGCAGGTAAGATGCGTAAAAACCGCATTCGCGTTCTGGCCGGCGACAAGGTTCAAGTGGAAATGACGCCCTACGACCTGTCCAAGGGCCGCATCAACTACCGCTTCAAGTAAGCTCGGATGCGTCTCATCCTCGGCTCTGCCAGCCCGCGGCGCAAGGATCTCCTTGCGCAGCTGGGTCTCGTGCCCGACGCCATCCTGCCGCCCGACATCGACGAGACGCCGCTGAAGGCCGAATTGCCGCGCCCCTATTGCGCGCGCATCGCCCGTGCGAAGGCGGAGGCGGTCGCGTCGGGGCCGGAGGATGTCGTCCTCTGCGCCGATACGACGGTGGCCCTTGGCCGCCGCATCCTCGGCAAGCCGCGCGACGCGGCCGAAGCGGCGGAGTTCCTCCTCGCGCTCGGCGGTCGTCGGCACCAGATCATCACCGCCGTCGTCGTCCGCCGGGGTGAACGCGTCTGGACGCGCGAGGTCGTGAGCCAAGCCAAGATGAAACGCCTCTCGGATGACGAATTGAACGCCTATCTCGCCTCGGGCGACTGGCAGGGCAAGGCGGGCGGATACGGCATTCAGGGTGCGGCGGGCGCCTTTATCCCGTGGATCGCCGGGTCCTTCACCGGCATCGTCGGCCTGCCTTTGGCCGAAACGGCGCAACTGCTGACGGCGGCCGGGCTGCCGGTCTGGAGAATGGCATGAAGGGTCGCGTGATCCATCTCGATCAGGTGGGCGGGCGCGAAGCCGCCGCGCTGGTCATCGACGGTGCGCTGCACGATCTGCTGATCGCACCCCAAAGCGACGCCCCCCTTCCGGGCGCGATCTTCCGCGCCATCGTGGACCGGCCCATGAAGGGTCAGGGCGGCGTCTTCGTGCGCATGCCGGCGAACGGGTCGGGCTTTCTGCGGCAAGTGTCGGGCCTCTCGCCGGGGCAGCGCGTTCTGGTGCAGGTCACGGGCACGGCCGAAGGCAGCAAGGCGACCCCCGTCACCACGCGCCTGCTGTTCAAAAGCCGGTTCTGCATCGTCACTCCGGGCGCGCCGGGGCTGAACATCTCGCGCCGCATCCGCGACGAGGATCTGCGCACCGAACTCGCCGCATTGGCGGAGGCCGGAATGGCAGGCTCTTCCGAAGGCTTGATCCTGCGCTCGGCCTGCGAGGCGGCGCCCGACGAGGACATCGCCCGCGACATCGCCGAAACCCGCGCCTTGGCCGAGGCCGTTCTCGCCGATCTGGATGGCGGGCCGGAACTGCTGGTGGACGGCCCCTCGCCGCACGAAACGGCGTGGCGCGACTGGATGGACCCGGCGCCCGACGATCTGCGCGAGGGCGCGTTCGAAACCGATGGCGTGCTGGATCTGATCGACGAGGCGCTTTCGGACCGCGTTTCCCTGCCCGGCGGGGCCTTCATGACGGTGGAGCCGACGCGCGCCTTGGTGGCGGTGGACGTGAACACCGGGCCCGACACCTCGCCCGCGGCGGGGATGAAGGCGAACGTGGCCGCCGCCCGCGATCTGCCGCGGCAGTTGCGCCTGCGCGGCCTCGGCGGTCAGATAGTCGTGGATTTCGCCCCGATCTCCAAGAAGGACCGGGCGGTGCTGGATCAGGTGCTGCGCGCCGCCTTCAAGGGCGAGGCGGCGGAGACGAGCCTCGTGGGCTGGTCCGGCCTTGGCCTCTACGAACTGGTGCGCAAACGCGACCGCATCCCCCTCTCCGAGGCGCTGGCATGAAATGCGCGATCTGCGGCAAGCCGGTGGACCCGGCCTACCGCCCCTTCTGCTCGCGCCGCTGCGCGGATGTCGATCTGGCCCGCTGGCTGAACGGCAGCTACGCCGTCCCCACCCAAGAGACCGAAGACATCCCCTCGGACGATGACGACCTGCCCCGAACGCATTGACGGCGGGGCGTTTTGGTGCACATCCCCCGTGACGAGATAACGCAGAGGGACAGATGCAGCAGACCATCGAACATGACGGGACAATGTCCCGACGCCTGCTGCTCGTGACGGGGACCGCCGCGCTTGGCGGGTTCCTGTTCGGGTATGACAGCTCCATCATCAACGGCACCGTGGATTCGATCCGGGGTGCCTTCGGCCTTTCGGCCGCCGCGATCGGCTTCGTGGTGTCCTGTGCGCTTCTGGGCGCGATGGTCGGCGCGTGGTATGCCGGCGTCTGCGCCGAGCGGTTCGGCCGCGTGCGCACCATGATCATCGCATCGCTGCTGCTGTCGGTCAGCGCGCTCGGCTCCGGCCTTGCGTTCGGCACGGTCGATCTGATCCTCTGGCGCTTCGTCGGCGGCGTGGGCGTGGGCTTCGCCTCGGTCATCGCGCCCGCCTATATCGCCGAGGTGTCCCCCGCGGGCAATCGCGGCCGCCTCGGCACGCTTCAGCAGATGGCGATCGTGGTCGGCATCTTCCTGTCGCTTCTGATCAGCGCCGTTCTGGCGCGGATCGCGGGCGGCGCGGCGGCAGATCTCTGGGGTTCCACGGCATGGCGCTGGATGTTCCTGTCGGAACTGATCCCGGCGATCGGCTATGGCCTTCTGGCGATGCGCCTGCCCGAATCGCCCCGCTACCTCGTGGAGCGTCAGCGTCTGGACGAGGCGCGCCACGTCCTTCAGACCGTGGTCGGCATGTCCGGCGCCGATGCGATCGGCCGCAAGATCGAAGAAATCCGCACCACCGTCGCCTCCGAGGCGCGCAAATCCTTTACCGATCTGCGCGGCCCGCGGTTCGGCCTGCGCCGTGTCGTCTGGCTGGGCATCATCCTGTCGGTGTTCCAGCAATTCGTCGGCATCAACGTCATCTTCTACTATTCTACGACGCTGTGGCAGTCGGTGGGCTTCGACGAATCCGATTCGTTCATGCTCTCCGTCGCTGGGTCCATCACTAATATCGTAGCGACGGTCATCGCCATCGCGCTGATCGATTCGGTGGGGCGGCGCAAGCTGCTGCTGGGCGGTTCGGCCCTGATGGCGCTGTCGCTCGGCGTCATGGCGCTGGCGTTCAGCAATGCCGGCACGGTCGATGGTGCGGTCAGCCTGCCCGCCCCGTGGGGCCCGGTCGCGCTGGTGGCGGCCAACGTCTTCATCATCGGTTTCGGGGCAAGCTGGGGCCCGGCGGTCTGGGTTCTGCTGGGCGAGATGTTCCCCAACCGCATCCGCGGCATGGCCCTCGGCCTTGCCGGGGCGGCGCAATGGCTGGCGAACTTCGTCGTCAGCACGACCTTCCCGATCCTTGCGGCCATCGGCCTCGATTTCGCCTACAGCCTCTATGCGCTGTTCGCGCTTCTGTCGTTCATCTTCGTGCTGCGTTCGGTGCAGGAAACGAAGGGCCGCAGCCTCGAATCCATGATCTCCGAGGACTGATCCTTCCGCGAGGGGCCTACCGGCCCCTTGCCCATCCGGGGCCCGCCGGGGCATGTACCAAGTACAGGGCATCACCGGAGGACAGACCATGACCAGCGCCGACTTCGCCTCGATCCACCGGCACGGGTTCGTCCGCGTCGCCACCGCGACCCCCGCCGTCCGCCCCGCCGACATCCCGTTCAACGAGGCCGCGATCCTCGCCCGGATGCAGCAGGCGGATGCGGCCAAGGTCGATCTGCTGATCTGTCCCGAACTCTGCGTCACCGCCTATGCCATCGACGATCTGCTGCTGCAGGACGCGATCCTGATCGCGGCCGAGGCGGCCGTGCTGCGTCTGGCCGAAGCGACGGCCACGCTGTCGCCTCTGGTCCTGATCGGTGCGCCGCTGCGGCGGGACGGGCGCCTTTACAACTGCGCGGTGGCGGTGGCCAAGGGGCGGGTTCTGGGGGTAGTGCCGAAATCCTTCCTGCCCAATTACCGCGAATATTACGAAAAACGCTGGTTCGCCCATGGCCGCGACGTGCGCGGTGAGATCGCTCTGGGCGGCCAATCCGTTCCCTTCGGCAGCGATCTTCTGTTCGAGGCCGAGGATCTGCCCGGCTTCGTCACCCATGTCGAAATCTGCGAAGATTTCTGGGCCCCGACGCCCCCGTCGACCCAAGGGGCGCTGGCAGGGGCGGTGATCCTTGCCAATCTCTCGGCCTCCAACATCACGATCGGAAAGGCCGATGACCGCCATCTGCTCTGCGCGTCGCAATCCATGCGGGCGATGGCGGCCTATGCCTATTCCGCCGCCGGCGCGGGCGAAAGCACCACCGATCTGGCATGGGACGGTCAGGGCGGCATCTACGAGCTAGGCGATACGCTGGCGCTGTCCGAACGTTTCGCCGTCGATCCCCCGCTCTGCATCGCCGATGTGGATACGGGGCGCATCCTGTCCGAACGCAGCCGCACCGGCACCTTCGCCGATGCCGGGCAGCCGTCCTTCCGCCGCATAAGGTTCGCCCATCGCCCCGCCACCGGCGATATCGGCTTTCACCGCCGCCAGCGGCGTTTTCCTTATATCCCCGCCCGCGCCGACAAGGTGGATCAGGACTGCTTCGAGGCGTTCAACATTCAGGTGGACGGTCTGCGCCGCCGGTTCGAGGCGACGGGCGGCGGGCGCATGGTCATCGGCATTTCCGGCGGCCTCGACAGCACCCATGCCCTGATCGTCGCGGCCAAGGTCTGCGACCGGCTGGGCCTGCCCCGCTCCACCATCCTTGGCTATACCATGCCCGGCTTTGCCACCAGCGAGGGCACGAAGTCCAACGCTTGGGCGCTGATGCGGGCCATGGGGATCGACGCCGAGGAGATCGACATCCGCCCCGCCGCGCGGCAGATGCTGTCGGATATGGGCCACCCCTTTGCGGATGGCGCCCCCGTCTATGACATCACCTTCGAGAATGTTCAGGCAGGCCTGCGCACCGATTATCTCTTCCGCCTTGCCAATCATCACAAGGGGTTCGTGATCGGCACGGGGGATCTGTCGGAACTGGCGCTCGGCTGGTGCACCTATGGCGTGGGCGATCAGATGAGCCATTACGCCGTGAATGCGGGCGTGCCCAAGACGCTGATCCAGTATCTGATCCGCTGGGCCGCCGGGGGGGATCAGTTCGATGCCGAAACCGACCGCGTGCTCTTGAACATTCTGGGGACCGAAATCTCACCCGAACTGGTGCCGGGGGAGGAGCTTCAGGGCACCGAGGCCCTGATCGGCCCCTATGAGCTGCATGATTTCTTCCTGTTCCACATCCTGCGCTACGGCCATACGCCGGCGAAGGTCGCCTTCCTTGCATGGCAGGCGTGGCGCGAGATGGAGGCCGGCGAATGGCCCGCAGGGTTCCCCGAAGGCAAGAAGCACGTCTATGACCTGCCGACGATCAAGCACTGGCTGGAAGGGTTCGTGAAACGGTTCTTCGCGTTCAGCCAGTTCAAGCGTTCGGCCATTCCGAACGGGCCGAAAGTGTCATCGGGCGGCGCACTCAGCCCCCGGGGGGATTGGCGCGCGCCGTCCGATGCCGTGGCGCGAGTTTGGCTGGACGATCTTGCGACCGTCCCCGATTAAAAGATCAGTTTGAGAAGCAGGATCACCACGATCAGACCGATCAGGAAGATGACCCCCATGGTGCCGCCGATGAACTTGAACATTCGTGCCTCCTGTTGATGCCCGAATGAAGAACGCCCCGCGAGGGCGGGGCGTTCCGGATCAATCCACAAGATTGACGAGTTGTCCGATGGATCCCTTGGCATCGCCGTAGAACATCCGGGTGTTCTCCTTGAAGAACAACGGGTTCTCGATCCCGGAATAGCCGGTCCCCTGCCCGCGTTTGGACACGAAGACCTGCTTGGCCTCCCACACCCGCAGCACGGGCATACCGGCGATCGGGCTGTTCGGGTCCTCCTGCGCGGCCGGGTTCACGATGTCGTTGGAGCCGATGACGATCACCACATCGGTGGAGGCGAAGTCGTCGTTGATCTCGTCCATCTCCAGCACGATGTCATAGGGCACCTTCGCCTCGGCCAGCAGCACGTTCATATGGCCCGGAAGGCGGCCCGCCACGGGGTGGATGCCGAAGCGCACCGTCTTGCCCTTGGCGCGCAGCTTGCGCGTCAGTTCCGACACCGCCTGCTGCGCCTGCGCCACGGCCATGCCGTAACCCGGCACGATGATGACGCTGTCGGCATCGTTCAGCGCGGTCGCCACGCCTTCGGCGTCGATGGCCACCTGCTCGCCCTCGATCTCCATCGCGGGGCCGGTCGTGGTGCCGAAACCGCCAAGGATCACGTTGACGAAGCTGCGGTTCATCGCCTTGCACATGATGTAGCTGAGGATCGCCCCCGAAGAGCCGACCAGCGCGCCCGTCACGATCAGCAGATCGTTCGAGAGCGAGAAGCCGATCGCCGATGCCGCCCAGCCCGAATAGCTGTTGAGCATGGAGACGACCACCGGCATGTCCGCGCCGCCGATCCCCATGATGAGGTGATAGCCGATGAACAGCGCGCAGGCCGTCATCAGGAGCAGCGTCCAGCCGCCCGCGCCGTTGCAATAGGCGATGAGCAGGATCACCGACAGCGCCGCCGCGCCCGCGTTCAGCCAGTGGCCGCCCGGCAGTTTGCGCGCCTTGCTGTCGATCTTGCCCGAAAGCTTGCCGAAGGCCACGATCGAGCCGGTGAACGTCACTGCGCCCACGAACACGCCGATGAACGTCTCCACCTGAAGGATGGCGATCTCGGCCGGGGTCTTGTGGGCGATCAGCGCCTCGAACCCCGAAAGGATGCCCGCATCGAGGCCCAGAACCCGGTTCATCACGATATGCGTGCAGAAGCCGATGAAGACCGCCGCGAGGCCGACGAAGCTGTGCAGCGCCGCCACCAGTTGCGGCATCGCCGTCATCTCCACCCGCTTGGCGACGTACCAGCCGATGCCCGCGCCCAGAACGATCGCCAAGAGCACGAGCGGAAGATACCCCGGACCCGGGCCGAACAGCGTCGCGACCACGGCCAGCGCCATGCCGGCGATGCCGTACCACACCGCACGCTTGGCGCTTTCCTGCCCCGAAAGACCGCCGAGGCACAGGATGAAGAGAATTGCGGCAGCGATATAGGCTGCCGAAACCATTGCGTAATCCAAAGCCGCCCCCTTACGATTTCTGGAACATGGCGAGCATGCGCCGCGTCACGAGGAAGCCCCCGACGATGTTGATGGAGGCGATGAGGATCGCCACGAAGGACAGCAGCACCACGAGGAAGCCGCCCGCCCCGATCTGCACCAAGGAACCGAGGATGATGATCCCCGACACCGCGTTCGTGACCGCCATCAGCGGCGTGTGCAGCGAATGGGACACCGCCCAGATCACTTGGAAACCGATGAAGCAGGCCAGTACGAAGACGACGAAATGCGCCATGAAGCTGGCCGGTGCGACGGCGCCCACCACCAAGAGCAGAACCGTCGCCGCGACCAGAAGGCCGACCTGCGTCTTGGTCTGCTGACGGAAGCGCAGGACCTCGGTGGCGCGCTTTTCTTCGGCGGTCGGTTCCTTGACCTTTTCGCGCGGTTTCTGCGCGGCGATGGCTTGGATCTTCAGCGGCGGCGGCGGGAAGGTGATCTCCCCCTCATGCGTCGCGGTCGCCGTGCGGATCACGTCATCGTCCATGTCATGGTTGATGACGCCGTCCTTGCCCGGTGTAAGATCGGACAGCATGTGACGGATATTGTTGGAATAAAGCGTCGAGGACTGCGTCGCCATGCGGCTGGGGAAGTCGGTATAGCCGACGATCGTCACGCCGCCATCGGTCACGATCTTCTCGTCCGGGACGGTCAGCTCGCAGTTGCCGCCGCGTTCGGCCGCAAGGTCCACGATCACGGAGCCGGGCTTCATGGCCTCCACCATGTCGCGGGTCCACAGGACCGGGGCCGGACGGCCGGGGATCAGCGCCGTGGTGATGACGATGTCCATCTCGGGGGCGAGTTCGCGGAACTTCTTCAGCTGCGCATCGCGGAACTCCGGGCTGGAGGGGGCCGCATAGCCGCCCGTCGCCGCGCCGTCGGTCTGCGCCTCCTCGAAATCGAGATAGACGAATTCCGCGCCCATCGATTCGATCTGCTCAGCCACTTCGGGCCGCACGTCGAAGGCATAGGTGATCGCGCCAAGGCTCGTGGAGGTGCCGATCGCGGCAAGACCTGCCACGCCCGCGCCCACGATCAGCACCTTGGCCGGCGGCACCTTGCCCGCCGCCGTCACCTGCCCGGTGAAGAAGCGGGGGAAGTTGTTGCCCGCCTCGATCACGGCGCGGTAGCCGGCGATGTTGGCCATGGAGGACAGCGCGTCCATCTTCTGCGCGCGCGAGATGCGGGGGACCATGTCCATCGCAACCACGGTCGCGCCGCGGGCCTTGACCGCCTCCAGCAATTCGGCGTTCTGCGCCGGCCAGAAGAAGCTGATGAGGGTCTGCCCCTCGCGCAGCTTGGCCACCTCCTCCTCTTCGGGGCCGCGGACCTTCACCACGACATCGGCCGCGGCGTAAATATCATCGACCACGGTCACGCCGGCGGCGCGATAGGCGTCGTCGGTGAACCCGGCTTTGGCGCCGGCCCCGGTCTCGATCAGGCACTCATGCCCCAGTTTGCGGATCTGCGCGGCGCTCTCGGGTGTCATCGCCACCCGGGCCTCGCCAGCAAAAACCTCCTTCGCGGCTCCGATCTTCAAAAGCCGACCTCCCTCTCGTGCTCACTCACTGGAGCGGCAGTTAAGACACGAAAGCACCGGGTTGCAAGACAAGTAGGAGGTATGCATGGGCATGCCTCAGCATGCTTCGGCATACATTTGCATACCGAAAATGAGCCCATGACGCGGCAGCGGCCAGCGGCGCGCATCGGTTCGGCACTGTGGGGATCGGGGGGCGGCGGGCGCAGGGCACCGGCCGGGGGGCGGGACCGCGCAGCACTTGCGCGGCCCCAACAGGCATTAGCCGACCAGTTCGAGACCGGAGAAGAAGAAGGCGATCTCTTCCTTGGCGGTTTCCGGCGCGTCGGAGCCGTGGACCGAGTTCTCGCCGACCGAAAGAGCGAACTCCTTGCGGATGGTGCCGGCATCGGCGTTGGCCGGGTTGGTCGCGCCCATCACTTCGCGGTTCTTGGCAATGGCGCCCTCGCCTTCCAGAACCTGTACGACGACCGGCTCGGACGCCATGAACTCCACCAGCTCGCCATAGAAGGGGCGCTCTTTGTGGACTTCGTAGAATTTGCCGGCCTGCGCCGTGGACAGGTGCAGACGCTTTTGCGCGACGATGCGCAGGCCCGCTTCCTCGAATTTGGCGTTGATCTTGCCGGTCAGGTTGCGGCGGGTCGCATCGGGTTTGATGATCGACAGGGTGCGTTCGACGGCCATATTGGTCTCTCTTGCAATCCAAGGGCCACCATGGCCCGGTTCCGACGCCCTGCTAACATGCCTCGGCGGCGTGGTCCATCATGCAGCGCAGCCGATCAGCCCTCCGCCGTGCCGAAGGCACAGGGTTCCGGCTCGGGGGTCCAGTCGATCTCAACGGTGGAATGGGCGATGCCAAAATCATGCGCGAGCGCGCGCTTCACCCGGCGCACCGCTGCCCGCGCATCCCCCGAGGTGCGAAGGTGCAGCGTCGCCGCCACCTGCCCCGAGGTGATCTGCCAGATATGCAGATGATGCACATCCTCCACCCCCGCCAGCGCCCGCAGATGCGCGCGGACCTGTTCGGGGGCGGCGCCGGGGGGCGCGCCCTCCATCAGGATGTCGAACGAGGATCGCAGCAGCGCCCAGCCCGACCGCAGGATCAGCGCCGAGAGCAGTACCGACAGGATCGGATCCGCCGCCACCCAGCCCGTCGCCCAGATGATTCCCGCCGCGAGAATCGCCGCGACCGAGCCGAGCATGTCCCCCGCCACATGCAGCAGCGCCCCGCGGATGTTCACATGATCCGTATCGCCCCGATGCAGCAGCCAGAACACCGCGCCATTCACCGCCAGCCCCAGAAGCGCCACCACCAGCATCGGCCCCGGCAGAACGTCCGAGGGATGCAGCAGCCGCAGCACCGCCTCCCACAGGATCCACAGGACCAGCAGGATCAGCACGCAGGCGTTGACGAAGGCCGCCAGCACCTCCAGCCGCCGATCGCCGAAGCTGCGCAGCGGCCCGCCCGAACGTCGGCCAAGGCGGAAGCCCGCCCATGCCAGCGCCAGCGCCGCCGTATCGGTCAGCATATGCCCCGCATCCGCAATCAGCGCGAGAGAGCCGGACAGAAAGCCGCCCACCACCTCCACCACCATGAAGGCGGCAGTCAGTAGGCAGGCGGCCAGCACCACCCCTTCGTTATGGTGGTTGCCCGCTTCGTGGGCAGCGTGGGAATGATCGTGCATGGCTCGCTCCGCCGTCCGGCACCGGGCCGGTGTCAACGGCGTCAGGGTGCAAGTCACGGACCGGAAAGGCAATCCCCGAGGCCCGCGATTTATCCACAGGACGGCACACAGAAACGCTCACCGGAAAATTGCCGAGCCGTGCAGTTCGGCGTTGAGACTCGGATCGGCAGGCGCTATATCTTGCCCCGAGGCACGGACACCCCCCTAGGGGTAGATGTGGCGAAGGCCCCGAACGCCAATAAACACTGGCAAAAGGGTCTTTCGGGCAGCCGCCACGACACCACATCCTGTGGTGCCTGGCCCGCTTCGCTCCTCGTGCATTTTGATGACCACGGGTGACGGACCCGGTGGCCGCTTGGCGGTTACTGGTGCCCCGGCCCATTGGAACGGGACAAGAACGATGGCTGTGACGCTTTACTCCAAACCCGCCTGCGTGCAGTGCGACGCCACCAAGCGCGCCCTCGACAAGCAGGGCGTCGATTACACCATCATCGACCTGTCCGAAGACGCTGCGGCGATGGAACTGGTGACCGGCCTCGGCTATCGTCAGGCGCCGGTCGTGATCGCGGGCAACGATCACTGGGCGGGCTTCCGTCCGGACAAGATCGGCGCTCTGGCCTGATCCCGTGGCCCGGCTGGTCTATTACAGCTCGGGCTCGGGGAACACGCGGCGGTTCGTGGATCGGCTGGGCCTGCCCGCCATCCGCATCGCCGGAGAGATCCGGGTGAGCGAGCCTTACGTCCTGCTCACCCCCAGTTATTCGGACGGCGAAGGACGGGGGGCGGTGGCCAAGCCGGTTATCCGCTTTCTCAACGACCCGGAGAACCGCGCCCTGATCCGGGGTGTGATCGCCTCGGGAAACCTGAACTTCGGTGAACACTTCGCCCTTGCGGGCAAGATCATCGCCGCCAAATGCAAGGTCCCCCTGCTCTACAGCTTCGAGCTGGCCGGGACCGATGACGACGTGGCGCGCGTGAAACAAGGATTGGACACGTTTTGGACACGGCACTCGACCGCCCCGTAGAGCCCGCAGGCCTCGATTATCACGCGCTGAACGCGATGCTGAACCTCTATGACGGCGAGGGGAAGATCCGCTTCGACGCCGACCGCATGGCGGCCAAGCAGTATTTCCTGCAGCATGTGAACCAGAACACCGTGTTCTTCCATTCGCTGGAGGAGAAGCTCGGCTATCTCGTCCGCGAGGGCTATTACGAGACCGAGGTGCTGGACCAGTATTCCCGGCCCTTCATCCGCGGGATCTGGGACGCCGCCTATGCGTGCAAGTTCCGCTTCCCGACCTTCCTCGGCGCGTTCAAGTACTACACCAGCTACACGCTGAAGACGAAGGACGGCAAACGCTACCTCGAACGCTACGAGGATCGCGTCTGCATGCTGGCCCTGACGCTGGCCGCAGGCGACGAGGCGCTGGCCATGCGCCTGATGGAAGAGGTCATGGGCGGCCGCTTCCAGCCCGCCACCCCCACCTTCCTGAACGCCGGCAAGAAACAGCGCGGAGAGTTGATCTCCTGCTTCCTGCTGCGGCTCGAAGACAACATGGAATCCATCGGCCGGTCGATCAACTCGGCGCTGCAATTGTCCAAGCGCGGCGGCGGCGTGGCCCTGATGCTGACCAACCTGCGCGAGGCCGGTGCCCCGATCAAGGGGATCGAGAACCAGTCCTCGGGCGTGATCCCGGTCATGAAACTGCTGGAAGACAGCTTCTCCTATGCCAACCAGCTGGGGGCGCGTCAGGGCGCGGGGGCGGTCTATCTGAACTGCCACCACCCCGACATCCTGAAATTCCTCGACACCAAGCGCGAGAATGCGGACGAGAAGATCCGCATCAAGACCCTGTCGCTGGGCGTTGTGATTCCCGACATCACCTTCGAACTGGCGAAGAAGAACGAGGATATGTACCTCTTCTCGCCGCACGACATCCAGAAGGTTTACGGCGTTCCCTTCTCCGAGATCTCGGTCACCGAGAAGTATCGTGAGATGGTGGACAACCCGCGCATCAAGAAAAAGAAGATCAAGGCGCGCGACTTCTTCCAGATCATCGCCGAGATCCAGTTCGAGAGCGGCTATCCCTACATCATGTTCGAGGACACGGTGAACCGCGCCAACCCGATCGCGGGGCGGATCACCATGTCCAACCTCTGCTCGGAGATCCTGCAGGTCAACGAGGCGTCGGAGTTCAACGACGATCTGTCCTACAGCCATATGGGCACGGACATCTCGTGCAACCTCGGCTCGCTCAACATCGCCAAGACGATGGACGGCCCCGATTTCGGCGCCACGGTGGAAACCGCGGTGCGCGCGCTGACGGCCGTGTCGGTGATGTCGGCGATCGACAGCGTTCCGTCCATCCGCCGGGGCAACGACGAATCGCACGCGATCGGCCTTGGTCAGATGAACCTGCACGGCTTCCTCGCACGCGAGCATATCATGTACGGCTCGGAGGAAGGGATCGACTTCACCCGCGCCTATTTCGCGGCCGTCGCCTTCCACGCGATCCGCGCCTCCAACCTTCTGGCGGTGGAGCGGAAGGAAAGCTTCAAGGGCTTCGAGCAATCGAAATACGCCGACGGCACCTTCTTCGACAAATACACCGAGCAGGATTGGCTGCCCGAGACGGAGACCGTGACCGCGCTGTTCGCGAAGTTCGGCATCACCCTGCCGACCCGCGCCGACTGGGCCGATCTGAAGACCAAGGTGATGGCGGGCGGGCTTTACAACCGCAACCTGCAGGCCGTGCCGCCGACCGGCTCGATCAGCTACATCAACAACTCCACCTCCTCGATCCACCCGATCGTCTCCAAGATCGAGATCCGCAAGGAAGGCAAGATCGGCCGCGTCTATTATCCCGCGCCCTTCATGTCGAACGAGAACCTCGAGTACTATCAGGACGCCTACGAGATCGGGCCGGAAAAGATCATCGACACCTATGCCGCCGCGACCGAGCATGTGGATCAGGGCCTGTCGCTGACGCTGTTCTTCAAGGACACCGCCACCACACGCGACATCAACCGCGCCCAGATCTATGCGTGGAAGAAGGGCATCAAGACGATCTACTACATCCGCCTGCGCCAGCTCGCGCTGGAAGGAACCGAAGTTCAGGGCTGCGTGTCCTGCACGCTCTGACGACGGGCGGGCCGCTGCGCCTGCCCCGGAACGACGCCGAAGGCAGTCCTGCGGGGCTGCCTCTTTCCCAAGAGGACCCGCAATGAACGCCCAAGCCCCCCTGCGCCGCACCCCCACCCGCGCCGTCAACTGGAACCGCATTCAGGACGAAACCGACCTGACGGTGTGGAACCGGCTGACCTCGAACTTCTGGCTGCCGGAAAAGGTGCCGCTGTCCAACGACATCCCGTCCTGGGCCACGCTGACCGATCACGAACAGCAACTGACCATCCGCGTCTTCACCGGGCTGACCATGCTCGACACGGTGCAGGCCTCGGTCGGGGCGATCGCGATGATGCCCGACGCGGTGACGCAGCACGAAGAGGCCGTGCTGACCAACATCGCCTTCATGGAATCGGTCCATGCGCGGTCCTATTCGTCGATCTTCTCCACGCTCTGCGCGACGAAGGACATCGACGAGGCCTTCCGCTGGGCCGAAGAGAACCCGCATCTTCAAAAGAAGGCGCGGCTGGTGCTGGATCATTACCGCGCGACCGATCCGCTGCGCCGCAAGGTCGCCAGCGTGTTCCTCGAATCCTTCATGTTCTATTCGGGCTTCTATCTGCCGATGCACTGGTCCAGCCGCGCCAAGCTGACCAACACGGCCGACCTGATCCGTCTGATCATCCGCGACGAAGCGGTGCATGGCTACTATGTCGGCTACAAGTTCCAGCGCGCGCTGGAGCGTCTGACCGAGGCCGAGCGGGCGGAGATCAAGGATTTCGCCTTTGCGATGATGTTCGACCTCTACGAGATCGAGGAAGCCTATACCGAAGAGCTCTATGACGGTGTCGGCCTGTCCGAGGACGTGAAGAAGTTCCTGCACTACAACGCGAACAAGGCGCTGATGAACCTTGGCTACGAGGCGCTGTTCCCGTCGAGCGTGACGGATGTGAACCCGGCGATCCTCGCGGCCCTCAGCCCCAACTCGGATGAGAACCACGACTTCTTCTCCGGCTCCGGCTCGTCCTATGTGATCGGCAAGGCCGTCGCGACCGAAGACGAAGACTGGGACTTCTAAGACGAAGGGGGGCGTTGCGGCCCCCCTTTTTCAATGCGCGATCACATCCGCCGCATGGGCCTCGCGTTCGCCCATGGGCCGGTCCGGTCCGACGGTGCTGTCGTCGCTGACCTGCTTCTCCGTTTCGGAATTGATCTCAGCGCCGACCAGCACGATCACCGAGGACAGCCACAGCCACATCAGCAGGCCCATCAGCGCGCCGAGCGAGCCATAGGTCTCGTTGAAATTGGCGAAGTTGGACGCGTAGATCGAGAAGGCGACCGAGAAGATCACCAGCGCCACAGAGGCGAAGACCGCCCCCGGACTGATCCAGCGCCAGCGCGCCGAACGGCGGCTCGGCCCGAAGCGGTAGAGCCCTGCCAGCGTCGCCATCATCACGAGGAAGATCACCGGCCAACGGATCAGCAGCGCCGAGGTCTGGCCCCCGCCCGTCTCGATCGACAGGAAGGACAGCACCGCCGGCAACACCGCCACCGCCGCGATCATCACGAGGATGAGGATGACCCCCCCGATCATCATCGTCATCGAGATGAGGTTCAGCATGACGTAGGAGCGTTTCTCACGCTCGTTATAGGCGACGTTCAGCGCCTCGATCATCGCCTTCACCCCGCCATTGGCCGACCACATCGCCACCAGCAACGAGAAGATGGAGGCGAAGGTCATCGTCGTCGCATCCGTGGACGCGATGCGCGTGACCTGATCGTTCACGATCGACAGCGATTGTTCGGGCAGCACCTCGGCCAGAAGGGCCATGTGGTTCGTCACCGTCGCCCGGTCGGCGAACAGCCCATAGATCGACACGAAGGCGGTGATCGAGGGCACGAAGGCCAGCAGCAGGAAGAAGGTCATCCCCGCCGCCACGGCCAGAACCCGGTCCTCCATCACGGCGCCGATGACGCGTTTGGCGATCTGCCACCAGCCGCGGGCCGGTATCTCCACCGGAGAGGAGGCGCTGCGGCCCACGGGCGGATCGGTTTCGGATACGGGGGTACGGGTGGTCGATGTCGGCATCACTGGCTTCTCCGTCGCGGGGGGGCGCGGCCGCAGAAATGTCAGCAGCAGCAGGCCACTGCCCACCAAAAGCCATGTTCTGTCCGGTTTGTGCGCCATGCCCCGATGTCTCCCATCACAACTGCGGCACAACGCCGCGATCGGCACAACCGTTCCCTGAACGGAAAAGGCCGCGCCCTGTGGGGCGCGGCCTTCGTGTCGTCACGAATGGGGCGGGGTCAGTCCCGCTCGTCCTCGTCGTCCTGTGCAGCGCCCAGATCTTCGAACAGGCCGGCGATCTCGAATTCGGCCGCAGCCTCTTCTTCGGCAGCCAGTTCTTGGATCGACTTGCCGGACGCCTGCAGTTCAGCCTCTTCGGCGGAACGTGCGACGTTGATCGACACCTTCACCGCGACTTCGGGGTGCAGAACGACCGTGACCGGGTGCAGACCGAGGTCCTTGATCGGACGGTCCAGCACGACTTGGCCGCGGTTCACGGTGAAGCCGTTGGCGGTCGCGGCATCGGCCACGTCGCGCGTCGTCACCGAACCGTAGAGCGCGCCCGAGTCGGACGCGGAACGGATCACGACGAACTGCTGCCCGTCGAGCTTCTCGCCCACGACTTCGGCCTCTTTGCGCGTCTCGAGGTTTTCGGCCTCAAGCTGGGCCTTGCGGGCCTCGAACGACTTGATGTTCATGTCGTTGGCGCGCAGCGCCTTGCCCTGCGGCAGCAGGTAGTTGCGGGCATAGCCGTCCTTGACGGAAACGACTTCGCCCATCTGGCCCAGCTTGGCCACGCGCTCAAGAAGGATAACTTGCATCAGCGGATCCTCACTTCACGGCGTAGGGCAGCAGGGCGAGGAAGCGCGCGCGCTTGATCGCTGCCGCCAGCTTGCGCTGGTTCTTTGCCGAAACGGCGGTGATGCGCGAGGGCACGATCTTGCCACGCTCGGAGATGTAGCGTTGCAGGGTGCGCGTGTCCTTGTAGTCGATCGCGGGTGCGTTGTCGCCCCCGAACGGATCAACCTTGCGACGACGGAAAAACGGTTTGTTGGCCATGTGTCAGGTCCTTTTCCAGATCAGCGACGGAAGCCGCCACGGTCGCCGCGCGAATCGCGGTCGCCACGGCCTTCACGCTCGTCACGCTTTTGCATCTGCACGGACGGACCTTCTTCATGGGCGTCGACCTTGATGGTCAGGACGCGCATGACGTCGTCATGCAGGCGCATCAGACGCTCCATCTCCTGCACGGCGGCCGAGGGCGCATCCGAACGCAGGAGGGCGTAATGGCCCTTGCGGTTCTTGTTGATCTTGTAGGCCATCGTCTTGACGCCCCAGTACTCGCTTTCGACGACTTTGCCGCCGTTATCCGCAAGAACCGTGGAGAAGTGTTCGACAAGGCCTTCGGCCTGCGCGTTGGACAGGTCCTGACGCGAGATGAAGACATGCTCGTAAAGCGGCATGTGCACTCCTGTTCAGGGCGCATTTCATAGGACGGGATCACCTTTCCGCACACCCGTCCACGAGAGGCTGCGCCGATTATCCGTGACTGCGGAAAGGAAGCCGCCTTATACACGGATCGCGCACGGGGGCAAGGGGGCGTTGCCATGCGGGCGCCTTGCGCGTAAGGGTCTGCCACGCGCTGCGAGAGAGAGGCCCCGATGATCCCCCGCTATTCCCGCCCCGACATGGTCGCCATCTGGTCGCCCGAGACGAAGTTCCGCATCTGGTACGAGATCGAGGCCCATGCCTGCGACGCGCAGGCCGATCTGGGCGTGATCCCGCGCGCCAATGCCGACGCCGTCTGGAAGGCCAAGGACGTGACCTTCGACGTTGCCCGCATCGACGAGATCGAGGCCGTCACCAAGCATGACGTGATCGCCTTCCTGACCCACCTTGCCGAACATGTCGGCGCGGACGATGCGCGTTTCGTGCATCAGGGGATGACCTCCTCGGACGTGCTCGACACCACGCTGAACGTGCAACTGGTGCGCGCGGCGGATCTGCTGCTGGCCGGGATGGACCGCGTTCTGGCCGCGCTGAAGACCCGTGCGCTGGAGCATAAGGACACGGTGCGCATCGGCCGCAGCCACGGCATCCATGCCGAGCCGACCACGATGGGCCTGACCTTCGCCCGATTCTACGCCGAGATGGACCGCGGCCGCACCCGCCTTGAGGCGGCGCGCGAGGAAATCCGCACCGGCGCGATCTCCGGCGCCGTCGGCACCTTCGCCAATATCGACCCGGCGGTGGAGGAGCATGTCTGCGCGAAGATGGGCCTCAAGCCCGAACCGATCAGCACGCAGGTCATCCCCCGCGACCGCCACGCCATGTTCTTCGCCACGCTGGGCGTCGTCGCCAGCAGCATCGAGAACATCGCCATCGAGATCCGGCACATGCAGCGCACCGAGGTTCTGGAGGCGGAGGAGTTCTTCTCACCCGGCCAGAAAGGCTCCTCGGCGATGCCGCACAAGCGCAACCCGGTCCTGACCGAGAACCTGACCGGCCTTGCCCGTCTGGTCCGCATGTCGGTGATCCCGGCGCTGGAAAACGTGGCCCTCTGGCACGAGCGGGACATCTCCCACTCCTCGGTGGAGCGGGCGATCGGCCCGGATACGACCATCACGCTCGATTTCGCGCTGCACCGTCTGGCCGGCGTGATCGAAAAGCTGGTGATCTATCCGGACAACATGCTGGCGAACATGAACAAGTTCCGCGGCCTCGTGATGAGCCAGCGCGTGCTTCTGGCCCTGACGCAGGCCGGCGTCAGCCGCGAGGACAGCTACCGCCTCGTGCAGCGCAACGCCATGAAGGTCTGGGAACAGGGCGCCGACTTCAAGACCGAGCTTCTGGCCGATCCCGAAGTGACGGCGGCCCTGTCCCCCGCCGAGATCGAAGAGAAATTCGACCTCGGCTATCACACCAAGCACGTCGACACGATCTTCAAGCGCGTCTTCGGCTAACCTGCCGTTAATGCCTGCATGGCATCCTGCCCCCGATGGATGAAGGGGGGCAGGATGTCTCAGGCACTGGCACAGATCCAACCGGCGCAGCGCGCGGTGCGCATTGCCGCCCCCGCGCGCGCCCTGTCGCGGCGCCAGAAGGCCGCCGTGATCGTGAAGCTGCTCGTCTCCGAAGGCAGCCCGATCCCCATCTCCGCCCTTCCCGAAGACATGCAGGCCGACCTGACCGAAGAGATGGGTCAGCTGCGCCTCGTTGATCGCGACACGCTTCAGGCCGTCGTGGCGGAGTTTCTGGCCGAACTCGATGGCGTCGGCCTTGCATTCCCCGGCGGGATGGAGGGGGCGCTGAAGGCGATGGACGGGCATATCTCCTCGGAGGCGGCGCACCGGCTGCGCCGCGCCGGGGCCGGACCGGCCGATCCGTGGGAACGCCTGAACGCCCTGCCCCCCGACAAACTCCTTCCCGTTCTGGAGGATGAGGCGCCGGAGGTGGCGGCCGTGGTTCTGTCGAAGCTGCCCGTGGCGCGGGCGGCGGAACTGCTGGGCAAGCTGCCGGGGCAGCGGGCGCGCCGCGTGGCCTTCGCCGTGTCCCAGACCGGCGATGTGGATCCGGCCACCGTCCGCCGCATCGGCCAGACCCTCGCCCATCAGCTGGAGGCCGAGCCGCCCCGCGCCTTCGCCGCCGCCCCCGGCGAACGGGTGGGCGCGATCCTGAACATCGCCCGCAGCCAGACGAGGGACGACGTTCTTGCCGGGCTTGAGGCCGAGGATGCGGTCTTTTCCGCCGAGGTGCGCCGCTCCATCTTCACCTTCGCGCATCTGCCCGAACGGGTGCTGCCCGCCGATGTGCCCAAGATCGTGCGGCTGGTGGATCAGCCGATCCTCGTGACAGCGCTGGCGGGCGATCCCGTGGTGGCGGCGTTCCTCTTGTCCCATTTGTCGCAGCGCCTTGCCCAGACCCTGCAGGACGAGATCACCGACCGCCCGCCCCCGCGCGAGGCCGAGGCCGAGGAGGCGATGACCGCCATCATCGAAAGCATCCGCCGCCTCGAGGCCGCGGGCGGCATCACCCTGTCCCAGCCGCCGGAGGGGTAAGCGCCATCTCCATCAGCGCCCGCGCCGCATGGCTTTCGTGCCGCTCCTTGTGACGCAGGCTGCGGAAGGTGCGGGCGGGCAGCGCCACGTCCAGCTTTGCCAGCGTTCCGGCGCGCAGAAACGGCGCCGCCGCCGCCGCCGACACCGCCGTCAGCGCGGGCCCCGCCCGCACCGCCGACAGCACCGCCTCGTTCGAGGGCAGGGTCAGCACGATGTCCAATTCGCGCGGGTCCATCCCTTCGGCCGCCAGCGCCGCCTCGAACTCCGACCGTGTGCCGGACCCTTCTTCGCGCAGCACCCAAGACGCCTCGCGCGCCAGCACGGGCAGGGCCGGGCGATCCTCGGCCAGCGGATGGTCGGGGGCCGAGACGACGATCATCTGATCGCGCGCCACATCCCGCAGATGCAGCGCGCCGTGATCGACCGCCCCCTCGACGAAGCCGATCTCGGCCCGTCCATGCAGCACGGCGTCCACCACCGCCTGCGTGTTCCCGACCTGCATATGCAGCTCCAGCCCCGGATGGCGGCGGTGCAGGCGCATCAGAACCGGCGGCAACCAATAGGCCGCGACGGTCTGGCTGGCCCAGACCTCCAGCCGCCCCCGCGACAGATCGCCGATATCCGACAGCGCGATTTCGGCGGCGCGGGCGCGGGCCAGCACGGCGCGGGCCTCGTCCAGAAAGACGCGGCCCGTCTCGGTCAGTTCGATCCCCCGCCCGACGCGGTGGAACAGTTCGATCCCATAGGTCCGCTCCAGCGTGCGGATCGCCGCGCTGACGGCCGAGGGCGTCAGCCGCAGCGCATGGGCGGCCTCCGTCACATGCTCGCGCTCGGCGACGGCGACGAAGGCGGAAAGCTGGTCGAGTGTCATCATGCAGAAATACTGCACGGAACGTGCCGCATTATGCAATGGATTCTTATGGAAGGAACAACGATCTTCTTCATAGCCAGGATCGGAGATCACCATGCCATTCGCGCCCCAAATCAAGCAGCTTTCTCCCGGCCTCATGGCCTGCATCGGGGTGGTGGCGGCGGCTTGGGTGGTCAGCACGATCGGCGGCTGGACCAGCAACATGCTGGTCTTCTGCATCCTGATCGGGACGGCGGTGCACACGCTCTTCGGCCTGCCCGCGGCTGCCGGGCCGGGCATCCGCTTTGCGGCGCACCGGGTTCTGGAACTCGCGATCGTTCTGCTGGGGGCCAGCATCGACGTGTCGGCGCTGGCGGGCCTTGGTCCGAAACTCCTGATCAGCGTGGTGCTTCTGGTGGCCGTGGCGATTCCGGTCAGCTTCGCCATCGGCCGGATGCTGGGCCTGCCGCCGCGTCTGGCGGCGCTGGTGGCCTGCGGCAACTCCATCTGCGGCAATTCGGCCATCGTCGCCGCCGCCCCCGCCCTGCGGGCCGAGGCGAAGGATGTCGCCTCTGCCATCGCCTTCACGGCCGCGCTCGGGATCGCGGTGGTGCTGGCGCTGCCGCTGCTGGGTCAGGCGCTGGGGCTAGACGCATGGCATTACGGCATCCTCGCCGGGATGAGCGTCTATGCCGTCCCGCAAGTGCTGGCCGCGACCGCGACGGCGGGCCTCGTCGCCACGCAGATCGCGACGCTGGTGAAACTGGTGCGGGTGATGATGCTCGGCCCGGTCGTGCTGCTGCTGGGCCTGACGGCGGGCCGTCAGGCAAAGGCGCCGATCTCGGCCATGATCCCGTGGTTCATCCCGGCCTTTGCCGCGATGGCGGTGCTGCGCAACACCGGGATGCTGCCGCCCATGGTCATGCCCACGATCAGCGGCGCGACCGAGGCACTGACCCTCGTCGCGATGGCCGGCCTCGGTCTCTCGGTCGATCTGCGCTCGGTCCTGCGTTCGGGCGGGCGGGTGCTGATGGCGGGCACGCTGTCCATCCTCGCGCTGCTGGCGATGGGGTTCGGGATCCTTCAGATCCTCTGATGCAGGAAAACGGCCCCCGAAGGGGCCGCCCTCAAACCGCGATTGTGGCGAAAGGCCCCGGCCCGAACCGGTCCGAGATCTGGGCCACCGCCACATGGCACCCTTCCCCATCCGCCGCCCGATCCGCGGCGGCATAGGTCCATTCGGGCGCCGTCACCACCACCTCGTGCAGGATCGTGTCCTCCCGGATCACGCGGACCATGTACTGCTCCGCCGTCTCGTTCAGCGGCACCTCGTAGCTTTGCCAGCTGTCGCCGTCGATCCGCGTGCGGCGCACCCAGCCGAGGGTGCCGCCCTCCATCCGCAGATGACAGGGCGCATAGGGGCGCAGCCCAACCCCCTTGAAGGCCCGTACCTCATGCGTCACGGCCGCATCGTCATAGCCGCGCGCGGCCGCCCCGATGCGGTAATGCCGCGCCAGATCCCGCGCATCGGCGGACAGCGTCACCTGCGCCACCGCCTCGTCCATGAGCACGACATAGCTGCCTGCGGGCCAACCCTCGGCGGGAATGTCGCCCTCGGTCCCGGCCTGCCCGCGCAGCCGCACCGACAGATCGTAGATCCCGCTGCCCGCCAGCAGCGCCTCGGCGAATTGGAACACCTCCCATGTCTCGCCATCGCCAATCGCCATGACATTGGCCCCGTTCAGCACCTGCAGCGCCGTCGCCGAGGACAGGGCTCCCCCCTCCATCTTCACGCGCAGCGGCTCCCCCCGGTCCCACAGGCCGGGCGCGGCGGGCGCCAGCACCGATTGCGTGACGCCGATCACCGCCCCCAACTCCACCAAACGGTTGAGGGTATAGCCCGCATCCTCCACCGCGCTCCAGACGCCGACCTGCCCCGGCCACGGGGTCGCGGTGACGGCCAGATGCGGCGCATGGGGCACCTCGTCGCCCTTCAGCAGCGGCAGATCGAGGAACAGCGGGAACACCGGCACCGGCGCCACGAAGGCGACCGGCACCACCCGCTCCTCCACCGCGTCGGATGGGGTATAGACCTGCGCCTCCACCCGCACCGCCTCGGCCATCTGCACGCCGGCGCTGTCCAGCCGGTCGATGCGGTAATCGGCCCCCTCCAGCGTGACGACATCGCCCGCCCGCAGATCAGCCGAAGGCGGCAGCGCGAAACGGGCGGTGTCGCGGGCGATCCGCGCCTCCGCCAGCCAGCGTTCGGCGATGCCGCGACCCTCGGCGGCCGTCAGCACCAGCGCCAGTTCGCTGGAGGAGATGGCCCGCGTCGCCTCGTCGGGGAAAACGGCCTCCACCTGCCGGGTGCCGTAATTGCCCTCCGCCTCGGTGAAGCTGAGGCGCACATGGCCGGCGGTTTCGGCATCGGGGGCGCGGCTGGTTTCCAAGATCCCGTCGAGATCGCCGATCGCAAGGCGCGCCGTGTCGAGGACCGCCGCCGGCTGCCCGTCGCGCATGCGAAAGGCCAGAACGCCGTCCCGCTCCATCGCCTCGAAGCCATAGGCCAGCATCAGCGGCTGAAGCGCGGCGCGCGCGCTGCCCGTATCGGACACGACATAGCCGCGCACCAGACCATAGAGGTCCGTCACCTCCACCGCCGTCACGCCCGAGCGCGCGCAGATCTCCTCCACCACCGAAGCCAGCGGCTGCGCCGAGGCACGCCCGTTCAACCAGTGCCCGCGGGGATAGTTGTCCCCGTCCGACCACAGGTCCGTCAGGTTCGGAAAGACCGGGAAGGGCCGCGCATCCCACGCCCAGACATGCGCCCGGTCCATATCCACCATGGCCCCGTCATAGACCGAGGATTGCGGATTGTTCGCCCCGTCCCGCCAGAACCGCGCCATCGCCCGCAGATACTGCATCTGCATCAGATCGTCCCGCCGCCCGTCCGATGCGCGCGGCAGCACCGATTCCGAAGATTTCGGATCGAGGAACTTGTTCGGCTCGTTCGTGCCGCGATGGATCGCGGCACAGCCGTATTCGGTGAACCGGATGGGCTTGGATTCGGGCACCCAAGCCGTCGCCTCGCTGCTGCGCACGCCGCCGCGCCGGTCGTGATGGGGCTGCGACCACCAGTTGCGGATGTCCTTGTAGCGAAAGACCCACGGCTCGTCATAGGCGCCGTCGGTGATGGGAACGCGCCGCTGCGCCGCCAGCCCCTCGGGGCCGTCATAGTACCAATCGTACCCCTCGCCGCCCGCGACATTCGCAGTCAGGTAATCCAGATCGTAGATCGACCCCCATGAGGCATCCGCGTGATCGGTCCCGTCGCGCCAATCGGACAGCGGCATGTAATTGTCGATGCCGACGAAATCGATCGCCGGATCGGCCCAGAGCGGATCGAGATGGAAATGCACGTCGCCATCGGCGTGATAGCCGAAATACTCGCTCCAATCGGCGGCATAGGTGATCTTGGCCTTCGGCAGGATCGCCCGCACCTCGGCGGCAAGGCGGCGCAGGGCCGCCACGGCGGGGAAACTGTCCTCCGCGCCGCGCACTTGGGTCAGGGCGCGCATCTCCGATCCGATGCAGAAGGCATCGACGCCCCCCGCCTCGGCGCACAGATGCGCGTAATGCAGGATGAACCGGCGATAGCGCCATTCGGGCGGCCCGTCATAGGCGGTGCCGTCGAAATCCCCCACCGAGGCCGTGCCGAAGAAGGCCGCGACCTCCGCCTCGGCGGCGGCGCTGCGGTCGGGGCTGCCTGCGATGCCCGGCGCGCGCGAGGTGGTGATCCGCCCCCGCCATGGCAGCACGGGCTGGCCCTCCTGCCCCGTCCAAGGGTCGGGCAGGGTGTTGCCCGCCATCTGCTCCATCAGGATGAAGGGATAGAACATCACTTCGCGGCCGCTGGCGCGGATGGCGCGGATCGCCTCGCGGACCGAGGCGTCGCAGGGCGTGCCGCCATAGACCGGCCGCCCCCCATCCTGCGGCACGAGGCCCGCCCCCTTGCGCGTCAGCCCCGCCACCGTCCACGGCATGTTGGTGCCGTCGATCTCCGCCTGCTCCACCCCCGGCCGCACGAGGCAGTCGCCGCAGCGCAGATCCGTGCCGAACCACGACACGACGAGCGAGACCGAGCCGGCATTCGGCAGCTCCTCCGCCATCTGATCCAGCGAGGATTGCAGGTCCGAGCGCCCCGACGCCATATGCACGTTCAGCGCGGTATAGGTGCCAAGGCCCTTGCTGGCATGCACCCGCGTCGTCGCCAGCGCATATTCCCCCGTGCCGGGGATCATCGCGACGGCATGCACCGCCTCCTGCACCGTCAGCCCGGTCGATGGGCGCAGCACCTCGAAGCTGAATTGCGGAATGCGGTTGCCGTAATCGGCGAGGGCCAGATCCTCCATCACGACATAGGCGATGCCGCGATAGGCGGGGGCCACGCCCTCCACCGCCACGATCTTGGGATCGGGCTGCTGATCGCGGCTGCCGACATAGACGCGCAGGTTCAGATCCTCGGGCGCGACTTCGATGCCGTCGGCCCAGATGCGACCGACCGAGGCGATCTCCCCCTCGCAGAGGGCGATGGCGAGGCTGACGGAATAGCTGTATTGCGTGACCTTGGTCTTCGAAGAGCCCTTGCCCCCGCCCGAGGAGGTGCTCTTCTCCTCGCGGAAGCGGGTGGACCAGATCACCTGCCCGGCGATGCGGCTGCGCCCATGAAGCTGCGGCACGGCGGTCCCTTCGGACGCGCCCATGATGCGGAAACGTTCCACCTGGCCGGTTTCCACGGCATCGCTGCCCTGCCCCAGAAGGCGCTGGTCGATCACCTGTCCCAGCGTGGCCCCGACGGCCCGCCCGATCACCGCGCCGGACAGGCCCAGCGCCGCGCCGCCGAAAGCGCCGCCCACGGCCGCACCGGCCGAGGCAAGAAGAAGGGTCGCCATGTCAGATCCTTTCGGGAAACGCGAAACGCGCCGCGATCCGGCGCGCCCAAGGGGCAGAGAGCGGACTTTCCGTCACCCCATGCCCGGTATAGGCGTGGATGAAGCGGTCCGGCCCGCTGACGATGCCCAGATGCTTGGCCACGCCCGCATCGCGCATGCGAAACAGCAGCACATCGCCCGGATCGGGCGGGCCCGCGGGGCGCGGCACCAGCCAGCGCCCGGCGGCCTGCATCAGAACCTCCTCCCCCGAGGGTTCGGACCAGTCCTGCGTATAGGCGGGCACGGCCTCCGGCTCGTGGCCCATCAGGGCGCGCCAGACGCCGCGAATGAGGCCAAGGCAATCCGTGCCCGCCCCGCGGCAGGCCGCCTGATGCACATAGGGCGTGCCGATCCATGCCCGCGCTTCGGTCACGACGGCGTTCATGAAAACAGGCTCCCCCCGTCATTGCTGCCCGAGGACACGGGATAGGAGGCCAGCCAATCCTCGCCCGGAATATGCGGAAAGCCTTGGAAGTTGATGAAATTGTCGAACTTCAAGCGGCAGGTGTCGGCGCGGCGGTCGCAGCCGGCTTCGAGGCGGACGCTGTCGCCCGGCTCCAGCGCGGGGCCGATCGCCTCCCACAGTTCCACCGTGCGGGCGGCGCCGGACAGCCGGTCGTTCTTCACGAGGCCGATCACCCCCGCCGCCGCGCCCGTCAGCACCCGCAGGCGGCCCCGCTCGAACCAGCGATCGTCATAGGCGGTCAGACCGGCAAAGGTCAGGACGCGCCGCTCGCTGATCGTGGCCACGGGCGCGACCGCAAAGAGACCGGGCTGCGTCAGATCCACACCGCAGCCCGCATCCCCGAGGATCGCGCCGCAGCCGCGTTGAAACACCCGGCCCTGCGTCTGGTTCAAAAGCTCGGCAAGGCCCCGCAATTCGGCGGTGAAGGCACCGCCGACACGGGTGATCTCGCCCAGCGCGCCGCGAAATTCCATCCGGCGGGCCTCGGGATCGGCCCAGTTCACGCGCCAGCACCGCACCTCGGCCCGGTCGAACCGCCCGGCGAGGATGTCCGCCTCGGTGATCCCCGCATCGCTCAGCGCGCCCAGCGCCTCGGAGTTGTCGGTGGACAGGCCCGTGGATTGTTGCAGCGCACGCGCCGTCAGCGCGCCGTTCGCACGAAAGCTCACCCCCTCGAAGGCAAGGTCGCGGTCGTGATCGGTGAAGCCGAAGACGGCGCCATCCGACCGTTCCACCGCCCAAGCGCGGCAGATCGTGGTGGCGCCCGTCGCCAGATGCTCGCTCAGGGTCACAGGCGCACCTCCACCACCGGCACGGTCGGCACATCTCCCGCCCGGAACGAGGACACGGAGGTCTGGATCTGATCGGTGTCGAACCGCACCGGCACGTCGAATTCGAACCCGGCGCGCAGTTCGGCCCCCTTGGCGGGCGGCGCGGCGAACCGCACGCGGCCCGTCGTCGCATCCACCTCGAAATCGACACCGGCCACCTGCGGATCGCCCGCCAGCGCGACGACGACCGTCCCCGCAACCGGCTTTGCGATGGTGCGGACATAATCCACCCCGCCCGAACTGTAGGTCTTGGTCAGCTGGAATTCGGTCGTCTGCCCGTCGCCATGGCCGATCCGCTGATCCAGCGGCCCCACCGTCCCCGACGGCAGGCAGGATTTGCAATCGGCCCAATCCTTCCAGCGAAAGGCATGAAGCTGCCCGCTGCGCGCCTCGAAGAAGGCGATCAACGCCTCCACATCGTCCAAGGACCGCAGCCCCACCCCCGCATCGTAGGACCGACGCGAATCCGCCCAAGGGGTGTTGCGCTCCTCATAGCCGTTGGCGAGCGTGACGATGTCGGTCTTGCGCTGCGGCCCGCCGACCGATCCGAAGGACAGGTTGGCGGGAAAGCGTGTCTCGTGAAAGGCCATCTAGCGGTTCCTCTGTCCCCGCGACAGCGCGCGGTTCATCTGCGCCGCGATCTGCCCCTGACTGCGTTGGAAGCCCTGCGTGTCGGGCGTCGTGATATGCATGGTGACGTTGACGCTGCTGCCGCCCTGCGACTGCACGCCCAGCCGCCCGTCGGCGCCGCGGGTCAGCGGCATGATCGCCTCCGGCCCCGCCTCTCCCATCAGGCCGGTCGCGCCGCGCATCGGGAAATTGACCGGTGAGGATACGACCCCGCCTTTGGCGAACGGCATCACCCGCCCCTGAGAGAAGGCCCCCCCCGAGGCAAAGGGCGTCACCCCGCCCAGAAGCGCGTTCAGCCCCCCCGATACGAGCGAGCCAAGCGCCTGATCCACCGGCTTCGTCGCGGCGGTGTAGATGGACCCGCTGACCGACTGGGCCAGCGATTTCAGCGTATCGGACAGCGAGTTGCCGCCCACCACCAGCCCGTCGAAGGCCCGCCGCATATCGCCGCCGATATTGCTCGACAGCCGGTCGGCCTCGCGCCCCGTCAGGGTCATGGAATCGCGCATCCGCGACAGCTCGCCCTCGAAGCTGCCCACCATCCCGGTGACCGAACCCAGCGTGGATTCCAGCGCGCTCACTTGGTCGTCAAGCTCATCGATCTCGGTCAAGATGCCCTCCGTCGTCGGGGAAGGCGCGGGCCAGTTCCTCCAGCCGCGCGCGTGTCAGGGGGGCGGAACCCTCCGCCCCCAGCATGATCCGCAGTTCCAGCGGCGTCAGGCGCCAGAACTGATCGGGATGCAGGCCCAGACCCAACAGGCCCGCCCGCATCAGGCCCGGCCAGTCGATCATGGCAGCGCGAAGGCGCGGGCCAGAAGCTGCGCCGCGGCGCGGGCGGCCTCGGCGGGGGCGATCTCGGCCTGCATCAGGTCCGCCGCCTCCCCCCGCCATCCGCCGCCGCGCAGGCCCGCCACCACCACCGCCAGCACATCGCGCGTGCTGAACCGCCCCTCCTCGAACCGCTGGATCAGCGCGATGAGCCCGCCCGCCTCCAGCGCGGCCTCCAGTTCGGCCAGCGCGCCGAGCGTCAGCTTGGCCACATGCCGCTGCCCGTCGATCCCGAGCGCCACCTCTCCGGCAAAGGGGTTCATGCCAGCGCCGTGAAGTTCAGCGCCCCGGCCGAGGCGAGCGTCAGCTCATACGTCGCCTCGCCGTTGTGGCTGCCGGCATATTCGATCGCGGTGATCATGAAGATGCCCTCCACGATGCCGAAATCGGGGATGATCACCTGAAAGCGCGGGGTCTCGCCCGCAAAGAACACCTGCCGCGCACGCTCATCCGTCGCCGCGTCCCGGAACACCCCCGACCCCGAGAGCGAGGCCGAGCGGACGCCCGCCCCGCCCAGAAGCTCGCGCCAGCCCCCCTGACTTTCGAGGCTGGTCACATCCACCGTTTCGGCGTTGAAGCTGATGCGCGTGGCGCGCAGGCCCGCGATCGTCTCGAACTGCCCGTCGCCCGTCATGTCCAGCTTGATCAGCAGGTCTTTTCCGTTCTGAACGGCCATCACGCGTCTCCTTGATCCTCGACCCTCGCACGGAAGGTCATGTCGATGCGGCGGGTGCGTCCGGCATCCAGACGCCGCGCCACCGCGCGGTCGAACCACAGGGCCGCGATCCGGCCCCGCGTCATCTGCATCGGCCGGGCCAGCGCGTCGCAGATCGCGCCGGCAACGCCCTTGGCCCGTTCGAACCCTTCGGCATCGGACATCACGCTCAGCACGAGGCGATGCTCGGCCCCCGGCCCGGTCTTGTCCGAACGGTCGCGCGCCTCCTCGGGGCCGATCAGCACCCATGTGCCCGGCTCTCCGTCCGGGGCGTCGTCCAGCACGGGCACGTCCAGCGCCGCCATCAGCTGCCCGTGGATCGCCGCCTGAAGCGCGGCTGCGGTGCCGTAACTCATGTCTCCTCCTCCGCATGGCAGATCAGGTTCTCGCCCTCGTCGGTGACGGCGCGGATGCGGAAGGCGCGCGTGCCGTCCCGCAGGCGCTGCCCGCGCATCGGGCGGCTGGCGCTGCCCTCGGGCACGGCCCGCACCCGGACCCGCACCGACACGCGATAGACGCCGGACACCTCGCGCACGGTGCCCGCGCTCACATCCCCCCATAGGCGGCCCAGCGCGCGCCACTGCCGGCGGACCCCGCCCATGCCGTCGGGCAGATCCATCGGCGTCTCGAGGGTCAGGGGGCGGTTCATGCGCATCGGCCCGCCCCCCGCAGCAGGCGCACCGGGCGCCAGCGGTCCAGCAGCGCCGCCACCCGCACCGGCAATCCGGCCACTCGCAGCGCGCCTTCGTCGCGCATCTCGAAATACTCGGCCGCCAGCAGGATCACGGCCTGCGCCAGATCGGGGGGAACCGCCTCCCACGGGCCGAAGCCCGCGGTCAGCGTAATCGCGAGCGGGCCGGGGGGCAGCCCCTCCAGCCGGGGGCGGTGCGCATCGGGGCGCAGGGTGCCGCCCCCCTCGGCGGCGGTGACCGGCGCCAGCGGCAGCACCAGAACCCCGCCCGGCGCCCCCTCCGGCGCGTTCAGGCGAAAGCCGCGGGCGATCAGCGCCTTGCCGGTCCGCCCCTCGATCACGGCGATGGCGGCGCGCAGATACTGCTCCAGCAGCGCCTCCGGCACGCCGTCATCGTCGAAACCGGCCGGCAGCTTCAGATGCGCCCGCAGCGCCGCGATCGGCAGCGCCTCCGGCGCGACGGGAATGTCCTCGGTCAGGTTCATCGCAACTCCTCTGTCTGGGGGCGCCGCCCCGCGCCGCGCGGGCGGGAAGCGGCCGGAATATCCGCAGGGCGGCGCCCGATCCGTCACCCCGATCAGGAGGTGGCGAATTTCAGCAGCTTGATCGCCGCATAGTCGGTGACGGCGCCGCCGACGCGCTTGGTGGCGTAGAACAGCACATGCGGCTTGGCCGAGAAGGGATCGCGCAGCAGCCGCAGATCCGGGCGTTCGGCGATGGTGTAACCGGCGGTGAAATCACCGAAGGCGACGGCATAGGCGTTGGCGGCGATGTCGGGCATGTCCTCGCAGATCAGCACCGGATAGCCCATCAGATGCGCCGGCTGCCCCGCCGCCAGCCCGTCCGACCACAGAAAGCGGCCATCGGCATCCTTCATCTTGCGCACCGCGCCCGCGGTCTTGGAGTTCATCACGAAGCTCGCATTCGCGCGGTACTGCGATTGCAGCGCATAGACGAGGTTCACGATGCAATCGGCCGGGCTGGTGGAGGCGAAGTCCGACGCCGCCCCCGAGGTGACATAGCCAAGGCTGCCCCAAGCCCAGCTCGTATTCGCGACCTTCGCTGCCGTCAGGAAGCCCGTGGGCTTGTCCACGCCGTCGCCCGTCACGAAGGCCGCCGATTCCGCCCGCATGAAGCGCGTTGCGATCTTGCCCGCCAGCCAGCCTTCGACATCGAAGGCGCTGTCGTCCAGCAGCCGCTGGCTGGCCTTCGGCATCGCCGACAATTCGTGCAGGCGGATGGAGATGCGCTCGATCGCCGGGGTCGTGGCTTCGGTCAGGCTCGTCGTCTCGTTCGACCAGCCCGAACCCACCTCCGAACGGTCGATCAGCACGTCGTAGGAAGTCGCCTCCACATTCACCACATTCGCGATCGACCGGATCGACGAGGTGGAGACCAGCATCGAGCGGATCGTGTCCGCCGTCTGCGGATCGACGAGATAGCCGCCATCCGCCGCCACGGCGGTCGTCATGGCCTTGCCCTCCAGCGACAGGCCGCGCAGGCCGTCGTCGTCGCCCGAACGCAGATAGGCGTTGAAGGCCTTCTGATGCGGGGCCTCCATCTCGGCGCCCGTCGAAAGGGCCGGACGGCCCCAGGTCATCGTCTTGCGGTCCAGCATGGTCAGTCGCTCGTCCTGTTGTTGCAGCGATTTGGAAATGTCGGTCTTGAAGCCTTTGAGTTCGCTTACGAACCCGCTCATCGCCTCGGCGATTTCATGGGCCGGATCGGGCAAGCCGCCTCCGGTCCGCGACATGGTCTCGGTCATTCCACACTCCGGTTCTGTCTGGATTTCAGCGCGCGGCGATCTCGGCCGCGGCCCCTCTCAGGATGGCCGCGACATGCCGCCATCCGTGATCCTCGCTCTTGGCCTGAACGCGGGCCTCCACCTGCATGGGAAAGGTCACGAGCGACACTTCCCACAGGTCGAGTTCGGCCAGTTGTCGCCCCTTGGCGTCCCGCTCGGCGCGCAGCGTGCGATAGCCGATGGACAGCCCGTCGATGGCCCCCGCATCCAGAAGCGCGATCGCCTCGCGGCCCCGCGCCACCTGCGGCAGGATGCGGCCCTTGACGAACAGGCCCGTCCCATCCTCGCGCACCTCGTCCCAGACGCCGATCGGCTCTCCGGCGTCGTGCTGCCACAGCATCTTCACCCGCCGCCCGCCCAGCCGCCCGAGGCTTGCGCCATAGGCCCCCGGCAGCACCACATCGCCCCCCTGATCGCGCAGTCCGAACCGCGAGGCATAGCCCGCGATCACCCCGTCCTGCACCTCCAGCGTGCCGGTGGCGTGGAACTTGCGCTCCGGCGCTCCTTGCAATCCGTTCATCCTCACCTCATCGCCGTGTTGACCAGCGCCTCGGCCCCCTGCGTCAGCAGAAAGGCCGCCACGCCGTAGACACCCAGCCAGATGCGCCGCTCCAGCCGGTCGAGCGTGCCCTCGATCTGGACCAGCCGGTATTCGAGGCCGTTCCAGCGTTCCTCGGACACGCGCTCGTTCGCCTCGATCCGCGCGGCGGCGGCATCGAAACTCTCGTAGAGAAAGCGCGAGCCGGCTTCCCTCATTCCTCCGCCAGCCTCGGCAGGCCCAAGAGCATCCGCTTCTCGGCGGTGGTCAGGAACTCCGCCCCGCCGACCCGCGTCCATTGCTGATCCCGCTCCACCGCAAGGGCGGGCACCTGATCCAGATCGGGGCGCAGTTCCACCTCCTCCCCGCCGAAGGCCGCCAACCAATGCGACACCGCCGCCGCCACCTTCATCGCCAGCGGCAGCACCGTCAGGCGGTAGAAGGCGCGGTTCGCCTCCTGATAGTTGGCATAGGTCGCCTCCCCCGGAATCCCGAGGATCATCGGCGGCACCCCGAAGGCGATCGCGATCTCGCGCGCGGCCGCCAGCTTGGTCTCGTGGAACTCCATGTCCGACGGGCTGAACCCCATCGGTTTCCAATCCAGCCCGCCCTCCAGAAGCATCGGGCGGCCCGCATTGCGCGCGCCCTGATGGTTCATCTCGATCTCGGTCACCAACCGGTCGTACTGATCCGCAGAAAGTGTGCCCTGCCCGTCGCTGCCCTTGTAGACGATCGCCCCCGACGGGCGGGCGGCGTTGTCCAGCAGCGCCTTCGACCAGCGCGAGGCGGAGCTGTGCACATCCAGCGCCACCGCCGCCGCCTGCATCGGCGACAGGCCGTAATGATCGTCCTGCGGGTGGAACGTCTTGATATGGCAGATCGGCTGAAGCCCCCCCGTCATATCGAAGCGCAGACTGCGCCCGCCCACGGTGTAGTCGTAGGCGGCGGGCCAGCCGTCCGGGCCGGGCACGAGATTCATGCGGTCGGCCCGCAGCACATGCAGTTCGGACGGAAGGCGCGTGCCCGCCACCGCCTCCAGATAGGCATTGCCGAACAGCAGAAGCTGCGCATAGAGCGCCTCGAAGAAATCGGCCCGCCCCTGCGCCGCGTTCGGGCGGCGGATCAACTCCAGCAGCGGATGCACGTCGAACCGGCGCTCCGCATCCTGGCAGATCATCGGCAGCGCCGCCGCCGCCTCGGCGATGATCTTCACCGCACGAAAGGCGATCGGGTTGGCCTGAAAGCCGGTCCGCGTCAGGCTGACCGCGTCGCGCGGGCTCCATGCCACGCGCCCCGAACTCTGATACGAGATCACCGGCCCCGTCGCCGAGGCCTTCGCCTCCGGCGCCGTCGCCGCGCCCCGTTTCAGGAAATCGAACATCCGCACCTCCATCCGGCAAGCCGCCACCGGCCCGCGCCCCATGCGCGGCCCTACCGTCGTCGCTGTCTCGCAAATCCCGGACATCCCTTGTCCGTTGAAGCCAATCTACGGCGGAAGGGTTAACATCCCTTAACCCCTCCGCGCGGAGGGTCAGAGCCCCCGCACCTGCGGCTGCCGCCAGCCCGCAGCCGGGTCCACCATCAGCTCCCACAAGGCCCAGACGAGGGCATCGACCCGGTCCGGCGATCCCTTGCCCTCATACCCGCGCAGGGTCATGCGGCACATCTCGTCCTCCAGCCGGGCAAGGCCGCGCAGATGCCGCACGCGGCCCTGTTCATACAGCGCGGCGATGGGTTCGGCCCGCGCGGCCTTCCCCCGGCTGGCGCGCACCGCGCGGAACGGCACCATGGGGTCGATGCCGCGGATCACCGTCTCCACCAGATCGCCGCCTTGGTTGACCTCGGCGATCAGCCGGTCCGCGCCGTGCCGCGCCATGGCCGCCAGCGCCGCACGCGCCCATGTGTCGGGGCTCGCGGCCTCCACGCTCGCATCCTCCAATACTACGGCGCGCCATGTCTGCGGCGGGCCCTGCATCACGGCCCCCACCACGACGATGCCGCAGGCGTCCGATCCGGCATGGCCCGTCACCGGCGGGTCCACCGCCACCACGATCCGGTCGAACACGGGCGGCGCATCCAGACGCGCCGCCTCCAGCGCGCGGGTGGACCAGAGCGCACCCTCCACATCCTCCAGAAGCATCCCGTCCAGTTCCTGCGCCCCAAGGCGCGTGCCGGCATAGCGGGCGCGCACCTCGGTCAGGAAACTGGGCGCAAGCCATGCGCGGTTCGCCTCGGTCGGGGCATGAGTCAGGGTGGTGGACGGGGTTTTCAGGATCGCCTTCAGCACCGCCACATCCCGCGGCGTCGTGGTCACGACCTGCCGCGGATGCGCGCCCAGCCGCAGCGCGAATTGCAGCATGTCCCATGTGTCGGCGGCCTTCTTCCATTTCGCAAGCTCGTCGACCCACGCCGCATCGAATTGCGGGCCGCGCAGCGATTCCGGCTCATGCGCCGAAAACACCTGCGCCACCGCGCCATTCGGCCAGACCAGCCGCCGCCGCCCCGCCTCCCAGTCCGGGCGGCGGTCGGGTGGGCTGCAGGCCAGGATGCCGCTGTCGCCGAAGATCATCACCTCGCGCACCTGATCGATCGTTTCGCCCACCAGCGCCACGCGCCGCGCGCGCCCCGGATCGTGCGGGCGCGCGCCCTCCACCTCGGCGCGCACCCATTCGGCCCCGGCGCGCGTCTTGCCCGCGCCGCGACCGCCCATGATCACCCATGTCTTCCAATCCCCCGGCGGCGGAAGCTGATGGGGCAGCGCCCAGAAGGCAAAGAGCCACGGCAGCGCCGCCACCGCCCCCTCCGACAGCGCCGCAAGAAAGGCCTCCACCTCATCCTGCGGCGCGAAGGCAAGCGAGGCGGCGCCCGATTTCATCGCGGGCGGCGTCCAAGTCGATGCCCGTTCCGCCGCCCTCTCCCGCCTGTCTGCGCAGTTTCTCAAGCCGTGTCCTTTCATCCATCACCATATGCAGCGCCGCGCGCAGATCCTTGGCCGCACGCACCGTGTTCGCGATCTCGGACATGTCGCCCTCGCCGATCCGGCGCGTCGCGACGGCCAGTTCCTCGGCCACCTCGCGGTAAAGCCGCTCCGTCTCGGCCAAGAGGTCCACCTGCGGCGCCCCATCCGAATGGTCCCTGTCCATGTCTCGCGTCTCCCATGCCGTGTGTTCCCGCACGCGCGAACGAAAAAGGCCCGAGGGTTTCCCCCCGGGCCGTTCTTCATGTCATCCAGCATGGTCCCAGCTTTAGGCCCTTAGCCCTAAGATCGGGCAAAGGCACCGTCCGGCGCCCCGCATCACTGGCGGGTCTGAACGCCGCCCTCCGGCTCCTCGCCGCGGGCACGTTCGATCTCGCGCCATTTGGCCACATTGGCGTTGTGCTCCTCCAACGTCCGGGCAAAGGCGTGCCCGCCCGAACCGTCGGCGACGAAGAAGACATAGTCGGATTCGGCTGGATGCAGCGCCGCTTCGATGCTGAGGCGGCCGGGATTGGCGATCGGCGTCGGCGGCAGCCCGTCGATGACATAGGTATTGTAGGGGGTGCGCGCGCGCAGCTCGCTCGCCCGCAGGCCGCGGCCCAGAATCCCCTCGCCGCCCGTCACGCCATAGATGACCGTCGGGTCCGTCTGCAGGCGCATCCCCTGACGCAGGCGGTTCACGAAGACGCTGGCGACCATCGGCCGCTCGCTCGCGATGCCGGTCTCCTTCTCCACGATGGAGGCCATGATCAGCGCCTCTTCGGGGCTGTCATAGGGCAGATCCTCGTCGCGGCTCTCCCACTGCTCGGCAAGGATGCGGGTCTGGCGTTCGGCCATCTCGGCCAGCAGATCGGCGCGGGTTTCGCCCGCCGCGATCTCATAGCTGTCGGGGGCGAGGCTGCCCTCGGCGGGGATGTCCTCCACATCGCCGGTCAGGAAATCGGCATGCTTCAGCCCGTCCACCACCTGCCAGCTGGTCACGCCCTCGGCCAGCGTCACGCGCAGGCGCAGATCGTCTTCGGGGCCGTCGAATTCGGCCGGGGCCTCGCCGGCGGCGGGATCGTATTTCGCGATCTCCTCGAACCGGCCGGTGGCCGGGTTCAGATCGCGCAGCACCATCTGCGAGGCGGAGACCCCGATCTGAAGGTTGATCTCGCGCCCGCAGGTGGATTGCCCGCCCGTGGTCACGATCTCGAGGATCTGCGGCATCGAGGCGCCCGCCGGGATCAGGTAGCTGCCGAACTTCTCGCGCCCCGCCATGTCGGTATAGCTGGCGCCGATGCGGTACACCTGATCGCTGCGGATCGCGCCCTGCCCGTGCAGCGTGCGGGCGATGACGGCGGTGGAATCGCCCCGGTCCACCCGCAGGCAGATCGGTTCGGCCAGCGGGCCGGGTTCATAGAACGTCTGCCGCCCCCACGCGATGAGGCCCGCCACCAGAACCAGAACAACGACGAACAGCGTCAGCGCGTTCGAGGCGACGGATTTCCACATCAGCCGGTCACCCGGCCCAGCACGAGGCTGGCATTCGTACCGCCGAACCCGAACGAGTTCGACAGCGCGACATCGATCTTGCGCTTCACGGCGGCGTTCGGCGCCAGATCGAGCTTGGCCTCCACCGCCGGGGTGTCGAGGTTGATCGTGGGCGGCGCGATCTGATCGCGGATCGCCAGCACGCAGAAGATCGCCTCCACGGAACCCGCCGCGCCCAGAAGGTGCCCGATGGAGGATTTCGTGCTGCTCATCGTGGCATTGGCCGCGTGATCGCCCAGAAGACGCTCCACCGCGCCGAGTTCGATCGTGTCGGCCATGGTGCTGGTGCCGTGGGCGTTGATGTAATCGACTTGCGACGGCTCCATCCCGGCGCGTTTCAGAGCGGCCTGCATGGCGCGGTAACCGCCATCGCCATCCTCGGACGGGGCGGTGATGTGATAGGCGTCGCCCGACATGCCATAGCCCAGTACCTCGGCATAGATCTTGGCCCCGCGCGCGACGGCGTGTTCGTATTCCTCCAGCACGACGATGCCCGCGCCCTCGCCCATGACGAACCCATCGCGGTCGGCGTCATAGGGGCGGCTGGCCTTGGCCGGATCGTCGGCGCGCTTGGTCGACAGCGCCTTGCAGGCGTTGAAGCCCGCGATCCCGATTTCGGAAATGGGGCTCTCGGCGCCGCCCGCCACCATCACATCCGCATCCCCGAAGGCGATGATCCGCGCCGCATCCCCGATGGCATGCGCCCCGGTGGAACAGGCGGTGACGACCGCGTGGTTCGGCCCGCGGAACCCGAAGCGGATCGACACCTGCCCCGAGACGAGGTTGATGAGCGAGCCGGGGATGAAAAACGGCGAGACGCGCTTGGCCCCCTTCTCCTTGATGAGGACGGCCGTCTCGGCGATCGTGCTCAGCCCGCCGATGCCCGAGCCGATCATGACGCCGGTGCGGTCGCGCTCTTCGTCGGTGGCGGGGGTCCAGCCGGAATCGGCCACGGCCTGCGCCGCCGCCGCCATGCCATAGACGATGAAGTCATCGACCTTGCGCTGGTCCTTCGGCTCCATCCAGTCGTCAGGGTTGAAGGTGCCGTTCGTCCCATCGCCGCGCGGCACTTCGCAGGCGTATTTCGTCACCACGCCCGACGGATCGAACCGGGTGATCGTGCCCGCGCCCGACTGGCCAGCCAGAAGCCGTTCCCACGTCTCCTCCACGCCAGAGGCCAACGGCGTGACCAGTCCCAGACCCGTGATGACGACGCGACGCATGAACGACTTCCTTTCGGTGAGTTTGCCGCCTGATACACAAGGCGGCAGAGCGCTGCAACATAAGCCGCCCCATGCCCGCCGCCAGTGGGCAGATTTCCTCCTTGCGCAGCAGGGCTTTCCCGCTAATTTGGCCACGATGGAACGAACAGGGCGACTTTCCGAAAGACGCTGGCGGTTGCGCGATGCGACGGCCTTGGTTCATCATGCCCTCGACATGGCCGTCGGCAGCTTCGACAGCCTCGACAGCTACCACACCTATCTTCGGGCCAATCACCGGTTCCGCGCGATGATCGACCCCGCCTTGGCCGGGGTGGAGGTGGACGGCTGGCGCCCCCGCACCCTGCTGCCCGCGCTGAACGCCGACATGGCCGATCTGGGCCTGCCGCTGCCGGAGGTCCGGCCCGCGCCGCCGCTGACGGGAAGCGCGCTGCTCGGCTGCCTCTATGTCACCGAAGGGGCGGCGCTCGGCGGGCAGATCCTGTGCCGCCGTGCGGCCACGCTGGGGCTGACGACGGATCACGGCGCGCGGCATCTTGCGGGCGATGCCAGCAGCTGGACGGCCTTCCTCGCCCGACTGGAGGC
This sequence comes from Falsirhodobacter algicola, assembly GCF_018279165.1. GTDB lineage: Bacteria > Pseudomonadota > Alphaproteobacteria > Rhodobacterales > Rhodobacteraceae > Falsirhodobacter > Falsirhodobacter algicola. Next base: position 383,329 of record NZ_CP047289.1, on the reverse strand, counting down.
GGCCGAGGGGTATGACGCGGATGCCGCCGCCGAAGGCGCCATCCTGACATTCGAGTGGGCGCAGGCCGCCTTCGCCAAGGAACCGACATGACAGAGCCTGTCACCCTGACCAATTGCGATCGCGAACCGATCCACATCCCCGGCACGATCCAGCCCTTCGGCGCGATGCTCGCCTTCGACAGCGGCATGGACCTGCTGCGCCAACATTCGGCCAACTGCGCCCAGATCCTCGGGCGCGAGGGCGTGCGCAACGGCGAAAGTCTGGACGACATCTTCACCCCCGCCGTCGCGCGCCAGCTGCGCGCCGCGCGCGAGGTGGCGCTGACGCAGACGCGGCCCGCGCTCGTGTTCGATGTGCCGCTGCGCTCGGGCCGCCGGGTGGACATGGCGCTGCACCGCAACGGCGCCGCCACCATTCTGGAGGTGGAGCCCGCCACCGAAACCCCCTTCCCGCCGCTGCAACTGACGCGGCTGATGATGGACCGCATCGGCGGCATCGTCTCCATGGAGGAGCTGATCGCCGCCGCGACCAAGCTCATCCGGGCGCATCTCGGCTATGACCGCGTGATGGCCTACGAATTCGGCCCCGACGGCGCGGGCCGCGTGATGGCCGAAGAACGGCGCGAGGGGCTGGAAAGCTTCCTCGGTCAGTATTTCCCCGCCGCCGACATTCCGGTGCAGGCGCGGCGGCTCTATCTGGCCAACACCATCCGCCTCATCTCCGACGCCTCGGCCGAACGGGTGCCGATCCTGCCTGAACTCTTCGAAGGCACGCCCCTCGACATGTCGCAGGCGCATCTGCGCTCCGTCTCGCCGGTGCATTGCGAATATCTGCGCAACATGGGCGTGGCGGCGTCGATGTCGATCTCGATCATCGTGGACGGCGCGCTGTGGGGGTTGATCGCCTGCCACCATTACAGCCCCCGCCTGCTGCCCATGGCCGAACGCGTCGCAGCCGAGATGTTCGGCGAGTTTCTGTCGCTGCATCTCGGCACGCTTTTGCGCAAGCGCAAGCTGGACATGGCCGCGAACACCCGCGCGCGTCTGGAACGGCTGTCGCGGCTGGACACGTCGCAGGATGTGCCCGAACTCCTTAGCCAAGGGATCGAGGAACTGTCGGAACTGCTCGATTGCGACGGCATCGCGATCCGCGTCGGCGGCAACCTCTTCACCCGCGGCAGCGTGCCGGACGAAGAGGCGCTGGACACCCTGCTGCCGCTGCTGGAACAGCAAGCGGCGGGCGATGTCTGGGCGACGAACTGCCTTGTCGATCACCTGCCCATCGCCGAATCCTTCCACGACCGCGCGGCGGGGCTTCTGGCGGTTCCCGTCTCGCAATTGCCGCGGGACTGGATCCTGTTCTTCCGGCGCGAGCAGATCCAGACCCTCGTCTGGGCGGGCAACCCCGAAAAGGTGTACGAAACCGGCCCCTTCGGCGACCGGCTGACACCGCGCCGCAGCTTCGAATTGTGGAAGCAGGACGTGCATCGCCGCTGCCGCCCGTGGAACGTGGACGATCTGGAAACCGCCCATGCCCTGCGCACCACGCTGGTGGAGATCGTCCTTCTGCACAACGAACTCCTTAGCGAGGAACGCGCCCGCGCCGATCTGCGCCAGCGCGTGCTGAACGACGAGTTGAACCACCGCGTGAAGAACATCCTGGCCGTCATCAAATCGGTGATCGGCCACCCGGTCGAAGAGGGCCGGACGCTGGAAAGCTATGTCGCGGCACTGAAGGGCCGCATTCAGGCGCTGTCGCATGCCCATGATCAGGTGATGCGCGGCGATGGCGGCGGCTCGCTCCATGCGCTGCTGCAGGCCGAACTCTCCCCCTATCGCGGATCGTCCGAGATCCGGCTGGAGGGGCCGGGCGCCACGCTCGACAGCCGCAGCTTCTCGGTCATGGCGCAGATCCTGCATGAAATGGCGACGAATGCGGCCAAATACGGCGCGCTGTCGCGGCCCGGCGGGCGGCTGGATGTCCGCTGGACCCCCTCTACCGACGGGACATGCCGGTTGACGTGGCGCGAAAGCGGCGGCCCGCCCGTCATCGCGCCCGACCGCAAGGGGTTCGGCTCCCTCTTGCTGGAACGCTCCCTTCCCTTCGATCTCGGCGGCAGCAGCCGCATCGATTACCACCCGAGCGGCGTGGAGGCAGAATTCGTGCTTCCCGGCCGTCATGTACGTTTTGAGGATAAACCATTGCCCACCGACACTCCCACACCCTCCCCCACCGGCATTCCCGAAGAGGCCCATGTCCTTCTGCTGGAGGATCAGCTTCTTATCGCCATGGATGTGGAGGCGATGCTGGAGGAGGCCGGGTTCACCCGCATCTCGCTGGCACGCAACGTCGCGCAGGCGCTGGAGATTCTCGAAACAGGCGGCGTGGAACTGGCGATGCTGGACGTGAACCTCGGCCATGAGACGTCGATCCCCGTCGCCGAGGCGCTGCGCGCCCGCGCCATCCCCTTCGTCTTCGCCACCGGCTATGACGAAGGTTCGGCGCTGCCGGGCGGAATGCAGGACGTGCCCGTGGTGCGCAAACCCTATGACGCCGACAATCTGGTGGAAACGCTCAGCGCCGCCTACCGCGCATGAGAAAAGGGCGCCCCGCTGGGGGCGCCCTTTCCTGAAACACGCTCGAAAGCCTTAGACGGCTTCGGAGATGAACTTGACCGCGTCGCCGAAGGTCTGGATCGTTTCGGCGGCGTCGTCCGGGATCTCGATACCGAACTCTTCTTCGAAGGCCATGACCAGCTCGACGGTGTCGAGGCTGTCAGCGCCCAGATCGTCGATGAACGAGGCGTTCTCGGTCACTTTTTCTTCTTCGACGCCCAGATGCTCGACGACGATCTTCTTCACGCGATCTGCGATGTCGCTCATGTCATTTCCTCATTCGTTGCGGGAGCAGCGGTCCCGTCCCAGTTGTCATGCCCCGAGGGGCGGTTGTCCCGACAGTGCGACGGGGTGCCCCGGTGGCAATGCGCCCCCGTGGTCTCGAAACGCGCTATAGCAAGGGTTATGGGGCAAGGCAAACCCTTTCAAGCGTAATCAGAGCATGGCCATCCCGCCGTTCACATGCAGCGTGGAGCCGGTGACATAACCGGCTTCGGCGCTGGCCAGATACAGCGTCGCCGCGGCGATTTCCGCAGGCGTTCCCATGCGCCCCGAGGGGATCTGCGACAGGATGCGGCCCTTCTGATCGTCGTTCAGCTTGTCCGTCATCGCGGTGGCGATGAAGCCCGGCGCGATGCAATTCACCGTGATCCCCCGGCTGGCCACCTCGAAGGCGAGGCTCTTGGACATGCCAACCATCCCGGCCTTGGCGGCGGAATAGTTTACCTGCCCCGGATTGCCCGTCGCCCCCACGATGGAGGAGATGTTGACGATCCGCCCCCACCGCGCCTTCATCATGCCGCGCAGCACGCCCCGGCACAGCCGGAAGGTGGAGGTCAGGTTCACGTCGATCACCTGCGTCCATTCCTCGTCGGACATGCGCATCGCAAGGTTGTCGCGCGTGATCCCGGCATTGTTCACCAGAATGTCGACCGAGCCCATCGCCTCGGCGGCGGCCTTCGGCAGCGCCTCCACGGCGGCGGCGTCCGAAAGGTTGCAGGGCACGACATGGGCGCGCGCGCCCAGTTCGGCCGCAAGCTCCTGCAGCGGCGCCTCGCGCGTGCCCGACAGCGCGACCGACGCGCCCGCCTTGTGCAGCGCCCGCGCGATGTCCGCGCCGATGCCGCCCGATGCGCCCGTGATCAGCGCGTTCTTACCCGTCAGATCGAACATGTGGTCCTCCTCAAACTGCCAGCGCGGCCTTGGCCGCCGCAACATCCTCGGGCGTGCCGATGGCGCGCGTCTGCGCCCCTTTGGCGATCCGCTTGATCATGCCCGACAGGGCCTTGCCCGCGCCGATCTCCCAGAACTCGGCGACGCCCGCGCCTTCCATATACTGCACCGACTCGCGCCAGCGGACCGATCCCGTGATCTGCGCGATCAGCAGCGCGCGGATGCGGTCGGGTTCGGTCACGGCCTCGGCGCGGACGTTGACGACCACCGGAACCTGCGGCGCCTCGATCGCGACGGCGGCCAGCGCCTCGGACATGGCGGCGGCGGCGGGTTGCATCAGATCGCAATGGAACGGGGCCGAAACCGGCAGCAGCAGGGCGCGCTTGGCCCCGGCCGCCTTGGCAATCTCCATCGCGCGGTTCACGGCGTCCACATGGCCCGAGACCACGACCTGCCCCGGATCGTTGTCGTTGGCGGCTTGGCACACCTCGCCCTGCGCGGCCTCTTCGGCGACGGCATGGACCTGTTCGAAATCGAGGCCGAGGATCGCCGCCATCGCCCCGATCCCCACCGGCACGGCATCCTGCATCGCCGCGCCCCGCGCGCGCAGAAGGCGCGCCGTGTCGGGCAGGCTCAGCGCGCCGGCGGCGCAAAGGGCGGAATATTCACCCAGCGAATGGCCTGCGACGAAATCGGCATCGGCGACGGTGATCCCCTCCGCCTCCAGCGCGCGCATCGCAGCGATGGAGGTCGCCATCAGCGCGGGCTGGGCGTTCAGCGTCAGGGTCAGCGTGTCGATATCGCCATCCCAGATCAGCGCGGACAGGTTTTCCTGAAGCGCCTCGTCCACCTCGTCGAAGACGGCTTTCGCGGCGGGATAGGCGTCGGCCAGTGCACGGCCCATGCCGATGGTCTGGGCACCCTGCCCCGGGAAAACGAACGCACGCATCTGATCAGGCTCCTTTGCGGTTTGAACCGGGATAGCCCGCCCCCGCCCGAACCGCAACCGACCGCAGCGCCCAAGGAAAAGGGGCCGCCCTTTCAGGCGACCCCCGGCTGCATCAGCAGCTGTAGTACATCTGGTACTCGACCGGGTGGGGCGTATGCTCGTAGGCATAGACCTCTTCCCATTTGAGCGCCATGTAGCCCTCAAGCTGGTCCTTGGTGAACACGTCACCGGCCAGCAGGAACTCGTGATCCTTCTCCAGCTCTTCCAGCGCTTCGCGCAGGCTGCCGCAGACGGTCGGGATCGCGGCCAGTTCTTCGGGCGGCAGATCGTAGAGATCCTTGTCCGAAGCCGGGCCCGGGTCGATCTTGTTGCGGATGCCGTCGAGGCCGGCCATCAGCAGCGCCGAGAACGCCAGATACGGGTTCGCCGAGGGATCGGGGAAGCGGGCTTCCACACGTTTGGCCTTCGGCGATTCCGTCCACGGAATACGGACGCAGCCCGAACGGTTGCGCGCGGAATAGGCGCGCAGCACCGGTGCCTCGAAGCCCGGGATCAGCCGTTTGTAGCTGTTGGTCGAGGGGTTGGTGATCGCGTTCAGCGCCTTGGCGTGCTTCAGGATGCCGCCGATGAACCACAGGGCCTCTTGGCTCAGATCGGCATACTTGTCGCCCGCGAAGAGCGGCTTGCCGTCCTTCCAGATCGACATGTTGACGTGCATCCCCGTGCCGTTGTCGCCTTTGATGGGCTTGGGCATGAAGGTGACCGTCTTGCCATAGGCATGGGCCACGTTGTGGATGACGTATTTGTATTTCTGGATGTTGTCGGCCTGCTCGGTCAGCCCGCCGAAGATCATCCCCAGCTCGTGCTGGCAGGAGGCGACCTCGTGGTGGTGCTTGTCGACCTTGATGCCCATGCGCTTCATGGTGGACAGCATCTCGCCGCGCAGATCCTGCGCGTCGTCGATCGGGTTCACCGGGAAGTAGCCGCCCTTCACGCCCGGACGGTGGCCGGTGTTGCCGCCCTCGTAGACGGTGTCGGTGTTCCATGCCGCGTCGATCGCGTCCACTTGGAACGAGACCTTGTTCATGGAGACGGAGTAGCGCACGTCGTCGAAGATGAAGAACTCGGCTTCCGGACCGCAATAGAACGCGTCGCCGATCCCCGAGGATTTCAGATAGGCCTCGGCCTTGACGGCGGTGCCGCGCGGGTCGCGGTCATAGGCTTCGCCCGTGTCCGGTTCCACGACGTTGCAATGCACGCACAGCGTCTTTTCGGCGTAGAACGGGTCGATATAGGCCGATGCCGGATCGGGGATCAGCTTCATGTCGGACTGGTCGATGGACTTCCAGCCAGCGATGGACGAGCCATCGAACATGAAGCCTTCTTCGAAGAAATCTTCGTCGACCAGGTCGGCCACCAGCGTCACGTGCTGCAGCTTGCCCTTGGGGTCGGTAAAGCGGATGTCGACATACTCGACCTCCTCGTCCTGCATCAGGCTCAGAACTTCCTGGACGTTCATAAGGTCGTATCCCTCCGTGATAAACGTGTATTAGACCGCGTCGTCGCCGGTTTCGCCGGTACGGATGCGGATGGCTTGTTCGACCGGGCTGACGAAAATCTTGCCGTCGCCGATTTTCTCCGTGCGGGCCGCGCCGATGATCGCCTCCACCGCAGCATCGACCATGTCGTCGGGGATGACGATCTCGATCTTCACCTTGGGCAGGAAATCCACGACGTATTCGGCACCGCGATACAGCTCGGTATGGCCCTTCTGCCGCCCGAAGCCCTTCACCTCGGTGACGGAGAGACCCTGTACGCCGACCGCCTGAAGCGCTTCCTTCACTTCATCGAGCTTGAACGGCTTGATGATCGCCTCAACTTTCTTCATGCGCCGACTCTCCGTTGTCGTTTTCCGTGACTGACCACTTTCACGGCTCCTCGACAATTGGGGAGGCGGCGGGGATCGCGCGCAAGATGCAAAAGCGCCGCGTGACGGTGTAAATTTAATCTGGCAGCACATTTATTATGCACATTGCGAACACCATGCCGACACGCGGGGCACCGCTTCCCACTTCTGCTGAATTCGGGGGCATCGGGCGGTCTCCCTCTGCCCTCGGCGGGGCAATACCGGGCATGGCCGTGGTGGAGGCGGTGCTGGCCCATTGGCCCGATCTGCGCCACGCCCCGCCTCGCACCCTGATACGGCCCGGCCCGCAGGATGGCGCCCTTGGCGGCGAGATCGCGCGCCAACTTGCGGCGCTCGGCTGGGCGGTGACGGTGGGGGCGCCGGATGCGCCGCCCGAACTGGTGATCGACGTGGGCGGCGGCACCGGCGGGGATTGGCCGGATGCGCGGCGCGTGGCGGTGGACGGGCCGGCGGGGCTCGATCTCGACACCGGGCGGCGCGACGGGCCTTGGGTCCGCGCCGATCTGACCGTGGCGCTTCAGGCCGCGCGGCCGGGGCATTTCCTCGCCGATGGGCCGGAGGCGACGGGCGCGCTGCACATCGTCGATCTGTGCCTTCCGGTGACGGCGGCGCTGCGCCTGTGCGATCCAAACCTTGCGGCGATCGCCAAGACGGGTGGGCACAAGTTCGATTACGGCCATGCGCTGGTGCTGTCGGGCGCGGCGGGGCATGGCGGCGCGGCGCGGATGGCGGCGCGGGCGGCCCTGCGGATCGGCGCGGGGCTGGTGACGCTGCTGCCCCCACGGGACGCCCTGCCCGAACATGCGGCGCGGCTGGACGCGATCATGCTGCGGGGCGTGGAGGGTGCGGCAGACCTCTCCGCCCTGCTGGAGGATCCGCGCGCCAACGCCCTTTGCCTCGGTCCCGGCCTTGGGGTGGCGCGTGCGGCGGCGCTTTTGCCTGCCGCCCTCGGCGCAGATCGCGCCACGGTGCTGGACGCCGACGCCCTGACCGCGTTGGCCCAGACCGATCTCGCGGGGCTGCATCCGCACTGCGTGCTGACCCCCCATCCCGGAGAGTTCCGCCGCCTGTTCCCCGACCTTGCGGACGCCCCCCTCGCAAAGCCGGACGCCGTGCGGCAGGCGGCGGCGCGGGCGGGCTGCACCGTCCTTCTGAAGGGCCACGATACGGTGATCGCGGATCCGTCCGGGCGCGCCGTGCTGGCCCATGCCAGCCATGACCGCGCTGCCCCGTGGCTCGCGACGGCCGGTGCGGGGGATGTGCTGTCGGGCATGATCGCGGGGCTGCTGGCGCGGGGCCTGCCCCCATTCGACGCCGCCGCCACGGCCGCATGGCTGCATGTGGAGGTGGCGCGCGATTTCGGCCCCGGCCTGATCGCCGAGGATCTGCCGGACCGCCTGCCCGCCGTCTTTCGCAAGCTGGGCCTCTGACGCTTTTCCTCTCGCATCCGGCGGGGCGCTTTGCTAGAAGGCCTGCGAACATCGGGCCGCCCATCCGGGCGGCCTGACGGTTTGCGGGTGTGGCGAAATTGGTAGACGCACCAGATTTAGGTTCTGGCGCCGCAAGGCGTGGGGGTTCAAGTCCCTCCACCCGCACCAAGAGAGGTTTGAGAAGGACATCACATGCAGGTCACCGAGACCCTGAACGAAGGTCTGAAACGCAGCTACACCATCACCGTTCCGGCGGCCGAGCTGGATGCCAAGGTGCAGGAAAAGCTGGTCGAGGCGCAGCCCGAGATCGAGATGAAGGGCTTCCGCAAGGGCAAGGTGCCGATGGCCATGCTGAAGAAGCAGTACGGCCCGCGCCTTCTGGGCGACGCGATGCAGGACGCCATCGACGGTGCGATGAAATCGCATTTCGAAGCGACCGGTGATCGCCCCGCGCTGCAACCCGACGTCAAGATGGTCGGCGGCGAAGAATGGGCCGAAGGTCAGGATGTCGTGGTCGAAATGACCTACGAAACCCTGCCGGAAATCCCGGAACTCGACACCTCCTCCGTCACGCTGGAGCGTCTGGTCGTGAAGGCCGACGACGCCTCGGTCGAGGAAGCTCTGAAGAACCTCGCGGCCACCGCGCAGTCCTTCGAGGATCGTCGCAAAGGCTCCAAGGCCAAGGACGGCGACCAGATCGTGATCGACTTCAAGGGTTCGGTCGACGGCGAAGTGTTCGAAGGCGGCACCGCCGAGGACTATCCGCTCGTGCTCGGTTCCGGCTCGTTCATTCCGGGCTTCGAAGAGCAACTCGTCGGCGCCAAGGCCGATGACGATGTCGAAGTGAAGGTCACCTTCCCCGAGAACTACGGCGCCTCGCACCTCGCGGGCAAGGAAGCCCTGTTCGAATGCAAGGTGAAGGCGGTCAAGGCCCCCAAGGAAGCCGAGCTGGACGACGAACTGGCCAAGAAATACGGCGCCGAGGATCTGGCTGGCCTGAAGGCCCAGATCGCACAGCGCCTTGAGGCCGAGTATGCCGGTGCCTCGCGCGCCGTGCTGAAGCGCGCCCTGCTGGACCAACTGGACGGCATGGTCAGCTTCGATCTGCCGCCCTCGCTGGTCGAGGCCGAAGCCGGTCAGATCGCCCACCAGCTCTATCACGAAGAGCATCCGGACGATCACGAGCACAACCACGGCGCGATCGAAGCCACGGACGAGCACAAGAAGCTGGCCGAACGCCGCGTGCGTCTGGGCCTGCTGCTCGCCGAAATCGGTCGCAAGGCCGACGTGCAAGTGACCGATCAGGAAATGACGCAGGCGGTTCTGAACCAAGCCCGTCAATATCCGGGTCAGGAACGCGCCTTCTTCGAGTTCGTGCAGAAGAACCCGCAGATGCAGCAGCAACTGCGCGCGCCGCTCTTCGAAGACAAGGTCGTCGACCACATCGTCTCGGGCGCGACCGTCACGGAGAAAGAAGTGTCCAAGGACGAACTTCAGACCTCCATCGACGCGCTGGACGAAATCTGAGCCGTCTGATCGGGCCGCCCTTCGGGGCGGCCCTTTTCACATCCGCAGGACGGCGCCGGGATTGAGTATCCCATGCGGATCGAGCGCGGCCTTGATCGCCCGCATCGCCGCCAGTTTCACCGGATCCCCATAGCGTTCCAGATCGGCCACCTTCAGCCGCCCCACGCCATGTTCGGCGCTGAAGCTGCCCTCATGCGCGGCCACCAGATCGTGCACGATGCGCGTGATGTCCGCCGCGGCATCGGCGTAATCGCCCCGCACCCGGCCCGCCGCCGGAAAGACGTTGAAATGCAGGTTTCCGTCGCCCAGATGCCCGAAACAGTTGATGCGGATGCCAAAGGGTCGCAGCGCCGCCGCCGCCTCCTCGATGAAGGTCGCGACATGCGACAGCGGCAGCGCGACATCATGGCTCGCGATGGCGCCGATGCGGCGGTTCGCCTCGGGGATCGATTCGCGCAGGGTCCAGATGTCCTGCCGCTGCGCCTCGGATTGGGCCAGAACGCCGTCCTCCACCAGCCCCCGCTCCGCCCCATCGGCAAAGATCGCCTCCAAGAGCGCCGTGCCGTCGAGGCCGGGCGGCAGGCCCAGTTCCATCAGCACCAACCACTCGGCCTTTGGCACGGGGCGGCGCAGGTCGGGCATCGTCTCGGCCAGAAAGCGCAGGCTTTCGCCGGAGATCAGCTCGAACGCCTCCACGAGGCCGGGGGCATGCGCGCCCGCACGGCCCAGCAGCGCCAGCGCGGCCTCGGGATGCGGCACGGTCAGGATCGCGGTCGCATAGGCGGCGGGGCGCGGCAGCAGCTTCAGGCTGGCGGCGGTGATGATCCCGAGCGTGCCCTCCGCCCCGATCAGCAGATGGCGCAGGTCATAGCCGGTGTTGTCCTTGCGCAGCCGCCGCAGCCCGTTCATCACCGAGCCGTCGGCCAGAACCGCCTCCACCCCCAGACACAGCTCGCGCGCGGTGCCATAGCGCAGCACGTTCAGCCCGCCCGCATTGGTGGACAAAAGCCCCCCGATCCGCGCCGACCCTTCGGAGGCGAGCGAGAGCGGAAAGAGCCGCCCCGCCCCTTCGGCGGCCGCCTGCACATCGGCAAGGATCGCCCCCGCCTCGGCCACGAGCACGTTTTCCGAAGGGTGCACGGCGCGGATCGCGGTCATCCGCTCGGTCGACAACAGCAGCGGCAGGGGGCCGTCCGTCATCACCTGCCCGCCCACGAGGCCGGTACCGCCGCCGACCGGCACCACCGCCACCCGCGCGGCATGGCAGGCGGCAAGGATGGTGGACACCTCGGCGGCGCTGCGCGGCAGGGCCACGGCGGCGGCGCGGCCCGGAAACTTGCCGCGCGGCTCGCTCAGATGGCGCGGCTCGGGCGCGCGTAGGGTATCTGGGGGAAGCCGCGCCTCCAGCGCCGCAAGGAAGGTGGTGCCTGCGTCGTTCATCCCGCCCCCGTCCGTCCACGCCGATCGCCCCGCAGCGCGGCATAGAGGACGTGGTTGCGCCAGCGCCCGGCGATCTGAAGATAGCTCTGCGCCACGCCTTCGTATTTGAACCCGCAGCTTTCCAGCACCCCGCGCGAGGCCGCGTTCTCCGGCAGGCAGGCCGCTTCCAGACGGCTGAGGTCCAGCACGGTGAAGGCGTGATGCGTCAGCCCTTGCAGCGCCTCGCGCATGTAGCCCTTGCGGGCGAAGGGCGCGCCCACCCAATAGCCGAGCGTGCCGGCCTGCGCCGGGCCGCGCCGGATGTTGTCGAGCGTGATCGCCCCGACCAAGGCCTGATCCTCGCGCCGGATCAGCACCAGCGGCATCGCAGAGCCGTCGGCGACCGAGCGGGCCGACCAGCCCACCCGATTGGAAAAGGCCCGCCGCGTCAGATGGTCGGGCGACCAGACGGGATCCCATGGCTGAAGGAATTCCGCGCTGCGCGCCCGCAGCCCCGCCCAGCCGGTGTAATCGCTGTGCTGCGGCAGGCGAAGCGTCAGCCGCTCCGTCTCGATCCGGGGGGAACGCCGCAGCCCCAGCATCAGGCAGCGAGCCTCCGTGTGATATCCGCAAGGTCCGGCGCGTCGCCCACCTGCCCATACATCGCAAGGGCGGCGGGCGCGGTCAGCAGACGGCCGCCATAGGCCCGCACGTCGCGTGTCGTTACCGCGTCGATCTGGGCCACCACCTCGTCGACATCCGGCACCCGGCCCCAGACGGCCAGCAGCCGCGCAAGCCGTTCGCAGCGCGAGGACGGGTTTTCGAGGCCCATCAGCATCCCGGCCTTCATCTGCGCGCGGGCGCGGGCCACCTCGGCCTCGGTCATGTCATCGGCGGCGCGGCGCAACTCGTCGATGGTCAGCCCCGTCAGATCGCCCAGATCCGCCGCCGAGGTGCCGGAGTAGATCGTCATCTGCCCCGTATCCTCATAGGCGCCGGCTTGGGCGAAGATGGTGTAGCAGAGGCCCCGCTCTTCGCGGATCTTCTGGAACAGCCGCGAGGACATGCCCCCGCCCATCGCCATTGCATAGACCTGCGCGGCATAGACATCGGCATCGCGGTAGGCCGGCGCGGCGAAGGAGAGCGCGAAATGCGCCTGCTCCAGCGTCTTGATCTCGCGCCGTTCCCCGCCGGTGAAATGGGCGGTTTCGGTGCCGGAGGCGCGACCCGCGGTCATATGGCCGACCAGCGCCTCGGCCTGCGCCACGATCCGGTCGTGATCGACCGCACCTGCGGCGGCAAGGATCATCCGCTCCGGGCCGTAATGCTCGGCGACGAAGGCGCGCAGATCCTCGCGCGTGAAGCTTGCCACCCGCTCCTCGGGGCCGAGGATGGTGCGCCCGAAGGCCTGCCCCGGATAGGAGACTTCGTGCAGCCAGTCGAAGATGATGTCGTCCGGCGTGTCCAGCGCCTGACCGATCTCCTGCAGGATCACCCCACGCTCCACCTCGATCTCGCGCGGATCGAAGGTCGGGTTCAGAAGGATGTCCGCGATCACGTCCAGCGCCAGCGGCACGTCGTCTTCCAGCACGCGGGCGTAGTAGGCGGTCATCTCGCGGCTGGTATAGGCGTTGATATATCCGCCCACATCCTCGATCTCCTCGGCGATGCGCAGGGCGCTGCGGCGCTTCGTGCCCTTGAAGGCCATATGCTCAAGGAAATGCGCGATGCCGTTCTGGGGCGCGCGTTCGTGCCGCCCGCCCGCCGTGATCCATATCCCGACCGAGGCCGATTTCAGCCCCGGCATATTCTCGGTCACGATGCGGAAGCCGTTGGAGAGTGTGGTGAGACGAAGGCTCAACGGCCGGTCCTTTCGCGGATGAGGGATTGCAGCGCCGCCAGATCGTTCGGCACGCGGGTGACGCGTTCGGCGCGGGTGAAGAGGTCGGCCATATGCGGCGGCAGTTCCGGGCGGACGGCGCCCGCAGCCTCCACGGCGTCGGGGAACTTGGCGGGATGGGCGGTGGCCAGCGTGATCATCGGCACCGCGCCCAGATGCGCCTCGGCCACGGCCACGCCGACGGCGGTGTGCGGGCAGAGAAGCTCTCCGGTGCGGGCCAGAACGCTGCGGATCGTCGCCGTCGTCTCTTCTTCGGATACGCGGCCCGACACGAACGCCTCGCCCAAGGCCTGAAGCGCGCCCTGACTGATGGTGAAGCCGCCCTCCTTCAGTTCGGCCATCAGCTGGGCCACGGCCGCGCCGTCGCCGTCATAGGCGTAGAACAGCGCCCGCTCGAAGTTCGAGGAGACCTGAATGTCCATCGACGGGCTCATGGAAGGTTTCACCCCGTCCGGGCGGTATTCGCCGCCCGAGAGCGCGCGGTGCAGGATGTCGTTCTGGTTCGTCGCCACGACCAGCCGTTCGATTGGCAGGCCCATGCGGCGGGCGATGTAACCGGCGAACACATCGCCGAAATTGCCCGTCGGCACGGTGAAGCTGACCGGCCGATGCGGCGCGCCGAGGGCGGTGGCGGCGGTGAAGTAATAGACGACCTGCGCCAGCACCCGCGCCCAGTTGATGGAGTTCACGCCCGCCAGCCCCACCGCATCGCGGAAGGCGAAATCGTTGAACATGTCCTTCACGCGGGCCTGACAATCGTCGAAATCGCCATCCAGCGCCAGCGCATGCACATTCGCCTCGGCCGGGGTGGTCATCTGGCGACGCTGCACCTCGGACACGCGGCCATGGGGGAAGAGGATGACGACATCCACGTTCTCCAGCCCCTTGAACGCCTCGATCGCGGCCGATCCGGTATCGCCCGAGGTGGCCCCGACGATGGTGATCCGCTGCCCCGATTTCGCCAGCGCGGCCTGCATCAGCTGACCGATCAGCTGCATGGCGAAGTCCTTGAAGGCCAGCGTCGGGCCGTGGAACAGCTCCAGCAGGAAATGGTTCGCGTCCAGCTGCACCAGCGGCGCGCGGGCGGCATGGGCAAAGCCCTCGTAGGCGGCGGCGATCAGGCCGCGCAGTTCGCCATCCTCGAACGTGTCGCCGGTAAAGGGACGGATGACGCGGAACACCACCTCTTCGTAGGGCAGTCCGGCAAGGGCCGCGATCTCCTCGGCCGCGAAGGCGGGAATCGTCTCGGGCAGATAGAGGCCGCCGTCGCGGGCCAGCCCCGTCATCATCGCTTCGTCAAAGGTCAGCACCGGGGCCGTCCCGCGGGTGGAGATGTATTTCATTGCGTCAGATGTCCTCCGTCATGCCGCTTGATACGCCACTGCGCCAGCACTGTCATCCCCGCCAGCACCAGCGCCAGCGCGAAGATCGCAAGGGCGAGCCGCCCGTGCCGCCCCGCCCCCACCGACGGATCGAGCGGCATGGGAATGATCCCGTCGCCCGTCGGCGTGTCCGCCACGATCATCACGGGCGCGGCCCCCGCGCGGTTCGCCAGCGCGCCGATCCCGCTGGGCCAATCGAGGCGGCCGTTCACCTCCACCCGTGTCGCCACCAGCGGATCGCCTCGCCACGCGGCATAGATGAACCCGCGATCCAAGAGCAGGCGGCGGCCCTCCACCTCCAGCGGTTGGATCACGCGAAAGCCCGGCCCCATGGTGGGATGATCGACCGCGACATAGGCCGCATCGCCCGCCAGAACGCCCTGCACGCGCACGCGGCGGTAGAGGTCCCGCTTCGGCTCGGGCGCGTCCGGCAGGGCGTCGGGGATGTCCCCGGCGCGGGCGGCGGCAAGGGCGAGGCGCGCGCGTTCGGCCTGATCCTCGCGGACCTGCCATGCCCCGGCAAAGAGGCACAGCAGCGCCAAGCCCCCCAGAAGGACGGTCCAGCGCCTCATGCGAGCCACATCGCGGCCTGAAGGAGCGCGCAAAGGCCCGCCACCCCGATCCACCCCATCACCGCCAGCGTCAGCGCGGTGCGCCCGGCCCCGCGCAAGCCAATGAGCGCGGCCAGCCCCAGCCCCAGATTGATGAGGCGCAGCCCCATCGGCAGGATCGGCGCGCCGAGATGCAGGGCATAGCCCTCCGCCCCCGCCGCCAGCAGCCCGAGGGCGATCGCAACCAGCAGAAGCGGCCCCCGATCCTGCCGCACATCGAGCGCCGCCCGCGCCAGAGCGGCCGAGGCGATGGCGGCCAAGGTGGTGATCGCGGACAGATGGCGACCCCCATCGCCCGGCAGAACAAAGGACGCAACGTCAATGGGTTGGGCGAACATGTTGCGGCACAGGATGAACCAGCCGAGCGCCAGCCCAGCCTCGGCCAGAAGCGCGATCAGCGCGGCATTGCGCAGCCAGCCCGGCGCGCCCGGCGGCACCTGCCGCCCCCACCACAGATGCAGCGCCGCCACCAGCGCGGCCCCTCCGGCCGCGCCCGGCCATGCCACCGGCGCGGCCGCCAGCAGCACCAGACCTGCAAGGCCAGTCATGGGCATCAGAACGCTTCGATCCGTCAAACGATCCCCTCCGCACATCGCGCGCGCCACCTTAGGCACAGCCCGCAAGCGGCGGCAAGATCATGGCAGGGGGGCGAATTTCGCAAGGGCGATCAGGAACAGCAGCACCGCGAACCCCGCCAGCACGAGCGCGAGCGCCCGGTCGCGGCCCATCACCAGCCCCCGTAGCCGAAGGGACGCAGCGCCGCCTCGGCCAGAAAGGCCCCGAAATGCGCCGCCAAATACAGCAGCGAGAAGGCGAAGACGCGCTTTTCCACCCGGTAGCCGTCGACCTCGGCCACGGGTTCGTCCCGCCGCCAGATCCGCCAGCAGCCCGCGATGAACACCGCGTTCGACAGCACCGCCACCGCAAGGTAGATCGGCCCGCCGATGGAGGTGAAGCCCGCCCCGATCGCCACCGGCGCCAGCAGCAGCGCATAGATCAGCACATGCGCCCGCGTCGCCCGCCGCCCATGCGTCACCGTCAGCATCGGCACGCCCGCATCGCGGTAATCGGATTTCATGAACAGCGCCAGCGCCCAGAAATGCGGCGGCGTCCACATGAAGATGAGCGCGAACATCAGCACGCTTTCCACCGACACGCCGCCCGTCGCGACCGCCCAGCCGATCATGGGCGGAAAGGCTCCGGCCGCGCCGCCGATGACGATGTTCTGCGGCGTCAGACGTTTGAGCCACATGGAATAGATGACGACATAGAAGAAGATCGTGAAGGCAAGGAACGCCCCCGCGAACCAGTTCGCCGTCAGCCCCAGCATCACGACCGACACCGCCGCCAGCACCAGCCCGAACCACATCGCATCGCGCGGCGCGATGCGGCCCGACGGGATCGGGCGGCTTTGGGTGCGTTTCATGATGGCGTCGATATCGGCATCCCACCACATGTTCAGCGCGCCCGAAGCGCCGCCGCCAAGGGCGATGAACAGGATGGAGGCGAAACCGATCACCGGGTTCACCCCGACCGGCGCGACCAAAAGCCCGACGAAAGCGGTGAACACCACCAGCGTCATCACGCGCGGTTTCAGCAGCGCGAACCAGTCGGCCGGCGCGGTCTGTGCCTCGAAACTGCGGATGTCGCTCATCGTGCTCCTCCGGGGGGTATGGGCGGGACATAGCGGCGGGCCTGCGGCTCAGCCATTGGACATATCGCCCAAGGCTTGTTGTGCCACCCCGCCCCGGCACCATATACGAGAGGCAAGCCCACGACCAGAGGATGCCATGACCGACAGTCCCTTCCGCCCCTTCGACACCTATCTGGACGAGGCGGCGGCATTGTCGACGCTGCGCGCGGCCACGGCCGGTGCCGACGATGGCGAGCTTTTCCTCGAACGCCGCCGTTCGGAGGCGCTGGTGCTGGATGACGGCCGGATCAGGACGGCCAGCTACGACGCCTCCGAAGGGTTCGGCCTGCGCGCCGTGCGCGGCGAGGTGGCGGGATATGCCCATTCCACGCGCATCAACGAACAGGCGCTGATCCGTGCGGCGGAAACCGCGCGCCTTGCGGTGGGCGATGGCGGCGGCACGCTGGCCCCGCCGCCGCCCGGCACGAACCGCCACCTCTATGCCGCGACCGATCCCGTGGCGGATGCGGCCTTCGCCGTGAAGATCGACCTTCTGCGCGAGATCGACGCCTATGCCCGCGCCCTCGATCCTGCCGTGGTGCAGGTGTCCGCCACGCTGTCGGCCAGCCTTCAGGAGGTGGAGATCCTGCGCCCCGAGGGCCTGCGCCTGACCGATATCCGCCCCATGGCGCGGCTGAACATCTCGGTCATCGTGGAACGCGGCGGGCGGCGCGAATCCGGCGGTATGGGCGGCGGCGGGCGCCACGGCCTTCTGCAACTGATGGCCCCGGATCACTGGAAGCCCCTCGTCCACGAGGCGGTGCGCATCGCGACGCTGAACCTCGATGCCGTGCCCGCGCCGGCGGGGGTGCTGGATGTGGTGCTTGGGGCGGGCTGGCCCGGCATCTTGCTGCACGAAGCGGTGGGCCACGGCCTCGAGGGCGATTTCAACCGCAAGAAGACCTCGGCCTTCGCCGGGCTTCTGGGCCAGCGCGTCGCCGCCCCCGGCGTGACGGTTCTGGACGACGGCACCCTGCCCGACCGGCGCGGCTCCCTCACCATCGACGACGAAGGCACGCCCTCGGCGCGCAACGTGCTGATCGAGGACGGGATTCTGGTCGGCTATATGCAGGACCGTCAGAACGCCCGCCTGATGGGCGTGGCCCCGACCGGCAACGGGCGGCGCGAGAGCTTCGCCCATATCCCCATGCCGCGCATGACCAACACCTACATGCTGGGCGGGAGTGCCGATCCGGGCGCGATTCTGGCCGATCTGAAGGACGGCATCTATGCCGTGGGCTTTGGCGGCGGGCAGGTGGACATCACGAACGGCAAGTTCGTCTTCTCCTGCACCGAGGCGTACCGGGTGCGCAACGGCCGCGTGCAAGAGCCGGTGAAGGGCGCGACCCTGATCGGCGACGGCGCGACCGCGCTGCAAAAGATCCGCGCCATCGGCAACGACATGGCGCTCGATCCCGGCATCGGCAATTGCGGCAAGGCCGGCCAATGGGTGCCGGTGGGCGTCGGTCAGCCGACGCTGATGATCGGCGGGCTGACCATCGGCGGCTCGGCGGCCTAACCGCGCCGCCACGCAAGCGCGAAGGGGGCCATCACCGCCTCGGCCCCCGGCCCGCCCGCGATCACGGCCACGAGGCCGCGGTCGCCATCCTCCTCCACGCGCAGAAGGCGGGCACCGACGGCGGCGAGTTCGCCGTCCAAGACGCGGGCGATGGCGCGGCGGCGCAGGTCGGGCTTGAAGACCTTGCCGACGGCCGTCTTGGGCATCTCGGGCAGGATCTCCACATGACGGGGCACGGCGGCGCGTTCGCGGATGCGGGCGCGGGCAAAGGCCAGAAGCTCCGCCGAACCGACCGCCGCCCCCGCCACCAGTTCCACATAGGCGCAGGGCACCTCGCCCGCATGGGCATCGGGCTGGCCGACCGCGCCCACCATCGCCACGGCAGGATGGGCCATCAGCGCCTCCTCGATCTCGGCCGGGTCGATATTGTGCCCCCCGCGGATGATCAGATCCTTGGCGCGCCCGGTGATGAAGATATAGCCGTCCGCGTCGATCCGGCCAAGATCGCCGGTGGGAAGCCAGCCCTGCGTGCCGGGGCTGCGCACGGTGATCTGCCCTTCGTCGATCCGCACCTCGGCATGGGGCATCGCCAGCCCGACCGAGCCGATGCGCTTTTCCCCGTCCGGCGGGTTGGCCGCCACGAGGCAGGTCGCCTCCGTCAGGCCATAGCCCTCGATCACCTCCACCCCCGCGGCGGCGCGAAAGCGGGTGAACAGCTCACGCGGGAGCGGGGCCGAGCCGGAGAAGACGACCCGCAGGCTGGAGAGATCCGCATCCACCGGCCGCTGCATCAGCACCGACAGCGCCGTGGGCACCGCCACGAGATAGGTCGCGCGCCACCGCGCGATCAGCTTCCAGAGGTTGTCGAACACCCCCTCGCCGCGAAAACCCGCCGGGGTCGGCAGGACGACATGCGCCCCCGTCATCAGCGACGACATCATCACCGGATAGGCGGCAAAGACATGGAACAGCGGCAGCGGGCACAGGATCACGTCCTCTTGGCGGAACAAAAGCCGTTGCCCCACCCAGCCGTTATAGAGCATTCCCGATACCCGGTGGCGCGCCAGCTTCGGCATCCCCGTCGTGCCGCCCGTATGAAAGCACGCGGCCACGCGGTCCGTGCCGAGATCGGGAAAGCTCAGCACCTTCGGCATGCCACGGGCATCCGCGAAATCGAGGATGCGGGCGCGGTGGCGCACCGCATGGCGCGGGCGCAGCAGCGGCACCAGCCAAGACCGCGGCGGGGCCAGCCAGCGCAGGAGATCCACCTCCAGCACGGTGCGCACCTGCGGCGCATGCACCAACGCCTCGGCGACCTTGGCCGCGATATCGGATTTCGGAAAGGCCTTGAGCGTGACGACGACCTTGGCCCCCGTTTCCCGCAGAAGGCTTGCGATCTGATCGCTGCCGAGCATCGGGTTGATCGGGGCCGCGACGCCCGCGATCATCCCGCCCAAAAGGGCGGCGGCCGTTTCGGGGGCATTGGGCAGCACCAGCGCCACCGTATCGCCCGGCCCGATCCCATGGGCGCGAAACAGGTTCGCCGCCTGCACCGAACGGTCGCGCAGGTCCTGCCAGCTCCATGTGACGGCGCGGGCGGTGGGGTGAGACAGAAGCTGAAAGGACAGCGCCGGATGCGGGCCCGCGCGCCGATCCAGCGCATCGAGGATGCTGCGCGGCAGGTCCTGCGGCGGCCAAGGGCCCTCGGCCTCGATCGCCTCGCGGTCGGCACGGGTGGCAAAGGGCATCGGCCCCTCCCTCTGTTCTCCTCACTCCGCCGTGAATTGCAGCTTTGCCAGCCGCGCGTAAAGCCCCCCTTCGGCGATCAGCCCGTCATGCGTCCCTTCGGCCACGATGCGGCCATGATCCATCACCACCAGACGGTCGGCCTTCTTCACCGTCGCCAGCCGGTGCGCGATGACGATGACGGTGCGCCCTTCGGCCACGCGGTCCATCGCAAGCTGCACCGCCGCCTCGGATTCGGCATCCAGCGCCGAGGTCGCCTCGTCCAGCAGTAGGATCGGCGCATCGCGCAGGATGGCGCGGGCGATGGCGATGCGCTGCTTCTGCCCACCCGACAGCATCACGCCCCGTTCGCCCACCTGCGTATCGTACCCGTCCGGCAGCGCCGCAAGGAAATCATGCGCGGCGGCGGCGCGGGCGGCGGCCTCCACCTCGGGGTCGGTCGCGTCGGGGCGGCCGAAGCGGATGTTCTCGCGCGCGCTGGCGGCAAAGATCACCGGATCCTGCGGCACCAGCGCGATGGAGCGACGGAAATCGTCCCGCGCCATCGTCGGAAGTTCCACGCCGTCGATGCTGATGACCCCGGCCTGCGGATCGTAGAACCGCAGCAGAAGCTGAAGCACCGTCGTCTTGCCCGCCCCGGACGGGCCGACCAGCGCCACCGTCTGCCCCGGTTCCACCCGCAGCGTCACCCCGTCCAGCGCCGATTGGCCGGGCCGCTGGGGATAGTGGAAACGCACATCGTCGAACACGATCGCCCCCCGCACCGGGCGCGGCAGGGGCGCAGGCATGGGCGGATCGGCCACGCTGTCCTCGGCGTCCAGCAGTTCCACCAGCCGTTCGGTCGCGCCCGCAGCGCGCTGCAACTCGCCCCAGATTTCCGAGAGCGCCCCGACCGATCCGGCCACCAGCACCGAATAGATGACGAACTGCACCAATTCGCCCGTGGTCATGCCGCCGGCCCGCACATCGCGCGCCCCGACCCACAGCACCCCCACCACCCCGGCGAAGACGAGGAAGATGACGATCATCGTCATCACCGCCCGCGTGCCGATCCGCCGCTTGGCCGAGGCATAGGCCGCTTCGGTCAGTCCGGCAAAGCGCGCGCGCACCGCGCCTTCCTGCGTCAGGGCCTGCACCGTCGAGGTCGCGCCCAGCATCTCGGCGGCCGTGCCGGAGGAGCGGGCGATCAGGTCCTGATTCTCGCGGCTGTGCACGCGCAGGCGGCGGCCCATCACGATGATCGGCACCACCACCAGCGGCACCAGCAGCAGCACGAGGCCCGTCAGCTTGGCCGAGGTGAAGAGCATCAGCACCAGCCCGCCCAAGAGCATCAGCGCGTTGCGCAGCGCGATCGACACCGACGATCCGATGACCGACAGGATCAGCGTCGTGTCCGTCGTCAGCCGCGAGATGACCTCTCCGGTGATGACGTTCTCGAAGAAGGCCGGGCTCATCCCCGTCACGCGGTCGAACAAAGCGCGGCGGATGTCGGCCACCACCCGTTCGCCAAGGCGCGTCACGAGGTAGTAGCGCGTCCCCGTCCCCACCGCGAGCAATGCGGCGATCCCAAGGAAGGCGACGAAATACTGATCCAGAAGCTGCTCGGTGGAGGTGCCGAACCCGTCCACCACCCGCCGCGCCGCGATGGGCAACGACAAGCTGGCCGCCGCCGTCACGACCAGTGCGACCAGCGTGCCCGCCACCGCCGCCCGATAGGGCCGCAGGAACGGGACAAGCGCCCGCAGCGCCCCCACCTTGCGCGATGTCGCGCGATCGGTTTCGGTGCGTCTGGCCATGGCATGCATTCCCTTGCTGTCGCGTTTGCGGGTGTAGGCCCATCGCTGCGGGCGGGCAAGGTGCCTCTCGGGGGCGTGAAAAGGGGTTTTCGGTGCCGCGCGGGCATGTCAGGACAAGGGAAAGCACCAGACAGCAGGGGACATCGCCATGAATATAGAGATGATCGAAGCCGCCGCCGCCCGCGCCCGCGGCCATGTGCGGCGCACGCCGCTGCTGTCTTCGGGGCTGCTCGATGCGCTGGCCGGGCGGCGCATTCTGGTGAAGGCCGAATGCCTCCAGCATACCGGATCGTTCAAGTTTCGGGGCGGATGGTCGGCCGTGTCGGCGCTGAAGGGTGCGCAGGGGGTGATCGCCTATTCCTCGGGCAACCACGCGCAGGGGGTGTCGCTGGCGGCGCGGATGCACGGGCTGCCCGCCGTGATCGTGATGCCCAAAGACGCCCCGGCGCTGAAGATCGCCAATACCCGCGCCCTCGGTGCCGAAATCGTGTTCTACGACCGCCACGCCGACAGCCGCGAAGAGATCGGCGAGCGCATCGCGACCGAACGCGGGCTGACGATGATCCGCCCCTATGACGATCCGTGGGTCGTGGCGGGGCAAGGCACCTGCGGGCTGGAGATCGCCGAACAGGCCGCCGAGGCGGGCGTGACCGAGGCCGAGGTCATCGTCTGCTGCGGCGGCGGCGGGCTGGCGGCGGGCACGGCCCTCGCGCTCGAAGGCTCCAAGCTGCGGGTGCGCACGGCCGAACCCGAGCTCTTCGACGACACCGCCCGCTCGCTCATCGCCGGAGAGCGGTTGGGCAACCCGGCCGAGGCGCGTTCCATCTGCGATGCCATCGTCACCCCCGGCCCCGGCGAATTGACCTTCCCCATCCTGCAGCGCCTTGCCGGTCCCGGCCTCGTCGCCAGCGACAACGAAGCGCTGCGCGCCATGGCCCTCGCCTTCCAGCATCTGAAGATCGTGATGGAGCCGGGCGGCGCCATCGCACTGGCCGCCGCGCTTTTCCGGCCGTCCGAGGCGGACACGGTGATCGTCACGGCCTCTGGCGGGAATGTGGACGCGGCGATGTTCGCCCGCGCGCTCGGAACGCTCTGATGCCCGTGCTGCCGCTGCCGGACCGGATGATCGGCTACCGGACGGATGGGGACGGCCCGCCGGTGGTGCTGCTGGCGCCTTTGGGCTTTGGGCCGGACATCTGGCAGGATGTGCTGCCCATGCTGCCGCAGGGATTTCGCATCCTGCGGCCCGATCTGCGTGGTGGGCGGATGGGCGGGCTCGTCCGCGACGCCGAGGCGCTGCTGGACGCGCTGGGCCTGCGCGGCGCGGTCGTGGTCGGGGCCGGCATCGGCGGGCTGATCGCGCAGGGGCTGGCGGTGAAACGGCTCGATCTCGTGCGGGGGTTGGTGCTGATGACCACCGCCGCGCGCATCCCCGCCACCCGCGCATGGCGCACGGCGCAGACCGGCGCCACGGACATGGGGCCGCTGATCGGCCCGATCATCGAGCGCGCCTTCGCCCCCGCCGCCCGGCGTTCGGAGGCGGCGGCGCGGGCACGGGCGCTGCTGGCGGCCTGCGATCCGGCCGATTACGCCGCCGGTGCCGCCGCGATGGAGGGGACGGATTTCTACACCACCACCGCCACGCTGACCCTGCCGACGTTGGTCCTGTCGGGCAGCGACGATGCCGTGACCCCGCCCGACCTCGTGGCCGAAACCGCCGGGCTGATCATCGGCGCCGATCACCGGATGATGCGCGGTTCGGGCCATTACCCGCAGCTTGATGCCCCCGAGGCGCTGGCGGATCATCTGACGGGCTTTCTCGCGCGCATCGGGCATTGACGGCGGCGGAGCGCGATCTACCTCAGCGTCATGGCAGACATCGTTCGTATCATCATCGCGATCCTTCTTCCGCCCTTGGGCGTCTTCCTGCAGGTGGGCCTGCGCGGGGCGTTCTGGCTGAACATCCTGCTGACGCTGCTGGGATACATCCCCGGCATCGTGCACGCGGTCTGGATCATCGCGCGGCGCTGATCTTGCGCCGGAACGCAGGGCGCGGCAATCTGCCCGCCATGCTGACCTTTGCCCTCGAATCGCCCCTGAACCCGGACCTTGCCCTGCTGATGGAACGCCATCACGCGGACATGCATGCCGATACGCCCCCCGGATCGAACCATATGCTGGATCCGAAGGGGCTGACCGCCCCCTCCATCCGGTTCTTCGTCCTGCGCGAGGATGGCCGCCCGATCGGCATGGGCGCGCTGAAGCGGCTGGACCCCTCCCATGCCGAGATCAAATCCATGCATATCTTAGCCGAAGAGCGGGGCCGCGGCCTTGCCCGCCTGATGCTCGATCATCTTCTGGCCGAGGCGGCGGCCGACGGCATCGCCCAAGTGTCGCTGGAAACCGGGGCGCAGCCCAGCTTCGCCGCCGCGCGCGGGCTGTACGAACGCGGCGGCTTCGCCGTCTGCCCGCCCTTCGGCAGCTATGCCGAAGATCCCAACAGCACCTTCATGACCCGGATGTTGTGAGATCTTGCATCCGCGCCGCCGCTGGCGCACAAAGCACGGCGACGGCCCCGTAGCTCAACTGGATAGAGCAATCGACTTCTAATCGATAGGTTGAGGGTTCGATTCCTTCCGGGGTCGCCACAGATCACCCTTTGGCACCCGGTCCGCGGGCATAAACATCCTCGTGCCGGACGATGTCGTCCTCCCCCAAATAGGCGCCGGTCTGCACCTCGATCAGCACCATCGGCAGGCGGCCCGGATTCTCCATCCGGTGGGTCGCGCCGAGGGGGACGTAGATCGACTGGTTCTCCGTCACGAGGCGGACCTCGCCATCCACCGTCACCCGCGCGGTGCCCTCGACGACGATCCAATGTTCGGCCCGGTGAAAATGGCTCTGCAAGGACAGGGACGCGCCCGGATGCACCACGATCCGCTTCACCTGAAAGCGCGGCCCCTTGCCCAGACATTCGAACCAGCCCCAAGGGCGGTGATCGCGGGGCAGCGTTTCGGCCTGCGGCGCGCCCTCGGCCTTCAGCGCCGAAACGGCCAGCCGCACATCCTGCGCCCGGTCCATCGGGGCGATCAGAACGGCGTCGGGCATGGCGACGGCGATCATCCCCTCCAGTCCGATGCCGACGATGCGCTGCCCCTCATGCTCGGACCGCAAAAGCGTGTCGCGGCTGTCGATGGCGGTGGCGGGGCCGAAGGTGACGACGCCCGCCGCATCCGCCTGCCCCGCGCGCCACACCGCATCCCAGCCGCCCAGATCGGACCAGCCGCCGCGGAACGGCACCACCGACAGGTTCGCCGCCTTTTCCATCACGGCATAGTCGATGGAGATCGCCTCCGCCTGCGCCCATTGGCCGGGGGCAAGGCGGAAGAAGCCGAGATCGGCGCTGCCCCCCTCCAACGCCTCGGCCACGGGCGGCACCAGCGCCGGGGCGTGGCGGCGATAGGCCTCCAGCAGATCGGCGGCACGGGCAAGGAAGATGCCGGCATTCCACAAGAAGCGTCCCTCCTCCAGCATGGCGCGGGCGGTGGCGCGGTCCGGCTTTTCCACGAACCGCGTCAGCGGCAGCGCGGCATCGCCCGGAGGGGACGGCAGTTCCAGCCAGCCATAGCCGGTCTCGGCCCGGTCGGGGGCGATGCCGAAGGTGACGATCCGCCCCTCGGCCACCGCCTCCAGCCCTGCACGGATCGCGGCGGCGAAACGCTCCGCATCCTCCACCACATGATCGGAGGGGGAGACGAGCATCACCGCATCGGGATCGCGCGCCGCCAGATGCAGCGCCGCCGCCAGAACCGGGGCGGCGGTGTTGCGTGCATCCGGTTCGATCAGGATGGCATCGGGGGCGATTCCCGCCTCCGCCAATTGATCCTGCACCACGAAGCGGAATTCGGCGCTGGTGGCGATCAGGGGGGCGGCGAAATCCGGCCCCGACAGGCGCAGCGCCGCCGCCTGAAACAGCGTCACGTCGCCGATCAGATGGGTGAACTGCTTGGGATGGCTCTTGCGGGACAGCGGCCACAGCCGCGTTCCCGAACCGCCGCACAGGATGACGGGAACGATCGGCATGGGCATACTCCTGCATCGGCACATGCGATGCAGGATGAGCAATTCCGCCCCCGAAAGCGAGGGGGATTCGCCGGGCGCGGGCGCGATTGACTCGCGCCGCGCCCGGCCCTAGGGCTGATGGCGCGCGGGCGTGGCGAAATGGTAAACGCGGGGGTCTTAAACACCCTTGCTTCGGCTTGTCGGTTCGAGTCCGACCGCCCGCACCACCCCTCAGGCCGCCGTACGGGCGGGCTGCTGGGCCACCTGCCCGTCGATCCACGCATAGGTCCGTTCCAGCCCGGTGCGCAGGCTCTGGCTCGGGGCCCAGCCGATGCTGTCGCGGATCAGGCTGTTTTCCGAATTGCGGCCCCGCACGCCGACCGGGCCGGGGATGTTCTCGATCCGCAGCGTCTTGCCGGAGATGTCGGTGATCAGCCGCGCCAGATCGTTGATGGAGATCATCTCTTCCGAGCCGATATTGACCGGACCCGCGAAGTCCGAACGCATCAGCCGCAGCGTTCCTTCCACGCATTCGTCGATATAGAGGAACGAGCGCGTCTGCACCCCATCCCCCCAGACCTCGATGGAGCCGCCGGTCTCGGCCTCGGCGATCTTGCGGCACAGGGCGGCGGGGGCCTTTTCCTTGCCGCCCTGCCATGTGCCTTCCGGCCCGAAGATGTTGTGATAGCGGGCGACGCGGCACACCATGCCGAAATTGCGCGCATAGGCGGCATAGAGCCGTTCGGAGAAGAGCTTCTCCCAGCCGTATTCGCTGTCGGGATCGGCGGGATAGGCGCTGGCCTCGGTGCAGGTGGGGTTGTCCGGATCCAGCTGGTTGCGCGCCGGATAGATGCAGGCCGAGGAGGAGTAGAACACCCGGCCCACCCCCGTCTTGTGCAGCGCATCGAGGATGTTGAGGTTGATCGTGGCCGAGTTGTGCAGGATGTCGGCGTCGTTGTCGCCGGTGAAGATGTATCCCGCCCCGCCCATGTCGGCGGCCAGCTGATACACTTCGTCAAAGCGCCGATCGACGACGCTGCGGGTGAAATCCTGTTCGCGCAGATCGCCGAGGCGGAAATCGTCCGCCGCGCTCGGGGCGAATTCGTTGCGCTTGAGGTCGACGCCGCGAACCCAGAACCCTTCGTCCTTCAGGCGCCGCACGAGGTGTCCCCCGATGAACCCGCCCGCACCCAGCACCAGTGCCGTCTTCTGCATGTCGCACATCTCCCGTTCCGATTGGCTGATGATCGCCGCCCGCCCGGATGGGGCGGGCGGCATCTGCGGGAAAGTGTAACGGCGGGGGCGCGCGGCGCTCAGATCGCCGTTCGACCTCGCGGGTCATCCGATCGGCCAAGTCCCCCCCCGAAGGGGCGGACCTCAGGCCCGCCGCGGCAGCGCCGTGATGACCGAATCGCGGAAGCCGTAGCCGGCATGGTGATCCAGATCGACGGCGTTCAGCGCGCAGAGCACACGCTCGCCCCCCGTCAGGGCCAGACGCTCGGCCGCCAGTTCCACGAGGCGGCGCGGGGTTGCGGCCCAGCGGACCACCAAGAGGCTGCGATCGGCCATTCCCGCCAGATGCTGCGCCGCCGTGGAGGACAGGACCGGCGGCGCATCGAGGATCAGGATGCTGCCCGATTGCGTCGCCCGGTCCAGAAGCGCCGTCAGCCCCGCCTGCGACGGCATCTCGTTCAGGCGCAGACGGTCGATCCCGGCGGCGGGCGGCGGCTCGGCCCCCGGCGCGCGTTCGATCTGCACCAGCAGCACCGGCTGCCCCCCCGCCGCCAGCGCCAGCGCCAGCGCCGAGGCCACGGTGGAGGCCCCTTCGCCCGCCCGCGCCGATGTCACCAGAAGGCTGCGCGGCATCGCCCCGCCGCTCGACACCTCCATCGTCAGCATCAGGCCGCGCAGGGCATCGGCAAAGGCCGAAAGCGGGCGCTGGCGCATCGCGGCCAGCAGATCGCCCCGCCCCGGCAGCGCGGGCAGCATCCCCACAGGGGCGATGTCGGCCGCGCCGCGCAACTGATCGGTGCTGCGCACCGTGCGGTCCATCACCTCGAGGATCGCGGCGCACAGGATGGCAAGACAGCCCGACAGCATCAGCGCCAGCAGCAGATACACCTTGCGCCCATACCCTTCGGCCCCCGAAGGCGGCATGGCGGGGGACAGAACCTCCACCTGCACGACCGGCAGGCTCGCCTCGGCCTGAATCAGCCGCGCTTGGCGTTCGAGGCCCGAGAGGATCTGCGTTTCGGCATCGAGATCGCGCTGAAGGCCCGCCATCTCCAGTTCCGCCGTTCCCTGCTGCGACAGGCCGGCGCGTGCATCGCGCAGCCGGGCCTCCACCGCCTCCGTCTCGGCATCGAGGCCCGACAGGCGCGAGCGCATCGCCTCGGCATAGGCATCGACGCCGCGGGCGATCTGATCGCGGGTCAGCGCGCTCTGCCCCCGCGCCTGCACCGCCCCGCCATAGCTGTCGCCGTAGCGGCTGCGCAGTTGCTCCTCCTCCTGCTGCTGACGCTGGAATTGGGCGCGCAGGGTGGTCAGGGTTTCGGGCTCGCCCGGAAGGGGGGTGGCGGGATAGGCGCTGGCCGTGCCGATCATCGCCAGCGTGGCGGTCAGCGTCGCGCGCTCCTCGGTCAGGCGGTCGTGCTGCTGGGTCAGCGCCGAAACGGTCTGCATCGCCGGCGAGGGCGTCGTCTCCGTCCCAAGATTGTGGGTCTGGCGGAAGGTCTGGGCGCGGGTGCGGGCGGCGTCCTGCCGCGCGCTTTGGGCGGCGATGCGCGCCTCCAGCCAAGACGAGGCCGAGGTCAGCCGCGCCTGCTGCTGATCGTCGCGCAGGGTGGCGTAGGTCTGCACCAGCGTGTTGGCCGCATCGGCCGCCAATTTGGGTTCGGGCGCGGTGAAGCCGACCTCCAGCACGCCCGTATCGCCGACGCGCCGCACCGACAGCCGTTCGTAGAAGCTCTGCAGCGCCGCTTCGGCCAGATCGGGATCCGCCGCCGGTTCCACCGTGCCGCCGAACAGCCCCCGGACCCCCGCGATCGCGCGATGCACGAGGCCCGGCTCTTCGGGGGGGGCCGCGAAATCGGGATTGTCGGCAAGGTTCATCTTGGCCACCACGGCCTCGACGGTGCTGCGGGCGCTGAGGCGCTCCATCTCGGTGCTGATGTCGAGGCCGGCGGGCCGCGGATCGTTCGGATCGGTCGACAGCGTCGCCGGCAGCGGCTGGGACAGGATCACCCGCGCGCGGGCCGCGTATTCGGGCACCTGCGACAGGATCAGCGGCAGCGACAGCACCGTCAGCCCCGCCGTCAGCGCCGCGATCAGCGGCAGGCGGCGGCGCACCATGCGCACCAGTTGCAGCCAATCGATCTCGGTCTCCCCCTCGCGCAGGAGGGGCGGCGGCGGGGCAAGGCGCATGCGCGCACGGTCGGCGCGGCTGCGGGGGTGGAATTGGTCGTTCATGCCGGATCTCCCTGCAGGTGACGTGGGGCCGCAAGGTCGCGGTGAAGGTCCGACAGGCGGCGGACATAGCCGTGGATCGCCATGTCGGACAGATAAAGGGCGCGGCCCGCCTCGGCGATGCGGCGGCGCTGCGCCGGATCGCGGACAAGCCGGGCCAGCGTGGCGGCCAGCGCCTCGGCATCGCCGACGGGAACGAAGAGGCAGGTGCGGTCATGCTCCAGCACGTCGCCATGGGCGCCGACGCGGGTCGTGACCACCGCCAGCCCATGGGCCAGCCCCTCCAGCACGGCCATCGCCATCCCCTCGCCATGCGAGGGAAGAACGAGGATGTCCGCCCCCGCACAAAGCGCGCGGGTCTGCGGTTCGGTCAGCCAGCCGGGCATGGCCACGCGCTCGCCAAGGCCGAGGCGGCGGGCTTCGGTCCGGTAATCCTCCACCGGGCCGCCGCCGGCCAGCGTGGCGCGCCACGGCACGCCTTGCATCGCGGGATGGGCCAGCGCCGCCAGCAGTTCCGGCACCCCCTTGCGGGGGCCGAGCTGTCCAAGGAACACGATGCGGCACATCCGGTGATCGGGCCGTGCGGGCGGCGGGCCGGGATCGGGCACGCAGTTGCGCAGGATGCTCACCCGGTCCGCCGGAACGCCCAAGAGGCCCAGCGCGGTGTCGCGGTCCCGTTCGCCCAGCACGACCACGCGGTCCGCGCGGCGGAACATGTGGCGGATCAGCCGCTGCTGCCATGCCGGGCGGCGGATGAAATCGGCGGCGTAATCGAAATCGTGCAGGTGCAGCAGATGCGTGCTTCCCAGCGCCCGCGCCGCCGCCGTCAGGATCAGCTTGCGCGCCGTGCTGCCGCGCCCGGCGATGTGGATATGCTGCACCCGGCCCGGATGACGGATGCGGTCGCCCGCCAAGGCAAGGATCGCCGCCCCAAGCCTCAGGGCCGAGGGCAGCGGACGCCAGCGCGGCCCCCGCGTGTCCTGCACCAGATGCGTGCCCTCCACCGGTTGGGCCTCGACGACATAGCCGATCAGCCTGCCGATGCCGCCGCCATCCTCGCACCCGCCGGGAACATGGTGGCGGACGGACTCCTCGGCGGGCGGGGGGCCGGACAGGCGATAGGCGGGAACTTGCATGGCAGCGTCCTGTGGCAGAGCGGTTCGGTCGCAAGCTTCGGCGGGACGGCCGCCGAACTCAATTCGGCCGCCCGATATGGGGCACGTCCTTTCGGTCAGGCGACATGCGCCTTTGCAGGATGCGGGCGTAGAGGTCGCAGGTCGCGGCCCCCACCCGCGCCGGGGCGATCGGCCCCACCGCGAAGCGCCCCGCCCGTTCGGCCAGACCGGCCCGCAGCGCATCGTCCGCCGCCAGCCGCGCCAGCGCCTCGGCCAGCGCCGCCGGATCGCGCGGCGGCACCACTAGCCCGATGCCGTGATCGCGGACCGTGGCCCCCAATTCCCCGACATCGGTGACGATCAGGGGGCGGGCGAAGGTCGCGGCGACGGGCAGAACCCCGCTCTGCGAGGCTTCGGCATAGGGAAGAACCACCACGTCGCAGTCCAGAAAGAGCTGCGCCACCTCGGCATCGGGGATGAAGCGCGCGCGGATGTCATAGCGGGCGGGATCGCCCATCAGATGGCAGAGCGCGCCCGGATCGTCGCCCCGCCCGGCCAGCGTGATGTGCAGACCGGGGATGCGCCCCGCCAGCAGCGCCTCGGCGCGGATCAGATCGTCGATGCCCTTATAGGCGAACATCCGGCCGAAGGTCAGCGCGCGCAGCCCCGCCCCGGCGGGCCGGGCCGTCATGCCCCGCGCCAGATCGGCATAGCGGGTGATCGCGGGATGGGGCAGCACATGCACCTCGGACATGGGGCGCGCGAACCGCGCCATCGCGGCGCGGCGCAGCGCCTCGCCATGCACCACCACATGGTCCGAGCCGCGCACCATCAGCCGCGCCCCCCAATCGGGCAGCTGCGCGGTATCCCGATCGCCGGGATGCACGGTGACATCGTGCACCGTCACCACCACCGGCGCGATGCGCCGCCACAGCGGCACCGCCGCCCCCAGCCACAGCGTCGTATTGCTGAGGACATGGATGATGTCCGGGCGCACCTGCCGCACCAGCCGCGTCAGTGCCGCCAGCAGCGACAGGTTGCGCGGCGAGCGGGTGCGCGGCCAGTTCAGCCGGTGCAGCTCGATCGCCGGGTCGATCCATCCGGCAAGATCGCGGTAATGGCGGTCCGGGACGGCAAAGATCACCTCGGCCTGCCCGACGAGGCCGTTGGCGACGGCGATGGCGTGATCCTGCGGGCCGGGGGCGATCAGCAGGACCTTCATGCCGCGCCATCCACCGGGCGGGCGCGCAGCACCCGCAGCGCATCGCGGCCCCGGCGCAGGGGATGGGGCTCTCCGCCGAAACGCAGGCCATGCGCCAGCAGCGTCAGCCGCTGCGCCGCGCGGATGCGGGCCAGACGCGCCCCCGCCAGCCGGTGGGGGAAATGATCCGCCAGATCGAGCCGCCAGTGCAGGCCCTGCCCCGCCATGAAGGCGTTCGTCTCGGTCACGGTGCGGGCCCAATGGTCCATGCGGCGGCGCAGCATCGCGGCGTCATCGGCCCGGTGCCAAGTGTTGTCGTGGATGCGGTAATGGCCCAGCACCTCGGGCAGCGCGCGCACGCGGCGCAGGAAGGGGATGATCCCCACAAGCCACGCATCGGCGGAAATGCGGAACCCCTCCGGGATCGGGCCGGCCGCATCCCAAGCGGAGCGGCGCACCGAAATCGCCGAGGTCATCGGGAAGGGCCACACCCCGCCCGAGCGCGCCATCCGCGGTGCCAGATCCCCCTCGCAGAGGGTGCGCGGGATCGGCCGGTTCACGATCCGCCCGTCCGAGGCGGTGGGCACCAGCCGGTGGAACACCAGCCCCAGCGCCGGATCGGCGTCGAAGGCGGCGGCGACGGCGGCCGTCTTGCCCGCGCGCCACCAATCGTCCGCGTCCAGAAAGCACAGGATCTCCCCCCGGCTGGCGCGGACGGCGGCGTTCATCGCGCTGGCCTGCCCGCCATTGGGCTGAAAGATCGCCGTGATGGCCGCGCCATACCCCTCGATCACGGCGCGCGATCCGTCCGAGGAGCCGTCATCGACGACGATCACCTCGGCCGTTGGGCCGGTCTGGGCCAGCGCGCTGTCGATCGCCCGGCCAAGCATGGCGCCGTAGTTGTAGTTGTTGATCAGCACGCTGATGCGGGGCTGTGTCATAGGCCTATCCTGCCGCTGATGGTCGGCCCGGATCGTAACGGCGCGGGCGGCGGGCCGGAACCGGGCCGAAAGGCGCGGCGCGGGGGGATGACGCGTCCGAAAGGATGAAGGGCGCCCCCCGCTCGGCGAAAGGGGCTGACCGATCCGGCGCGTGTCGCGGCGCGGCTCCGGGGCCTATGCTTGCCCCGTTCCCGGCAGACGGAGGTTCCGGCATGACGATCGCGCTGCACACGACGCGCCCCCCGCTGCGCATCGGCCTGCGCCGGGCCGAGATGGCGGCCCTTTGGCTTGCGCTGGCGTTGCAGTCGGGGGCGCTGTTTCCCATGCTGGCGGCGGCCTCGGACGGCGATCTGACGGCGGGGGCGCGCGCGATGCTGCGCTTGCTGACCCTGCCCGTCTATGCCGTGACGCTGACGCTGGCGGTGCGCCATCACCGGCAGATCATCGCGGCGGCCCAGCGCAGCCTGCCGCTGCTGATGCTGACGGCGCTGCCGGTGATGTCGGTGGTCTGGTCGATCAACCCCTCGCTCAGCCTGCGGCGGACGGTGGCGCTCGTGATGTCGCTGCTTCTGTCCTATGTGCTGGCGGTGCGCTGCACGCCGCGGCAGTTGATGTGGCTGATCGGCAGCCTTCTGGGGCTGTGCATGGTGGGAAGCCTCGGCCTGCTGGTGGCCGCGCCGCATCTTGCGGTGCCCGCCGACGGGGCGCTGCGGGGGATCTTCCTGCACAAGAACGTGCTGGGATGGGCGGCCTCGCTCGGGGCGCTGGCGGGCTTTGCCATGACCCTCGACCGCGAGGGCGGGTTTCGCGCGCGCGGGGCCGCGCTGGCCACGGTCAGCCTCGTCTGCCTCGTGCTCTCGCGGTCGGGGACGGGGCTGATGTCGATGATGGTGGGGCTGGCGCTGATCGGCTTTCACCGGCTGCTGCTGCGCTGCCGGGGCATGTGGCGACCCTTGGTGCTGCTGCTGGCGCTGGCGGTGGCGGCGCTGGTGCTGCTGTTCCTCGGGGCCTTCCTCGTGCCGCTGCTGGAGGCGCTGGGCAAGGATGCGACGCTGACGGGGCGCGTGCCGCTGTGGCATCAGGTGGACCTGCGGATCGCGGCGCGCCCGCTCCTTGGTTACGGCTATCAGGCGCTGTGGTCGGAGGCGAGTTCCATCGCGTGGCAGATCTGGTACGCGATCGGCTGGCAGGCCCCCCATGCGCATAACGGCTACCGCGAGGTGCTGCTGAACATCGGGATGCTGGGCGGGGGGATGCTGGCCTATGTGCTGGTGCAGGCGCTGCGCCGGGCGCTTCATGCGCATCTGTCGCGGCCCGGCGATGGATGGCTGTGGCCCAATGTGCTGCTGGGTCAGGTATTGTTCATGAACCTGACCGAAAGCACGCTGATGATGCAGAACGACATGCAATGGATCATCGTCTGCGCCATCGTCATCATGCTGGCCTGCCGCCGCGCGGACGCCGCGGCAGGCTGAGCGTCACTGCGCGGCGACCTGCCCGCGGGCATAGACATCCTCGTAGCGGATGATGTCGTCCTCGCCCAGATAGCCGCCGGTCTGCACCTCGATCAGGACCATGGGCAGCTTGCCCACGTTCTCCATCCGGTGCACGGCGCCGAGGGGGACATAGACGGACTGGTTCTCGCTCACCAGTTTCACCTCGTCGCCGATGGTCACGCGGGCGGTGCCCTC